>CAYZPY010000134.1:6340-6947 GCA_964480425.1 uncultured Planctomycetaceae bacterium
GCGGTTGAACGACAGATGAAGAACGCGCGACAGGGTAGAGATCATCATGGTCTTGGCCAGTCCCGGAACGCCCACCAGCAGGCAGTGCCCGCGAGAAAGCAGCGCCTGCATCAGAAGTTCGATAACGGCGTCCTGTCCTATGATGACCTTGTGGAGCTCGGCCAGCATCTTGGCCTTGGCCTTGTTGAGGTTCTCGATTATCCTCACGTCCGCCGGGGTCTGCGGCGACTCGCTCATGCGTTTCTCCTGTGAAGGCATCGTTCATCCATTATTAATGCTCACTGAGGCACAAGGTTACTCGATTTTTCGCACGGGAAAAAGGGCGAAGGGATAGTTGACGGATTGCGGATTGACTCGTTGATTCGTGTATTCGGCATTGATTCGACATTTTTACACCCCTATGGCGGGCGAGTTTCATCATTCGTCGTTTCCGATAGGAACCCGGACCCGACAACAGACCAGGCGGGCAAAACGCGGCTTGCCAGCCGGAAACTCGATGCGCTTAGCGAACTCGTGGGCCTTGCGAAAAATCCCGAGTTCGCCTTCGGCTTCAACGAGCACCTCCGCGCACAGGACGGCAGCCCCTGCGGGCACGACAGGCCGCCGC
>CAYZPY010000135.1:0-6941 GCA_964480425.1 uncultured Planctomycetaceae bacterium
TGCGAATACTTGTCGCTGACCGGGAGCACCGCCGCCTGCACCGGCGCCAGCCACAGCGGGAACTCGCCGGCGAAGTGCTCGATAAGTATGCCCACGAACCTTTCCATCGAGCCGAACGGCGCCCTGTGTATCAGCACGGGGCGGTGGGGACTGTTGTCGGTTCCGATGTATTCCAGCTCGAACCGCTGGGGTATGTTGTAATCCACCTGGATGGTGCCAAGCTGCCATTCTCTGCCGATGCAGTCCTTGACCACGAAGTCGATCTTCGGGCCGTAAAACGCCGCCTCGCCGGGCTCTTCGGTGTAATCCATGCCCATGTCGCGAACGACCCGGCGGATGTTCTCCTCGGCAAGGTCCCAGTTCTCCGACGAGCCGGTGTACTTGGCGCTGTCGGGGTCGCGCAGGCCCACCCGCACGCGGTAATCCTCCAGTCCCAGCGTTCCCAGGCACACCTTGGTCAGGTCCACGCAGGATTCTATCTCCGCCTGGAGCTGCTCGGGCGTGCAGAATATGTGCGCGTCGTCCTGCGTGAAGCCGCGAACGCGGGTCAGACCGCTCAGCTCGCCCGACTGCTCGTAGCGGTACACGGTGCCGAATTCGCTCAGACGCAGAGGTAGTTCGCGATAGCTGCGCTGCTTGTTTTTGTAAACCTGGATGTGGAACGGGCAGTTCATGGGCTTGACGAGCATGCCGTCCACCCGGCCGGATTCGTCCTTCAGCGCGGTCAGGTACTTCGCCTTGGCCAGACGCTCCCACGCCTGCTCGCCGAACGGGTATCGTTTTGGGTCGATACCCGCGGCCTCGACGAGCCGTCGCTCCTGGGGCAGTTCGTCCGAGTTCTGCTCGCCGTTTTTGTTAATCAGGTCGGTCAGTGCGTCGATAAGTTCTTTTCCGGCGGCGTTCGCCGCCGGGACCATGGTGGGGAACAGTCCGTGCTCGTAGTAGGGGTAGTGCCCGCTTGTCCGCCACAGGTTGAGTTTGCCGATGTGTGGGGAGATGACCGCCTGGTATCCGCGCCTGGTCAGTTCGCCTCGCAGCCAGTTCTCCAGCTCCATCCGCACGACGGCGCCTTTTGGCAGCCACAGCGGCAGTCCCGGACCTAACTGATCGGAGAAGGTGAACAGTTCCAGTTGCCGTCCGAGGATGCGATGGTCGCGTTTTTTCGCTTCCTCGACGCGCTGGAGGTGCTCGGTGAGTTGCTTTTTTTCGAAAAATGCGGTCCCGTAGATTCGGGTCAGCATTTTTCTGGATTCGTCGCCCCGCCAGTAGGCCCCGGCGGTGGTGAGCAGTTTGAACGCTTTTCCAAGTTTGCCCGTGTGCGGCAGGTGCGGTCCGCGGCACATGTCCACGAAATCGCCCTGTCGATATAGACTGACCGTCTCGACGCCCTCGGCGCCGACCAGATCGTCTATCATCTCGATTTTGTATTCCTGCCCGCGCCGGCGGAAGAATTCCTTCGCCTCTTCGACGGGTATCTCCAGTCGCTCCAGCGGCGTCTTCTCCGAGACGATTTTGTGCATCTCCTGCTCGATTTCAGGCAGGTCATCGGCGCCGACGGGGCGGGGCAGGTCGAAATCGTAATAAAAACCGTACTGGTAATCGTCCACCAGCGGCGGGCCTATCGTGTACTGCACCTTCGGGCCGTAAAGACGAATCACCGCCTCGGCGAGCACGTGTGCCGCCGTGTGTCGAAGCACCACCAGACCCGCGGTGTCCCTGTCGGTTACTAACTTCAGCTCGCAGTCGCCCTCGGGCAGCGTCTGGTTCAGGTCGCGCAGCATCTCGTCCACCTCGGCCGCCACCGCCGCACGCGCCAGCCCCTGCGATATGTCGCCGGCGACTTCCAGTGCCGTGACGGGCCTGTCGTATTCAAGTTTGTCGCCGTCGGGAAGTTTGACTGTCGTTTTCATGGTGTCGCTTCGTATCGGATCAGGCAATCGCCTGCGGGACAATTACCCGGCATAAATAAAGACCGGTGCGAAAAGATACCCACAGCCGACAACCACAACCGCGGCAGGATGTGCCTCGATTCGGTCATTACGATGTTGTGGCGTCGAGTTCGTTTCCGGGCATCTTTGCACACCGGTCTGTTCTGGCGGTAAGTCGAATATCGTCCGCGATAAGATACGATATCATATTCGCCCATGTTGTCGAATTCATTATAACAGACAATGGGGATAATGGGGCAATCGATTTTAAGCCCACCTGAGGAGCGAAACATCCGTTTTGTTTTCGAACAGGAGATGTCGTCCCACCACGCGGACGGTGTATCCCAGGCGACCGCTCCGTCGGCACGTAATTTGGGCGCGGCAGCGAATTCGTCCCTCCCCGAGGTTCTCGACCTTTTCCATGGGCGTGGCCTGTCCGCTTGTGAACTGCTCGTTTTCGTCCAGCGAACCGTAATAAAGTTCCACCTGCACCTCCTCGGTCCCTATGTGGTGAAGGTTGACTACCGCTTCCACCAGCAGGTTCTTTCCCACGGGCGCCCCGTCGGGGCTGGAGTTCATGTTGTCGCTGACGCTCTCTATTGTGATTTTTTTGAAGTTATCCGCCAGGCGGCACTTTTTGCGGGCAAGTTCGCAGGCGCTGGAAAAACCGTTCGCCGAAAGGTCTTCCCAAAGTTTTGCAGCCGGGGCGTAGAATTCCTCGGCGTACTGGAGGATCATCCGGTTGATGCTAAATCGCGGCGCGAGTTTTGACATTGCCCGCTTCATCATGGAAATCCATTTCACGGGGAGATTATCCTCCCCGCGGTCGTAGAACAGGGGGACCACCTCGTGCTCCAGCAGGTCGTAGAGCGTCTGTGACTCCACCGAATTCTGGTAGTCCAGGTCGTGGTAATTTTCGTCGCCGCCGATGGCCCATCCGACGTCGGGTTGGTATCCTTCGGCCCACCAGCCGTCGAGTACCGAGAGGTTCAGTCCCCCGTTTGCGGCGGCCTTCATTCCGCTCGTTCCCGAGGCCTCCATGGGCCTCAGCGGCGTGTTGAGCCACACGTCGCATCCCTGGACCAGACGACGCGCGATGTTCATGTCGTAGTCTTCGATGAACACCATCGACCTGCGGAACGGCGCCTGCCTGGCCACGTGAATTATCCTGCGGATGAGCTCCTTGCCGGCCTTGTCCATCGGGTGACCCTTGCCGGCGAAGATGAGCTGGACGGGGCGTTGCCTGTCGTTGAGGATTTTCGCCAGGCGGTCCGTGTCCTGAAGAACCAGGTTCGCCCGCTTGTAAGTGGCGAACCTTCGCGCAAAGACGATGGTGAGCGCCTCGGGATCGAGAACCTTCCCGGCGTCGAGGCTTTCCGACTTTCCGGCGCCGCGCAGCACGAGCTGGTCGCGCAGTCGCCGCCGGGCGAATTCGACCAGACGCCGCCGGTTCCGCTGGTGTATGCGCCACAGTTCTGCGTCGTCTACGCCCTCCAGGGCTTCCCACGTTTTCTCATCCGGTGGCGTCGAGTGCCACCCGTCGCCCAGGTGCTCGCCGAGCAGGTGGCACATCTCGGGGCTTATCCAGTTGCGGGTGTGGATGCCGTCGGTTATCGATGTGATGGGCGACTCCTCCTCGGGCGCGCCCGGCCAAATGCCCGACCACAAACGCCTGCTGACCTGCCCGTGCAGTTCGCTGACGCCGTTGCGGAACTCGCTGAGCTTCATCGCCAGCACCGTCAGACTCATCGGCTCGTCGTGATTGGAGGGGTCCTGCCTGCCGAGGGCGAAAAATGCGTTTCTGTCCAGGCCCAGGCGGGGCCAGTAGTTCGAAAAATATTTGTCGATAAGCCATGGTTCGAACGCGTCGTTGCCCGCAGGGACGGGCGTGTGCGTGGTGAATATGTTCGACGCCGACACCGCCTGCCGCGCCTGCTCGAAAGACAAACCCTCCCCGGACATCAGCGAACGAATCCGCTCCAGCGCCAGAAAGGCCGAGTGACCTTCGTTTATGTGGAACGACGCGGGACGGATACCAAGCCCCTCGAGCATTCTTATTCCGCCCAGTCCCAGCACGATTTCCTGACGGATCCGCATCTCCCGGTCGCCGCCGTAAAGTTGTCCCGTTATATGACGGTAGGGCGGGGGGTTCTCGGGAAGGTTCGTATCGAGCATGTAAAGGTCCACTCGCCCCACGCGAACACGCCACACCTGGACCGTGACGTTGCGCTGCGGCATGGGAACGTGAACCCTCACCACGGCGCCTTCATCGTCGCGGACAAGCTCGATCGGAAGGTTGTAAAAGTCATTCAGCGGGAAGAGTTCCATCTGCCACCCGTCGGCGTTCAGCCGCTGGCGTAAGTACCCCTGCTGGTACAGCAGCCCCACGCTGACTATCGGTATGTCCATGTCCGATGCGCTTTTGAGGTAATCACCCGCCAGTACGCCCAGTCCTCCGGCGTATAGCGGCATGCAGTCGACCAGGCCGTATTCGGCGCAGAAATACGCCGCCAGCGGCGTGGCGCCTCCGTATTTGCGACCGTGAGTTTTGGTCCACCATCCCCCTTGTTCCAGGTAACTCTTAAGCTCGTCCCACAGGCGGCGGACCTCGTCGAGAAAATGCTTATCCACGGACAGGTCCTTGAGCCGCTGCCTGTCCATCCTGCCCAGCATGGCCACGGGATTGTGGTTTGTGGCTTCCCAGGCGTCCGTGTCCATCCGGGCGAAAAGGTTCTGCACCTCGCTGTGCCAGGACCATCGCAGATTATATGCCAGTTCCACCAGCGGCGCCAACTCATCAGGCGCCGCCGGAGATACGGTGAATGTCTTTAGTGGACGCATGCTGTGTTTGCAAACTCCTGTGCAGTCGGACCGGTTCCAGCGCCGCGCAATGCTGCGCCGAACGAGGCTCCGGCGGGTTGTTTTGAGTATATCATAACAACCGTGCGCGCCGGAATTTCACCGACGACGGGTCCAGTTTATTATCATCGGCAATCGGCGAATCGTCCATTACGTGATTATAGCCATATATCTGCATATCTGCTCCGGGCGCACGCCGGCGGGCGGCACTGCGCCGGGAAATTCCTCCCAGGCGCGCGAGGCGCAAAAATAAATCACCTTGATATCCGGTTGTGACGATAATTCAAGTATTCCTGCCAGACCGACGCATGCTGACGTCAATAGGGAATATTATCCTGCACACCGCGGATCAGAACCGCATATAATTAAGTGGAAAGCAGGGTTAACAGCCATGAAAAACAGTGAAGATAAAATGCGTCAAACACCCCCCCGAGCGGCTGCCGTACTTGCCGTTGTGCTGATTTTAGGCGTCTGCGGCGCTCTTGAGGCGCAGGTCTCGCAGCAGCAGGGCGGCAGGGAACTCGACGTCAATTACCGCGTCGGCTCAGGCGGAAGGAATCCAATCGTGCAGGACCAGTTCGTGCCCGACAGTCAACTCTACGTGACCGGGCGAGTGACGGGTCTTGGCAGGTTTCGCGCCCCGGTCGGATACTTTGCCCCCAATGAACTTAATCTGACCGTTCCCTCGGCGGCACTGAGGTCATTCAGGCGGGCCTCGGTGGGCATCGGAGACGTTACAGGTGGTGGAATGCCTTACAGGGCAAGCCTCTTCCTGGACCGCTCCACAACGGTTCTGGGCGTGCGGGAGATATCGGCAGGGGCTAATTTGCCCGGCGGAAATATCGTCCGCAGCGAGGTGCCGGACGGAACGCTTAGAAGACTCTATTCCGGGGCCGTCAGTGATTACCGGGGCATGCTTGGCGGACAGAGACTCCAGGAAGGCGGGGACGTCATAACGGACCTGCCCTCGCCGCTGGATGTGGGCACGCGTCGGGTCGTACCGCAGGCGCTGGGCGCGCCGGGCGATACGTTTAACCGCACCGGACTGCTTCCGGGCGCCGGCGACATAATGCTGCCCGCTCAAAGGTCGCGTCTTATGGAGGAGTTGGCCGAGGCGGCAGGGACCGACGGCGGAATGGATATGCCCGCCCAGATTCCGGTCGACACCAGCGTCCGCTCCGAGGTGGATTCCACCGCCGGGCGTCAGGAAGAATTGCCCCCCGACGGCGGGCGGGAGCAACCGGACGGCGCCGAGGGCGAGCAAGGCCTGACCAGAGGCGGACCCCTGGGCAAGTCGCCCGGACGGGACGCCGCCGCCGGACAGACAAGGCGTCAGGAAACCCGTGGGCTTCCGCAGGCAAACCGGGACGTTTTCATCGACATGCTGCTGCGCATTAATCAGCGCAGGGGCGAGGATATCGGCGAACCGGCGCCCTGGCAGCGGCGGCGGGACACCTCAACAGACGTTGTAAAGCCCGTAGAGCCGTACGAACGACAGCGGCCGCAGGATGGTCAACGACGACAAGGCGAACAGGGCGACGATGGCGACGATGAGGGCAAACTCGTCGAGGTCGGGCCAGGAGAGAATATCATCATTCACAGTCTGGCGGGGACCGGCAAGGACGCCTTTAACCGTCTGATGTCGCAAGGCGACGAGCACCTTAAGGCCGGGCGGTATTACGCCGCCGCAAGAAAGTACGGTTTCGCAGTCAGCATCGATTCGGCCAATCCCATAGCGCGGCTGGGTCTTGCCCTGTCGCTGTTCTCGGCGGGCGAATCGTTCACCGCGGGACATCATCTGCGAAGGGCGATGGAATTGTTCCCGCCGGTGATGGAGACCCGCCTCGATATCGAAGATATGATGGACCAGGCGGCGTTCGACAGGCATCTAAAGAAGTTGAACGACAGACTCGCCGGGCGTGAAAATCCGGATCCGACGCTGCTGTTCCTGGCCGCTTACATGAATCAGACAAGGGGGCGCGAGCGACAGGGCGAAAAATGGGCTCAAATGCTGATAGAGGAACTCGACACACGGGACCGGGACGATACCGTGCTTGGATTGTCGCAGGCGCAGATCAAACTTTACCGCGCTTACGCAAAAATTGTCCTGACAGGCAAACGCCCCTCGGGCACATCGGACACCAGACCGGACTC
>CAYZPY010000136.1:0-6929 GCA_964480425.1 uncultured Planctomycetaceae bacterium
GTGGGCGTCTTCGATAATCTGTAGGAAATACGTCTCCAGTTTTTCGCGGGGAGCGCCGGCCTCGATTATTTCTTTGCCCTCGGCCGAAAGCAATTGGCGAATCTTGCCGATAGTTTCGTCGTCGAGATGGTCGGTGACAATCTGCGTGTGCGACCGGCGGGAAAGCAACTGGTCAACCGTGCCCTGCGTCCACTTTCTTCCGGCGTAGAGTATGCACACGCGATCGCACACGTCTTCGACGTCGGCAAGGAGGTGGCTGGAGAGTATCACGGTTTTTCCCCGCTGTCCCAGCGTGCGGATGAGGTCCTTGAACTGTCGCGTGCCGACGGGGTCCATCCCGGATGTGGGCTCGTCGAGTATCAGCAGGTCCGGGTCGTTAATCAGCGCCTGTGCGAGCCCGATTCTGCGCTGCATGCCTTTTGAATATTCCCCGATGCGCCTGTAAGCGGCGACCTTCAGACCGACCATTTCCAGCAGGGTCTCGATACGACTGTTGCGGACGGCGCGCGGCATGCGGAACAACCTGGCGTAGAAGTCCAGCGTTTCGTAGGCGTCGAGGAACGGATAAAGGTACGATTCCTCCGGCAGGAGGCCGATGCGGGATTTTGTCTCCACGTCGGTGGGACTTTTGCCGAAGACCGTAACGCGTCCCCGGGTGGGAAACAGCAATCCCAGTATCATCTTGATGGTGGTGGTCTTTCCGGACCCGTTCGGGCCAAGCAGGCCGAAAACCTCGCCGGGACGGATTTCCAGGTCGAGATCAGTGACTGCCGCCACCTTCTGGCGCAGCCAGAAGTCTCTGAATATTTTGGTCAGTTGTATTGTCTTTACGACTATGTCGTTTGTCGGGGACATATGTTTTTTACGAAGCATTAATCCTGTCGTTCTTTTGATTTGCCTGAGTTTTCCTTCCGGGCCTTGAGCTGCTCGCGAAGAACCTGGCGCAGTATGTCGGGGTCCCTGCTCACCCGCAGGATGGTTTTTGGACCACTGGAGATATAGAACTTCTCGACGGTGGGGGAGGTGAGGATTTCCTCCCTGGCGTCCGCCCAGAGGCGCTGGAGCATGAAATCAGGATACCTTCGGTATTCGTCCAGCAGTTCGGTGAATTTTTTTGCCCGTCCCCTGACGACTTCCACCACCGAGTTGCGATACGCCTGGGCCTCGGCAATGACGGAGCGGACCTCTCCGCCGGCGTCTTTGACCAGAAGGTTGTCGATTTTTTTGAGCAGCATTTCGGCCTGTTCGGTCTCGCCTTCCCGTCGAGCGCGTGCGTATTGTCCTATCAGGTCGTGATCCTCGTCTTGTTCGGATTGGTCCCCGGGCGCACCCCAGGGTTCTCCCACGAGTTTTCTGGATACGTCCTGTCCTGCGGTCGAGTTAAGAATGCTGATGGCCTCGGCTACCGCCTCTTCGCGCTGCTGCTGGGCGTTTTGCGTGGCCTCACTGGCGGCCTCATATGCAGGCAGCGCCCGAAGAGGCCAGGTTTTTTCCTTGCCGATGTTGACCTTGGTAATCTGCACGCCGGATACGTCTGCGGGTCCGATATCCATAAGCGAGTCCAACTGTTTTTGTGCGTTGTTCATTATGTCGGCGGTGAAAGCTTCCGTTTCGGCGCTTACTATGCTTTCGGCGGTTCGTCCGGCGGCGGCGGCGATGGCAGCGTTGGCGGCGACCGAGCGGACCAGTTCCTGAAGGTGGGTGTCCTTCTGAAGGGCGTTGGTTGATTTGTCCGTGGCGGACCTGACGTATTTTACGTATGCCAGCGCGTTCATTATCCTGTACGAGCAGGAGAATTTTACGTGTATGAGTTGCCTGTCGCCGGTAAGCAGGGCGCCGTCCCACCCGGGCCTGAGTCCTTCTGCGGCGGCGGTGCGCTGGGAGGGTCTCAGCGTCTTGTCGCGCGCGGTTTCGTGCATCCAGAATTCGTCCACCTTCACGTTCCGCTGACCGAGGTTGACGATCTCGATTTCGCCGATGGGATAAGGCCAGGTGTACGCCAGACCCTGATGGCAGAGCCCGATGTATTTCCCGAACTGTTTTTTAATCCCGACCTGGTTGGGCTGGATGGTCTTTATGCCGCTTAGCAGGAACGCCGCGCACACGATTATCATGATTGCCACCAGCAGGCGGAAGCACCACCTCAGCGCATTTGCCAGCGACGCCGCCGACGGGTCGTGCGGGTCGACGCCAAGGGGCGGGACGCCTTGGGTTTCGTTTGTATCGGGGGTGTTGGATTCGCTCATTTTGTTTCCTGACTTTCTGGCGAAGCGTTATCGGTCGTCCGCTTTTGCCCGTCATTGTCTTTTGCACCTTCCTCGATCAGCGTTGACGGTCGCTTACGGAAGAACTTGATGGCCTCGATCTCGCTTCCGTCCAGGATAATGACGGATTTTTCCTTCAGACCCTGCTTGAGTGATTCAAGGGACCTGAGGAAAGTCGCCAGTTGGGGATTTTCCCGGAAGCGATTGTATATTTTTGCGGCTTCGCGGTCGCCCTCGGCGCGGATTTCCGCCGCCTTCCTGTTGGCGAACGCTATTATTCTCTCCCGCGACAGGCGGGCCCGCTCGGTGATTGCCCTGGCGTCGGATTCGCCTTCGGTCTGGAACCGTTTGATGTACTGCTGGCGCTCACCCTTCTGGAGGTCTATCACCGCCCCTGAGACACCCTCGGTCAGGTCAAGTCTCTTGATGCCGGAACTGCCCGGATGTATTTTCACGCCGTAATCTTTCATGACCGAGGTCTGAAGCGATTCGAAGATTTTCCCTTCGATTTCCTCGAGTTTCATTTTGCCGGGGTCGGTGTTTACCAAAGCGCCCAATTCATACGTTCCGACGACCCCGGAGAGGAAACTCATTAAACGGTACTTGAGTTGCTCCTCCATGGCCTGGGTGAACTGCTCGGGATTGTCCGGGTTTGCCGTCTTGAGCGAGGCGTGAAAGCGCACGGGGTCCGCTATTTGCCAGGTGCAGTGGACCGTCAAAAGTATGTGCTGCTGGTCGGCGGTCTGGACCTCCATGTGGGGGCTCTCGATCAGGTGTGTGCGAGCGTCGTAGCGGACCAGTTTTTCAAAAGGCCAGGGCCACTTGAAGTGCAGTCCCGGGTCCCGGTGCCCCCAGACCACCTTGGTGACCTTTCCTAATGTCTTTATGAGCGTCACGTCCTGGAATTCGTCCACCTGGTAAGAGACCGTGTATACCAGCAGGGAGGCCACCACCAGAGCGGCCAGTATCAGTCCTATGTAATTTTTCATTTTTGCATATTCCTCGTGTCCGATAGCGGATAAGTAATTATCAAAAAGTTCATTTTTCCGAGCCCTCGTACGCGCCCTGCATGAGTTGCGGCTCGCGCTCGATGTTCAGCCAGATTTCGAGTTTTTTCTTATCGACGCCCAGCACGTACTTGGTCATGTACGGCAGGACCTCGTCCCACACGTCCAGCCACCTGTCGGTCGTGAAGACCGGCGGGCATGCCTTGTACGCCAGCAGCGTTCCGACGAATTTGCGGTAATTCGCCCGCTCAGTGAACTCCTTCTTCCAGCGGTACGCTCTTGCCTTGGCGACCAGCACCGCCGCCTCGCCCGAGGTCTGGTTGAACAGCGACTCGATGTTTTCGCCGGTGCGCTCAATGTGCTTTGAGATTAATAGCGACGCGTCGTGCTTGTCGGCGGCGGCGATTTCGTCCAGCACGTCCATGTATCGTTCGTGGGCTTTTTGCAGGTCGATGACGGGTATCTCTTCGGGCTTTTTGCCCAGAAGTTTCTCCCGTTTTATCCGTTCGATAAAGCGGGCGGCGTCGCTTGTGAGTATTTCCTTCAGGTCCTCAAGGCGCTCCTGAATGTCGGCGGCGTCTTTGAGCGACTCCAACTCGCGTTCCATCCTTATTGCGAACGCCAGACGCAGGGCGACGGATGTGTCGCCGGCGACTTCGGCGAGCATGCGGTTCGCCTCGGCGCGTGCCTCGTAAAGTTTCTGGACCACGCGCCGCTCCATTTCGGTTACTTCTTCGTACGCCTCGGCCGTCTCGGGCGGCGGATGCGCCGAGACAACGTCGACGTATTCGATATTCACCCCCATGTTCAGTTCGTCGGCGGCGCGCTGGATTATCCGGTGAAGTTGCTCGCCAAGATCCTTCCGACCCAAAGTCAGTATCGCCTGAGGGCGGTTCGGCTGTCCGGGATTTTTTTTGTGCAGCGTGGCAGTGGCGCAGTAATCGGTCATGTTCTGGTGAGCGACGCACCGGAGAACCTCGTGGGTGTCGGTGTACTGGTATGCGTAGGCGTAAGGGTCCTTGATGGTGTAATTAACCGACACCATCAACTTTATGAGATTCACCGGGGGGGGGGACTTTTCCTGGGCGGTGTCCTGCACTGTGCGGTCTCTTTTAACGGCCACCAGAAAATTCAGTTCTTTGTACTTTCCGTGCTCCTGTTTCCACTGGTAGATTTCCTTTCCCATTACGAAGTCCCTCTTTCGCTGCTCGGGGCTTCGCGGACCGCCGCTTCCGGCGAAGACCTGTCGTATCCTGGTGGTGTCCATGAGTTTGACGGAATCTACAGGCCAGGGCCATTTGAAGTGAATTCCCGGCCCGAGCGTCTGTCCGGATTCGTCGGCCTTTCCCAGGTGGAGCAGTATTCCCTCCTGCCCATGGTGCACGATGACGATCGAACTGATCCCCAGCAGCACCACGGCAGCGAAAATTATCAGCAGCACGAACGCCTTGCTGAGAAGTTGGTAGAACCAAGTTCGCGACACTTCGAAGCCGAACTGATAATTCAGTGCATCGGCTACGGAGCGACCCACTCGCCCGGGTTCGGCGACGATGTTCAGCAGTCGGCTTTCGAATGCGGGCCGGGACGCCTCGCCGGGCATCCTGGGTCGGTACAAGTCGAGGATGAAGTTCAGGACCATTTCCGTCGCCAGGACAATCTGGATCGCCGGGGCGACGTAGGCCAGGTACAGGTCGCCGGCGGGATGTCTCTGCCAGGCCGACAGTAACGCCCCCAGCACCGCCGCCATCGCCAGCACACCGCCAAGCAGGTACGACCCGCAGGCGCGCAACAGGCGCCACTCGCCCTTGGCGCTCATTCCTATGGTGTACTGGCTGAACAGGAACGCCGCGAATCCCGTCAGAACCACGAACAGCATGCCCGCCTCGGTGTGCGTCGTCTCGGCGGGCTCCTTGCCGGCGAAGTGATTCACAAGCAGAACGCCCAGCGAAGCGTGGACGGCGGCCATCACCAGCGTGAACGACGGGGCGATCCACTTGTCCATCCACGCGCTGCGAGCGGCAGCCGGCCTGATGTGCTCGGCCTCTTCTTCGAATATCGTTTCTCCGCGTCTTGAGGATATTGCCTCGAGTTCCATCTCTTCCTGCTTCTGGAGTTGTCGGCAGTAACTCAGCAGGGCGGACATCAGCCACAGCGGTATTCCCGCCGCCAGCATCCACACGCAACTGTACGCCGCGTGCGAACCGGTCCATGACCACAGGGCGATCATGGTGGCAGTTATCGCCGACTGAAGAACGGCGCCGGCGACGGCGGTATTTTTTGCGCGTCTCTGGTTTACCATTTACTTATTCCTTCGATACTCGATGAGCGGTTACCGCATCGTTCTTGTTCGACACCGCAGGCAGCGGATAAAATATCCACGAACAATCGAAACACACCGCAGGCGCAGGGCGTAGTAGTTTTGTCCGCGATGCGCGCCGCTGCGCCGTCGGATAATCACAGGCAGACGCCTTATGACGAAATTGGTGGCAATCAGTAAAAACACGTTTATCCAGGCGATACGCCAGCCGATTTATTGCATTATCATCCTGGTCGCCATGACGGTCCTGGTGATGGACCTTCCGCTGAGCGGGTGGACCGTCGGGGTGGATTACGAAAAGACCAGCCAGAAAATGCTCGAGAATCTCGGTCTCAGCACGCTGCTGCTGACCGGTCTGCTCGTGGCCGGATTTACCGCCTGCGGTGTGGTTACCCGCGAGATACGCGACAGGACGGCGCTTACGGTGATATCCAAACCGGTGTCGCGCGTAATTTTCATACTGGGCAAGTTCGCCGGCGTCGCCGGGGCGACCGGCGTGGCGTATTACATCTGCGCCGTCGTGTTCCTGATGACGGTTCGCCATCAGGTTGTCCCGACCGCCAGGTCGCCCATGGACTGGCCTGTCATCGTCATAGGGTGCTCGGCACTGGCGATGACGATACTGACCGCCATGATGGGCAACCTGGTGTTCGGCTGGACGTTCACGTCTTCGGGGGTTTACTCTGCGCTGGTGTATTTCACGGTTGCGGCGCTGTTGATCGCCTTTATCGGAAAGGGCTGGCAGGCGGTGCCGCCGGGCTACGATACTCCGCCGGTCCCGCAGGAGGGGATGGTCAGGGTCGAGTTGCGAAGCCGCGACGACCTGGACGCCGTGCGCCAAAGCGCCGCCGAGAGCGAATACCGAATCGAGGAGGTCGACACTTTCCGCAACAAGGTGATCATCCGCGTTGACAAGGACGAGCCGCTGGGCGCCGTTATAGAGCGGGTAGGCGACTGGCCCGGCGTCTGGAGAGCCGAGGCGGTTACCGATCCGCCGGCGATTTATCCGCAGCTTCTCATCGGACTGCTGTTGCTTTTCATGGCGGACGTGCTCTTTGTGGCGGTGGCGGTCGCTGCAGGGACGCGCCTGGGACCTGCCTTGACGTTGCTGGTGTGTTTTGCGGTGCTTTTTGTGGGGTCCATCCATCCATACATCTTCCAGCATTGGTCGCAGGAGAACGCAGCCGCGAGGATTCTGAGCTGGGTGGTGCCCAACCTTACGTACTTCTACGTTTTTGACGCCATAGTCGCCGACGTTGAGATACCGCTGTGGTATGCGGGCCTGTCCGGAATTTACTGCCTGGGATACGTCATCGCCGTGCTGGCGGTGAGGGTCGCACT
>CAYZPY010000137.1:0-6781 GCA_964480425.1 uncultured Planctomycetaceae bacterium
ACGATTCCACCTTATTTTACTCCGGAATCTGTCCAGCGCATGGGGACAGGCTAAGCCGGAACCTTTATCTGGAGTTGGGGCATTAGTCTTTTAGGTCCGCTGCTTCGGTAATCGGGCCTCCTGTTACCAACGGGAAAATCAATTTCCGTCTCGTTGCTTCCTTCGCGCGAGGCCTCGAATTCCCTCGTCATGGAATCACCGGAGAAATAGACGGACTGGGTTTCGAGGGCGCACCATCTCAGGTTTGACGTATCCGGATAAACCAGAACATTGTCGATTCTTCCTACATCACCACGCCCCCTGCTTTCTCTCTCACCAATGGGCTCAAGAAACCCAATCTCTCCAAGGATGATAGGTTGTTCACTACCTATAAGTTCCCCTCCTACCCAACGATATATCAGTTGATCCTGCTTAAAGCGATTCGGGCACACGGTTCGGAGTTCCCCATCGGGTTCGTCGGCGACGTAAACACGACCTTCAGCGTTTTTGACATACATACGTATGGAGCATACTCCCCCCTTTTTGTTGCATCGGTTTTGTTGCATCGGACGGGTCGTTCGGATGTGCTTTGGAAAGGACAAAGAATATCCTGCGCACCCCTGCGTAGCGCCTGATTAGCAAATCGCCTTTTACTATCACTATCCAGTCTGTGATATAAATACCCGTACCACTCCGCTATTCCAAAACGACGGACTTTATCATCGTGATTTATTGAAGGCATGGACATTATTATTGCTTTATTATTGTAAGAAGCAATTATTTCGCGATAATTTGTCGTGCGGTGGCGTGGTTTGCGGGTCCCGGCTCGTCGGGACGAAGCGGTCACGAATAGTTCGGCACCGTCATTTCCTAAAGAAGGTTTGACCGGCGCGGGGCGTGGCATATAATCGCACCGGTTAAGGCGACGTAAAGATTCCGTTCCTGCGAGATACTTAATGACACCGCGACGCTCAGGCGGCATAAACTGTTTTTCCGGCATGGCGCCGGCATGGGTGGTCATTGCGCTTGCGTGGGTCCTGGCGGGGCCTGCAACGGGGGCGAGTGACACCCGTCCGTCGGGCCGGCAGGAATACATCCACCAGGACGCGCACATTTCCGGCGGGGAGATCCACTGGTTCCAGGCGGACGATCAGCGCGTATCGGTCGTCATCGGCGATTTTTCACTCTCGGCGGGGCAGTACGAGATAACCGGGCGAGACGCGGTTATCTGGATAACCACCACCGGCGCCGAGGACGCCGAGCAACACCTGATAACCATATACGTCGAGGGCGACGCCCGCGTGTCCGAGCCGGACGGCACCACCGCATCTGACCAGACCATGCTGGTGACGCTACCCGTCGAGGGCAGGATAACCGCCGGGGGACGCCTCAGCGCCACTTCACTGGAGAAGTTTCCCGTTTACCGGCGCGCCGTGGCGGTCCGGAAGGGCGGCGCGGCCACCCGACCGGACACGCGCCCGGCCGAGACACGACCCGCCGAGACGCGCCCGGCCGAGGGTGAGGACGACGAGGCGACCGATGACGGCGCCGGGCCCGATATCCGGGCATCGGCGCGGACGGACACAACGATAGTAGAGACGCGCCGCGCCGAGGGGACGCAGACGGCGCCGGCCGCCGCGACGACAACCGCGCCGCGCGCCAGGGCGTCGCTTCCGGTGCGGTTCAGCGCCGACAAGTTCACCTCCGAGCTGCGCAACGGCGAGCGGGTGACCGTGGCGCGGGGCAACGTTTACCTGGCGCAGGGAAACCCCGACAGCGAGCTGTTCATGGAGCTACGCTCGCAGTCGGCGGTGATATTCTCCAGGACCTACACCGACGGCGACGGGCGATTGCAGCCCAAGGACACCACCAGCCCGGTGAGCCCGCCGCTTCGCGGACTGTCCGGTCCGGGCGGGGGGGAGGAAGTGGTCACCGGCGTTTACCTCCAGGGCGACGTGGTCATCGCGCGCGGGGAGCGTTACCTTCGAGGCCCGCGGGCGTATTACGATTTCACCACCGACAGGGCGATAGTTCCCGACGCCGTGTTCCGCACCATCCAGAAGCACCGCGACATACCGATCTACATCCGCGCCACCGAGGCGCGGGCGCTGTCCGCCAGGGAAATGTGGTTTAAGAACGCCAGGGTGACCACCAGCGATTTTTACACGCCCTCCTACCACGTCGGTGCAAAGACGGCGTACCTGATGGACAAGACCCCGTACGACCCGGAAACCGGAGAGCGCCTGGGCGAGCGGTCGTGGCAGGCAAAACTGGAGCACACCACGTTCAACGTGCGCTCGGTTCCGTTTCTGTACTGGCCTTATTACCGCGGCGACCTCACCGAGGGCGACACCGCTCTGCGGAAAGTGGAAGTGGGACACTACGGCGATTTCGGCGCCGGCGTCGAGACGCAGTGGCACCTGTTCCGCCTGCTGGGATTGGTCGAGCCGGAGGGCTTCTCGGGCAGGTTCGAACTGGACCAGTACGAACGCGGCACACTGATGGGCGCAACCGGCGATTATAAGAGGCAGAATTATTCCGGCTTCTGGGACATCTTCGGCGTGGTCGATCAGGACCAGGAAGACGACTTCGGCGACGAGCTGGAAGACATACCCGCACCGAAATATCGCGGGCGGTTCCTCACCCGGCACAAGCAGTTCCTCCCGGCGGACTGGCAGATACAGACCGAGTTCAGTTACATGTGCGACAATAACTTCCTGCGGGAATTTTTCCCGGCGGAATTCTGGGCCGGAAAAAAACAGGAAACCCTCCTCTACGCCAAAAAGCAGCGCGACAACTGGGCGTTCACCACGCTGTTCAAGGCCCAGGTCAACCGCTTCCTGACCCGCACCGAGTCCGCGCCCGACGCGGGCTTCCACCTGGTGGGTCAGCCGCTGTTCGGCGACGAGGTTACGTTTTTCAGCGAATCGCACGCCGGCCTGAAGCGCCTGAACTACGCCAACTTCTCCTCCAGCGACGACAGCGACTGGTTCGGCAGGTACGACACGCGCCAGGAGATAGACTGGCCCATACGCATCGGTCCGGTCAACGTGGTGCCTTACGCCACCGGCAGGTTGACTTACTGGGGCGATACGCCCCCCGACAGTTCAAGCGACGACGACGGGGACGAAGAGTTCAGGCCTTACGGGCAGTTGGGCGTCAAGGCCAGCACGCACGTTTGGCGCGTTTACGACAAGGCCCGCAGTCGGCTGTGGGACATCCACGGGCTGAAGCACGTAATCACCCCTGAAGTCACCGGGTTCATATCCACCTCGGGCGGCGTCTCGCCGTCGGACGTATTCCCGCTGGAGCCCGGCATAGAGGAGCACCTGGACCGCCTAAGCGGCGTGGGGATAGGCATATACCAGCGTCTCCAGACGAAGCGCGGACCGCAGGGCGACCGCCACACCACCGACTGGATGCGCCTGGACGTAACGGCGGGATTCTTCGACAGCCCCGACGACGACGGGCTGGTCGCCGACGGACGGTACTTCATGTACCGCCCGGAGAACTCCATCGGGCGAAACAACATCAACGCCGAGTACACCTGGCACGTGTCGGACTCGACGACGTTCATGGCCGACACCAATTTCGACGTGGACGATTGCAGTTTCGGGCGGACCAGCGTGGGACTGGCCGTGGCCAGAAACCCCCGACTGCGGTATTTCCTTGGAATAAGGCACATCCGCGACCTGGGTTCGGCGGTGGGGACCGCGGGATTCAAGTACCAGATGACCGAGAAGTATTCGATCAGCGCCTTCCAGCAGTACGATTTCGAATTCAACGACGGGGAGAATCTGGCCACCACATTCTCGATCGTCCGCAAGTTCCCCCGATGGTTTGTCGGCTTTACGTTCCTCTACGACCAAAGCGAGGACGACGTCGGTCTTATCCTGACACTCTGGCCGGAAGGCGTGCCCGAATTCCGCATCGGCTCGGGAAGGGTCTCCCTGCTGGGCAGGTCAAGCGACAGGAACTGAACCGGGATGGAAATCAGATACTGATAGAGCGTGACTTGCTTGCCGGCAGGCGGGTGTGGCTCTCTTATCTTAATGTCGCCAACAGTGCGGAACCACTCGTCAAAGCCCTCGTTCCTGCGTTATAATGAAATCGTTCGGCATATTTTCGGGACGCAGGTATGGATTTGTTCAAGGAATCCCAGGACGCAGCCATAGAGGCCAACGCGCCGCTTGCGGTGAAGATGCGTCCCCGCACGCTTGAGGAGATACTCGGGCAGGACGAGTTTTTGGGCGAGGGCAGGATGCTGCGTCGCATGCTTGAGGCGGACCGACTGAGTTCTCTGGTGTTTCACGGCCCGCCGGGCTCGGGCAAGACGACCCTGGCGCACGTAATCGCTTGGCACATTTCCTGCCACTTCCACATGCTCAACGGCGCCTCGGCGACCGTGGCGCAGGTGCGGGAAATTATCGAGCGGGCCCGCGCGGCGCTGGCGTCAACCGGCAGGCGGACGGTTGTTTTCATCGACGAACTGCACCGCTTCAACCGAGCCCAGCAGGACGTGCTGCTCAACGACGTGGAAAACGGCACGATCGTCCTTATCGGGGCCACCACGGAGAATCCGTTTTTCACCATCAACTCGCCGCTGCTGTCGCGCTCGACGATATTCCAGTTCGCCCCGCTGAGCGAGGACGACATCATCGCGCTTTTGAAGCGCGCCCTGTCGGACGAGGAACGGGGCCTGGGCCGGTACGACGTGCGCGTCAGCGACGAGGCGCTGGAGCACCTGGCAAAAATATCCGACGGCGACGCCCGAAGGGCCCTTACCGCACTGGAGGTCGGCGTGCTGAGCCAACTCAAATCTATCGAAGGCGATTCATCCGACGTGCCGCCGGCGAGCGGGAAAAAGGCGAAGGAAAAACCGGTCGTTTTCGACCTCGCCGTTGCCCAGGAGTCCATCCAGGCCAAGGCGGTGCAATACGACCGCACCGGCGATTACCACTACGACGCCATAAGCGCGTTCATCAAGTCCATGCGGGGCAGCGACCCCCACGCCGCGGTCTACTGGCTGGCACGGATGCTGGCGGCCGGGGAGGACCCTCGCTTTATAGCGCGACGGATTGCGATACTGGCCAGCGAAGACATCGGCAACGCCGACCCGCGCGCGATATCGGTAGCCGCCGCCGCTTTTGACATTACCGAGAAAATAGGCCTGCCGGAGTGCCAACTGACGCTCGCCCAGGCGGCGATATACATGTCCTGCGCGCCGAAGTCCAACGCCTCGGCGATGGCGGTATGGAAGGCCTCCTCCGACGTCAAGAACAATCGCACCGTCCCGGTGCCCAAGTCGCTGCGGAACGCGCCGCACCCCGGCATGGCCGAACAGTACGGCTACGCAAAGGACTACAAGTACGCGCACGATTACGCCGGCGGCGTCGCGCCCGAGATGGAATACCTCGGCGTGGACAAGAAATACTACCAGCCCGTCGAGCGCGGTTACGAAAAGTACATCCGCAAATACCTCAAGTGGGTAGAGAAACTCAAAACCCAAGAGAAATAGTTACGCCGTAGGATTCAAGCCCGTAAGGGCAAAGAATTGCAGCCCAGCCCGTGAGGGCTGGGGGCAAAGGGGCGAATATAAATTATTCAAGCCCCGTAAGGGGCGAAAGCGAGGCCGACGGATAATTATTTTTCGGCTTCCTCCGGTGTTTGTGCGCCGAAGAGCGTCAGGCGGATGAGTTTGGCGATTTTTGTGTTGTCGAAGTCCCCGCGGATGTGTTCGCTGTTAAGTCCTTCTCCGCGGACCAGCACGCCGCCTGACACGTCTTTGTAGGATGCCCACACTATGCCGAACGGAAGGACCTTTCCGTTGCGGTCCGGGGCGGCCATGAAAGGCGCCGTGCCCGTGCCCTTGCGCCCGTCCATCGGGGCGCCGTTGGACGTGCGGGCGGGGAGATTGTCGGGAATGTCCTGCGGCGAGCGGACGGGCATTCCGACCATCCGCATACCGCCACCGTCGCTGTCGGCGGCTGTGATTATCAGTGTATCGGGGTGCTTATCAAGATACTCTCTTGCCACGCCGATGGCCCGGTCGGCCCGTCCCATCGCCTCCAGCATTCCCGCGGCGTTGTTCTTGTTGCCGAAGTTGTCCGTGCCCTCCTCCTCCACGACCATGAGGAAGCGCTTGGGCTTTTTGTCCAGGATCTTCAGCGCCACGGCGGTCATTTCTGCCACGGTGGGGGCATCGGCGTTGTATTGCGGCAGGTTCTTCTCTGCCAGTTCCTCTTCCGGCTTGTCGTTGAACGTATGGTAATGCGCGAACAGTCCCAGGACCTTCTCCGTGTCGGCAGGAAGTTTCAGCAGTTCCTTGCGCGTGCGCACGACGGTGTAACCGGCCTTTTGGGCCTCTCGGACGAGGTTGCGCCCGTCGGTGCGTTTTCCGGGCCCGTGGACGCCGTCTGTGCCTTCGGGCAAAAAAAACTGCTCCCCGCCGCCGAGGATGATCTCCGCGCCGCTTTCGACGAGTTGCGCGGCGATGTCGTTGTGTTGGCGGCGGCTCTTGACCGAGGCGAGGAAGCAACCTGTTCCCGGTTCGGTGTTCGTACCGGTCTGGACGAGAGCCACGGCCAGTCCGGCGCGGAGCGCCTGTTTGGCGACGCTGAGCGATCGGCCTTTGGAGTCCACGATTGGTTTTCCACGCTGTCCGCCCGCCGTCATGCCGTACGCGCCCGAGCCGACCTTTACGCCATAGGCGTGCGTGGTCGCCCCGCCGTTGCTGGTGGCGGTGAGAGAGTCGGCCATGTGTCCGCAATAGACCGCGATGGCGGGCAGGCGGTCCCAGTTC
>CAYZPY010000138.1:0-6766 GCA_964480425.1 uncultured Planctomycetaceae bacterium
GCGTGTGGCGAGGCAGTTCGTTCCGGCAATAGCGCGTCTTGCCGGACCCCTGCATACCAACCAGAATTACGACTTCTTTGTCCGGCATGACGTTTCGTGCGAAAATGAATCAGGAAATTATAAATCTAATGAGGGGATTAATCAGGCGGGTAAGAATAAAACCGATCGGGTCTATCGGCGCCCGCGTGTTTGTGAACATTTCCCAGGCCCACGGCCCGACGATGAACAGCATCAGCGCGAATCGTCCGTATTGCATCTGCCATCTCGTAAATCCCTGTTGGCTCGAGGGCGGAAGAAGTTCACGAAGGATGTGGTGCCCGTCCAGCGGGAACAGCGGGATAAGGTTGAATATGCACAGTACGAAGTTCACCCTCATGGTGAAGAACAGCATGATATAGACGGGATGCGATTCGTAGTATGTCAATGGTTCCCCGCCCCACGCCAACCAGCACCGCAGCGCCAATCCGCACATTAAGCCCAGTCCGAAGTTGGCGGCCACGCCCGCTGCCGAAACGGCGATCTCGCCCAATTTGCGGTTCGTGAAATTGGACGGATTCACCGGCACGGGTTTTGCCCATCCGAACGCGCGTGTCAAAAACAGCACCAGCGTGCCCACGGGGTCCAGGTGGGCCAGTGGATTAAGCGTGACCCGCCCCATGTACTTGGCGGTGGGGTCGCCGAAGGCCAGGGCGGTGCGCGCGTGGGCAAATTCGTGCACCGTCAGCGTCAGCAGAAACGGCGGCGCCAGGAGAACGAGTGTGTATAACCACTGCTGGTCCATAACGGCCCGTTTTACTTGACCGTTGTTGTTTCAGCAAGGATAATGCCCTTTTGAGGATGGCTTGCAATCACGATGAACTCCGCGCGACAAAACATATCGGCCGACAGTTACATGGCGTCGGAATCTGAAAGGATAAGACTTGCCCGCCAGGTGCTCCGTTCCGAGGGGCTGGCGATCTGCGCCCTTGCCGAACGCCTCGAAGACGCCGACTTCTCCGACGCATTTACGCGTGCGGCGAAGGCGATATACGAGTGTCCCGGAAAGGTTGTGCTGACGGGGATAGGCAAGGCGGGCATCATAGCCCGCAAGATATCCGGCACACTGGCGTCAACCGGTACGCAGAGCATATTTTTGCACCCGGTCGAGGCGCTTCACGGCGACCTGGGACGGCTTGTACAGGAAGACGTCGTCGTTGCGCTTTCGCACAGCGGAAGCACCGAAGAGTTGATCCGCCTGGTGGACCACATCAAGGCGCGGGGCGCCAAGTTAGTAGCCATCACTGCCGAGACGAAAAGCCCGCTCGCCCTACACGCCGACATCGCGCTGGGATACGGACAGGTCGAGGAGGCATGCCCGCACGGGCTGGCGCCCACGGTCTCCACCTCCTGCATGCTTGCCCTGGGCGATGCGCTGGCACTGACGGTCATGTCGATGCGGAATTTCGGCCCGGAGCAGTTCGCCACGCACCATCCCGCCGGCACACTGGGACGCAAACTTCTGAAGGTCGAGGAGGTAATGACCTTCCGAGGGGGCGATCGCCTGGCGGTCGCGCAGGACACACTTACACTTGCCGAGGCACTGGTCGAGGGCGAAAAGGTGCTGCGACGCTCAGGCGCTTTGCTCATGGTGGACGGCTCGGGACGTCTTACCGGAATACTCACCGACGCCGACCTGCGCAGGGTCCTGCTGAAGCATCGCCAAACCAACATACTGGATCGCCCGGTGAGCGAATTCATGACGCGCAATCCCAAGCGCATACGGCGAGGGCAACTGGCCTCCGAAGCATTGGCGGTGCTCAACAGGCACAGGATTGACGAATTGCCCGTGGTGGACCGGCAGGACAGGCCGGTCGGCATTATTGACGTGCAGGACCTGATTGGTGTAAAGACAGTCAGTGATGATGAATCGTAACATAGATTACGGGAATATCCGGCTGCTGGTCCTGGACGTTGACGGCGTGTTAACCGACGGGCGGATTATCCTGACGCCCGACGGGGGCGAAATTAAGATATTTCACGACCGGGACGGCGCGGCGATGAGGTTCTGGAAACGCGCGGGCGGAAAACTCGCGATAATCTCGGGCAGGTCGTCGCAGGCGATTGTCCGCCGGGCCGAAGAATGCGACGTCGACGTGGTGCGGCTGGGCGCAAAACAGAAATTGCCGGTTTACCTCGAAGTGCTGCGCGAGATGGATATACCCGCACGGCACACGGCGGTGGTAGGTGACGACGTAGGCGACCTTCCGCTTTTGATGAATTGCGGCTTTCCGGTGGCGGTCGCCGACGCCGTGGAGGAACTGAAGCACAAGGCCGTATACGTCACCCGACTGGGCGGCGGGACCGGATGCGTCAGGGAGCTGGTTGAGATGATTCTTAAAAAAACCGGAAAGTGGAAGCAGATTATGCAAAGATACAACCCGCCTAACAATGCCGACCGCAACGGCGGAATACTTCAATGAAACGAAAAGTACTGATACTGATCGGCAGTATCTTTTTAATTCTCGCCGCGTGCGGAGTGTACTACCTCTTGGCCGGAAGCGGGGCCTGGATTGCCAGGGAAAATTATGAGGGCGCCCGAGGCGACCGACCCGAAGGGCGCCACACGGACGAGCCCGGGCGCATGGCGATGGAGAAGGGCGAAGGGCTCAACGTTGAGGTGCGCGATAGTGACGGACGCCTGGAGGCGGTCTATCAGGCGCCGAAGTGGACCAAGCGAGAGGATAACAGCTACATACTCTATGAGCCGACGGTCCGGTTATTCAGGACCGACGGGCAGCGGGGATTCATACGAGGCGACCACGCGATTGTTTACGTCGAGGAGGTCGCCGACGGCGTCAACGTCCGGCGGGGAAGCATATCCGGAAACGTGAAATTCATCATGGACCGCACAGCAGGACCGGACAGGTCAGACTTGGCCGAGGAATATGGGCAACTGAAGGGGCTGATTAAAATCTACACCGAGGACATGTATTTCGACAATAACGCCCTGGAGCTGAGCACGGAGGGACGAATTGAGCTTTTTGCGCCCGAGGTGGACATCGTTGGGCACGGCCTGGAGATAATGTGGAACGATTCGCCCCGCGAGTTGAGACTGCTTAAGATAAGGCGGGGCAGATACATGGCCGTCTACAACGTGCCTGATGAATTGAAAATGATGTCCCAGCCGGGCGGGGCGGCGTCCGAATTGCCCCGGACCGTGCCGGATAGCGCACCGGCGACCATGCCCGTCGGCGACGAGCCCGATACTTTACAGATTGTGGATGCCGGCGACGGCGAGGGTCGAACCACAACGCAGACCGCAACGCAGCCGACCACCTCGCCGGCGACGGCCCAGGGCAACACGGCAACGAAGCAACGCCCGGCGAGGAATATATACCTGGCCAAGTTCACCGCAGAAAAAGGCGCAATTCACGTGGACTTCGGCTCGAACAAAATGCGAGGCGCAGAGACGCTGTCGCTTAAGTTCAGGTGGGACACTACCCGCAGGCGATTCATGGAAGGCCCAGCGCAGCCGGTGTCACAGGTTCAGCCATTGACCACGGCGCCGGGCGAAGACGAGGCGTCCACCCGTCCGGCAGAGACCCAACCGGAAAAAGAGCGACCAAGGGAGAAGACCCAGCCGATGATCATTACGTGGAACGGGCCTCTTGTTATATCTCCCCAGAGTTACACGTCCCGCCCGGAGGATAACATGTACGACCTTTCCGCCACAGGCAAGCGTCTGGTCCTGTCCGAACCGCAGGGCAAGGCGTATTGCAACAAGATCGAGTACCACTACCCCCGGCGTGAGGGCGAATTAATAGGCCGGGAGGGCTCACCCGTCCGCCTGGAGATGGCCGGCGGCGATTATGCGGTGTGCCGCCGGATAATTTTTACGCCCGGAAGCGACCGGGCCGTACTGCACGGCAAGGGATACATGCAGCGAACAATATCCGATAGCGAAGGGGACGGAGGCGCGTCTGTCAAAGATGCAATCGAGTTCTCCGCCGATAAGCCCCGCGGCGAGAGGATTGAATGGTCCAAAGCGGTGAACGTGAAATTCGGGCAGTTCAGACCCGCGCCCGGCGAAAGCCCCAAGAGATACATTAAAGAGGCGGTTTTCCTGGGCGACGTGGAGTTGACGCGCCCTGCGGCCAAGGAGTTCGTCCGTTGTCCGAAACTTCGCGTGTTGATGAGGCCCGCAGGCGGGAAGGTTCAGCCGACCGAAGCGCTGGCGACCGGCGGTGTCACCGCGCACCAGGCCGACAACGATATCGAAGCGCAGTCCCTGTCCATCGTCTTTGACCGGGCTGATGAATCTTCGTCAATCAGGCCGGTACGTCTGGTGGGGGATGGAGGCGTGAAAATAACCGATACGTCCGACCCTCAGCAAAAGGTCGTCGCCACCGCCGAACGGTTGACCAGCAACCTCGTCGAGCAGGAGGCGGTTCTGACCGGCGGGGACGAAAAGGACAATCGCTTTGCGAAGATAAGGCAGGGCGACAACTTCATGGCAGGCAGGGAGATTCGGCTCGCTCGCCGAACGGAGCGCGCCTCGGTCAGGGGTGCCGGCGAAATCGAATACCTCTCCGAAAGGGACATTAACGGAAGGGAACTGGAGAAACCTCGCCCCGTGAAAATAACTTTCGCCGGCGGAATGGATTACAACGGCTCGCGCAACGAGGCCGAATTCCGCAAGAAAGTCGAGCTGGTAAGCAGAAGCGAATCCATGAAGTGCGACCGGCTCAGTCTGCTGTTCAGAAAGTCGCACAAGGCCGAGGAAGGCACCTCAACCGAAAAGCCCCGTGACGACAGCGCCGAC
Organism: uncultured Planctomycetaceae bacterium; assembly: GCA_964480425.1. Taxonomy (GTDB): domain Bacteria; phylum Planctomycetota; class Phycisphaerae; order SM23-33; family SM23-33; genus CAYYMD01. The sequence continues at coordinate 4,802 of CAYZPY010000138.1, forward strand.
GGCGTCGGCTTCGGCGTGGAGCGGTTCGCCAGGCGTAAGGTCAGCATGATACTTGCCGACGGCAACGTGGAATTCACCAGCCGGCGCCAAGAGACGGACACCTCGAAGCTTTTGACCCGGATGAAACTCAGCGCCGACGAGGCGATGTTCGACGCCCGCCCCGGCACAGAAGGCGAGGAATCGCACGAGATACACGTAATAGGGCAGGGCACGCTGGTTTTCGAGGATTACCGCCCGCCGCAGGAGAAGTCCCAACGAGCGCCGGATAACGATTCGTTCATCCCCCGCGGCCAGAAGCCGCTTCAGGCAGTGTTCAACTGGAAAAAGTTCATGACGCTTCACCAGAAATCTCGCGAGGTCAGGATGAAGGGCGACGTGAAGGTCGTATACCGCAGCGCCTCGCAGGTGGTCGGCACGGACAGACTCAACGTTCCGGATTGGGGCGACCTGCCGCCGGGGCGAAGAACGGTGTTGCTGTGCAACAATCTAACGGCGGGTTTCGACCCGCCCGATACGCCGGCCGATACCGACGCCGTCCGGACGACCGGCCCGCCCGTGGGCGACCTGAGACAGTTCACCGCCACCGAGGACGTGAACCTTACCGAAGGCCCATGGCAGTTCCTGGGTGAAGTGATGATTTACAACCGGCATCCCGAAGACCGCGACAAGGACCTGGTTATACTCCGCGGACACATGCCGGGAAAGCCCGTGGCGGACGCGAACCTGTTCTACGAAGACGGTCAGACCGGACAATCGCAGAAATGGGCGTCGCCGCAGATACTTTTCTACCCGGGCTCGCAACGCGTCGAGACGGGCAAAGTGACCGGCGGCGGCGTGCGGTAAGGTGGTCCGCTTATTGGGGAAGAACCTCGTTCATCGAGCCGCTGCGCATGCCCTGAAGGTCAAGCGTGACGTAAGTGTATCCAATCGCCTTTAGGGCGGCGGTTATTTTATCGGCGAGTTCGACTGCCCGGGACAGATCGCGTGGCTGGACTTCTATCCTTGCGATCGGATGATGGTCTCGAACGCGACAGCCGGCAAAACCCATCCCGTCCAGGGTGGCTTCTGCCTGCTCTATGCGCGCGAGTCTCTGCGTCGTTATTTCGCTGCCGTAGGGGATTCTGCTGGCCAGGCATGCCGAGGATGGCTTTTCGGCGGTGGGCATGCCCATCGCGGCGGAGGCGGCGCGGATGTCCGCTTTAGCCAGACCGGCCTCAAGAAGGGGTCGGACTATGCCGAGTTCATCCTCGGCCTTGATGCCCGGTCGGAAATCGCCCGCGTCATCGGCGTTGTCGCCGCTGAAAACGGTCTGCAATCCTCTTTCGACGGCGAGTTTCTTAAGACGCCCCAACAGCAAAATTTTGCAGTGATAGCATCGCTGGGGCGTGTTGGAGGTGAAAGACTCGTCGTGCATTTCTTCGGTTTTTATCTCGATGAGCTCTGCGGCGTATTCGGCCGCGATGTCGCGGGCCGCTCGCAGTTCGCTTTTAAGATGGATGGGCGAGACGCCCGTAGCGGCCAGGACGTTATCACTCCCGAGCGTCTCCAGCGCCAGCGCCAGAAGAAAAGTGCTGTCCACCCCGCCGGAGTACGCTACAACGCCGCTGCCGCTGCGTCGGAGAATCTCACGGCACTTGCGTATTTTCTTCTGCAGCGAGGCATCAGGCTTTTCTCTAAAATACGTTTCATTTGCCATTGCGTTCACCAAACAAATATCAGTATTTCATGGAATATATTTTAGCCCGTATAGTGCGTATTATCCATCGGCGACGAAATCAGCAGGCGTGAACACGGATAAACGCGAGCAAGGCGGATAACGAGCCGCCAGCGCGATCTTGTGCCATTGGTGCGAGCGGGCTGGTGTTTCAAAGTGCACAAAATACCTATGCAAAATTTCCGACGCCATTTAAGACATGAGCCAATTGCTTTGTCTGTAAATGATTGTCGTAAGTAGACGTGAAAAAA
>CAYZPY010000139.1:0-6731 GCA_964480425.1 uncultured Planctomycetaceae bacterium
CCCATCATGAAATACAGCGCGTTCCACACCACCGGGAACACTCACCCGGGTGGGGTCAGCGACGACTTGTTCAGCGAGGCATACCAGGTGCCATCGCCCGCGGCGCCGCCGCCGAGAAGCACGCCGATTCCGCCCGCCGAGTACGACGCGATTATCCACACCGCCAGCATCGTCGCCGATACCGCGCCACTGCCGGGCGGATGCGTCCGTGATGTGGTGCGGTCTTTCATGGAAATCTTCATCGGACCAACCGTTACGATTAAACCCAATGCTCGTGAATAATTCAATTCCCCGAACCGTGCGGGACGGTGTCGTGTTAAATGAGCGGAACGCGAAGATTTTTTGATTCAAAGTGTAACCGACATTCGGTACGTATAGTAATTCCGCAAAGTTGAATTCGGGCAATAACGGCAAAACGCAAAGGGAGATGGGACCATGAATGACAGGATCGAACGAACGCCGACGGTATATGTATTGCGATTGGCCGTGCTGGTATTGATTGCGTCGGCGATGGTTGCGTCTGCGCGCGCCGGCGAGGTAACGCCTGTGGCCAAGGTGCGGCCTTTTGAAATCGTCAACCTCGACGGTCTGTTCAAGGACCACATGGTTCTCCAACGCGGCAAGAAGGTTCCCGTCTGGGGCATCACCCAGCCGGGCGTCGAGGTTACAGTCGAGTTCGCCGGTCAGACCAAAACCGCCAAAGGCGGCGACGACGGCAGATGGATGGTCCATCTGGATCCCATGAAAGCCAGTTTCAAAGGGCGCACTTTGACCGTCACCGGCGGCGGGCACGCCATCGAAGTCAAGGACGTGCTGGTGGGCGATATATGGGTGCTGGCCGGGCAGTCCAACATGGAGCAGCGACTTCGTACCGATACGCCCGCCATGGCGAAGGAGAAAAACATTCCCCAGACAATCGACGCCATCCGAGTGGCGCACGTGGAGGCCTTCCCCGTCCATCCCAAGAGCGGCATCGTCGAGGCGCACTGGTGGCCGTTCAGTTGGGCGAACGTCAATAAGTATCACATGTCGCGGGTAGGATTCTACTTCGCCCGGGAACTGTCCAAACTTCAGAAAATGCCCGTGGGCATATACCAGTCCGCCCACGGCGGCTCGCCCATCTCCCGCTGGCTTGATTACAGCGAAATCAGCGGCTCCCCGCCGGTGGACACGGATTACCTGCGCGGCATATTCAATTATTCGCCCAAAAACAAGAAAAGAAGGAAGAAGAGCAAGGCCGAAAAACAATACGAAGAACAGGTCAATCGCATCAGGAAAGAGCACCCCGACTGGAAGGTCATACCGCCCGGACCTCAATCCGTCGCGCACTGGCATTACGAGCAGGACATCGAGCCGGCGCATCGCATGGCCATCTGCGGTTTCTTCTGGTACCAGGGCGAGGCCGACGGAAACGAGGGTTATTCCTATCGCTACATTCACCCCATGCAGATACGCCAGTGGCGAGCGGACTTTGCGGTGGGCGACGAGACGCTACCGTGGATATCGGTGGAGATTCCGCCGGTGGACGGATATTTCGCGGGCATGGAGTACCTTCGCGAGGCCCAGCGGATGGCCGCGATGAAAGACGACAAAATGGGCATCGTCATCACCACGGACCTTGGCCCGACGCCCGAGCACGGCCATGGGCTGGGCATCCACAGCGCGCCCAAGAAGCCGATAGGCGAACGAGCCGCCATGGTCGCAAACGTCATGGTCCACGGCGCCCAGGGCGACTACTGGGGTCCGGTTTACAAGTCGGTCGAATTTGAAGGTCCCAAGGCGATTGTCAGTTTCGAGAATCTCCACGGCGGGCTGACCACCGCCGAGGGAAGCGGAAAGGTCAATTACCTGCTGAAGTACGACAAAAAGGAATTCTTGACGGTAACCATGGCCGGTAAGGACAGACAGTTTTACCCGGCAAGGGCGGTCATCGAGGGCGACAAACTGGTTGTCACCTGCGACAAGGTCGAAGAGCCCGCGGCGGTGCGGGTGGGCTTCGACAACTACGCGCCGATCAACCTGGTCAACGAGGCGGGCATGCCGGTGGCGGCGTTTCGCACCGACGACTGGAAGAGCCGCTTCGACGGCAGACCGTGGGTCGATACGCCGATTAAAAAGTGGGTGTTCGCGCCCGGCGACGACCCGTCGAAAGTCTCCGCCTGGAAACCGTTAAGCCGGAATATCGAGGACAACGGGCTGATTGACCTGAAGAAAGTTCCCGAACTGAAAAATCAAAAGGCCGCGTGTCTGAAGACGGTCGTGTCGGTCCCCAGGGCCACCGAGGCGCTGCTTTGGCTACGCGCGGGCATGCCCGACCGCTGGGGGCGCATTCCCCGCGCGTCGTTCAAGGTTTGGTGCAACGGCCGCCGGTGGCAACTTCCCGCCGACGCATCCGGCGATACCGTCCTGGTGAACCTGAAAAAAGGCGACAACGTCCTGGTAATCTCGCCCGACCAGTCCAAAAAGAAATGGCTGGTGGTGGCGGGACTGTCCACCACCAAAGACGAGGCGATACCGGGACTGGAGATAAAGAAGCCGTAAAGACTCTGCGAGCGGGTCTCAATGGAACTGAAGCTGAACCTGCATCCGGTAGACAGCGGCATCATTCTGGTGTACATGGCCGGGATGGCGGCCATGGGGTTCTGGCTCCTCCGCAGGAACACCAGCACGGAGGAATACTTCGTGGGCGGGCGAAAGGCGTCGGCACTGCTGGTTGGTCTGAGCATGGTCGGAACGTCCATCAGCACAATCACGTTTCTTTCCTATCCGGCGGATTCCTTCAAGACCAATTGGCTGAAACTTGCGCCCATGTTGATGCTGCCTGTGGCGGTTTTCGTAGCCAGCCACGTGTTTTTGAAGTTTTACCGTCGCTCCAAGGTCAGTTCGGCGTATCAGTACCTCGAGTACCGCTTCGGTCCTTCGGTCCGCGTGTACGGGTCCACGGTGTTCATCGCCGCCCAACTGGTCCGCATCAGTTCGGCGATGTATCTTCTGGCCGAACTGGTTCAGCCGCTGACCGGTCTGGACCCGCTGTGGGCTATCATTCTGGGCACGATCTTTGTTGGCCTTTACACGGTGACCGGTGGAATAGACGCAGTGATGTGGACCGACGCCATCCAGACCGTGATACTTCTGTTCGGGGGCATATTCTGCGTGGTCTTCATCCTGCACCAGTTGCCCGGCGGGCTGGAGCAGGTGTTTTCCGTGGCCGCCGAGAACAACAAGTTCGCTTTCGCCGAGGTGGGTAAGGAGACGGACTTCGGCTTTACCCTGAGGCACCGGACACTGACCATGATGTTCATTCTGGGATTGTCGAATTTTCTGGCGTCGTGGAGCCAGGACCAGAACCTCGTCCAGCGCTACTGCGCGGCGCGGTCGCTGAAATCGGCCCGCAAGGCAATGTACATCAACGCGGCGGTGTGCATTCCGATGTGGACGTTCTTTTACTTCCTTGGCACGTGCCTGTTCGTTTACTTCCGGCAGTACCCGGTGGACATATCGCAGGCGGTGTTGAACGACCAAATGCTGAACGGCGAAGTGGTGAACGCGGAAAAGGTTTTCCCGTGGTTCATAGTCAACCGTCTTCCGGTCGGCATTGTGGGCCTGGTCATCTCGGCGGTGCTGGCGGCGGCGATGTCTTCCATAGACTCCGGACTCAACGCCATCTCGACGGTTTCCACGGTGGATATATACCGCAGGCACCTGGTAAAAGGCAAATCCGACCGGCATTACCTGTTTTTTGCGCGAAGCGTGGCGGTGTTCGCTTCCGTGGTGATGATATTCGGCGCACTTGGAATTACCTATGCGGACACCACCACGCTGCAGCATATCACCTTTCGCATGGTGGCGCTGTTTTCCGGGGGAATTGCGGGCGTGTATTTCATGGGATTTTTCACGAAGCGCGGCGACGAGCGTTCGATATGGATCGCCATCGCATGCACGGTTATATTCACGGCCTCGATGTGGATATTCGAGAAACAGTTGAAGGACTATTTCGACCTGTATTACGTAGGTATGATAGGGAACCTCGTCATGTTCGTTGTGGCGTTTATCGCGGCCTCGTTTATCCCCTCCAAAAAGCGCGACCTGACGGACCTGACCGTTTACACGCTGACTGCCGGCAGGGAAGCCGAAGAACATCCGGTGGACAGGGAGAGGTATTACAAGGGAGAAGATATGAAGTGAGTCACCCCCGGCTCGGGTAGTATTTGGATTTGGTACGAGGTCGTCATAGGGACGCCTCAAAATCCGCTACCGCAGACAGCAGGAGATATTTTTAATTCGTTACCAATTATCGCCGCATTTACGTGCGGGGCTTGCCGCGGGGGGATTGCGTAAAAATAAACAGGTTTAATGGGCGGATTCGCCCGAAAATCAATTTACCGGGCCTGTGGGGCGGGTATTTGCGAACTGCGAAAAAAACAAGTAAACAAGGGCCGATAAACATCCGTATTAGTAAGGGAACAATCCCTCCCCGGAAGTGTTTGTGGGCATTGTAAAAATTTTTAAGGAATTTTCTAAAAATTGTGCTAAAATACTTGACGGGGAGGAACGAAATGAATATAAGGGAACGTTCCTTTCCCGGGACACATTCTGTGGTAAGGTTTTTATAACCCACCCCGGCGTATTTGATTCACGGGAGAGGCGTCCGGTCCGGTAGGGTCCGGTAATGGCTTTTTGACAACTGCACAGAGATTGACGCGGTTTAATATGCCTGTCTGTTTGTAATTTGCAGGCAGGTTTTAGCGCCAAGGCGGCTTGGGACGTTTGTCGCGGGCGAGAGGCCCGGGACGAATGTGATCAAGCTACTAAGGGTGTATGGTGGATGTCTAGGCATGATGAGGCGAAGAAGGACGTGGTAGGCTGCGATAAGCCCGGGTGAGCCGTCAAACAGGCTTTGACCCCGGGATTTCCCAATGGGGCAACCCGTCGTCGGTTAATAGCCGGCGTCATCGGCGGGTGAATGCATAGTCCGTCGAAGTCAACGCGGTGAACCGAAACATCCAAGTAGCCGCAGGAAAGGAAATCAACCGAGACTCCGTCAGTAGCGGCGAGCGAAAGCGGACAAGCCCAAACCCCGCGCCTATTCGGCGATTCGCATCCGGAATTTCGACGTGGATTTGTTTGCGAACGAATCCTGTTGGAAGTTCGGATATCGAGTGGCCCAATAGGTGCGGGGGGTTGCGGACATCGAATCAGGAGTTACAAAGGCAGCGGTAGCCGAAGTGCCTGGAAAGGCACACGATACAAGGTGACAGTCCCGTAGGCGACATCGTGAGCCCTCCGTTTGTTCGATGCTCCAGAGTAGCACGGATGCCGTGGAACTCCGTGTGAAGCTGGGGAGCCCACTCTCCAAGGCTAAGTACTCCATCGTGACCGATAGTGCACCAGTAGGGTGACTGAATGATGAAAAGAACCCCCATTAGGGGAGTGAAAAGTACCTGAAACCATGCACCTACAAGTTGTCGAAGCCCTATGTCCCGCGCCTATTTTGAGATTCCGACCTTCGTTTTATGTTTTGGTTCGTTTTGCGAACGAATCATCACAGGGACGGAAGCATCGAGTTTCAAAATAGGTGCGGGAAACGGGTGACGGCGTGCCTTTTGCATAATGAACCGGCGAGTTGTCGTTTGCGGCTTGGCTAATCCCTTAAGGGGAGCAGTCGCAGGGAAACCGAGTCTGAACAGGGCGAATATGTCGCAGGCGGCAGACGCGAAAGCAAGTGATCTACCCATGGCCAGGTTGAATCTCAAGTAACATTGAGAGGAGGACCGAACCGGTTAACGTTGAAAAGTTATCGGATGAGCTGTGGGGAGGAGTAAAAGTCTAACCAAACTTGCAGATATCTCGTTCTCTCCGAAATAGCTTTAGGGCTAGCCTCGGATAATGTGCCGCGGGGGTAGAGCACTGGATGAAACGTCGGGCCTACCCGGCTGCGACATTCAACCAAACTCCGAATACCGTGGCATTAATATCCGGGAGTCAGACTGCGGGGGATAACCTCCGTGGTCAAAAGGGAAACAACCCGGATCGTCGGCTAAGGTCCCCAAACCGTGCTAAGTGCTAAAGGAAGTCGGATTGCACTAACAGCCAGGATGTTGGCTTAGAAGCAGCCATCATTTAAACAGTGCGTAACAGCTGACTGGTCGAGCAACCCGGCGCCGATAATGATCGGGACTAAGCACGGTACCGAAGCCGCGGCCCCGCACCTATTGAGCGATTCGCATCTGGAATTTCGACGTGGATTTGTTTGCGAACGAATCCTGTTGGAAGGTCAGATATCGAGTCGCTCAATAGGTGCGGGGGGTAGGAGAGCGTTGCTGTCGGCGCAGAAGGTGTACCGCAAGGAGCACTGGAGCGGCAGCAAGTGAGAATGCCGGTATGAGTAACGATAAAGCAGGTGAAAATCCTGCTCGCCGAAAACCTGAGGTTTCCTGGGGAAGGTAAATCCGCCCAGGGTTAGTCGGGTCCTAAGGCCAGGCCGAAAGGCGTAGCCGATGGATAGCAGGTTAATATTCCTGCACTGCGCGCTGCGGTTGAACTGCGGATGACGCGTCCGCCAGCCGGATCCCACGACCAGTAGTGTGGGTTGGGGCCCTTTTGGGCACCTCGAGGCCAATTTGTTGCCGAAGTCCGTGGAAGCGGGCGCCGGGAAAAACTCCGTAGCGACAATGCGCGTATCCGTACCGTAAACTGACACAGGTAGGTGAGGAGAGTATCCTCAGGCGCTC
>CAYZPY010000140.1:0-6690 GCA_964480425.1 uncultured Planctomycetaceae bacterium
GGCAGGTCAGGCGAATCCGGGCGCGAACCCCGTTGCCGGTCGCCGTCGGTTTCGGCATCAAGACGCCGGCGCAGGCGGCGACGGTGGCCGGTGCCGCCGATGCGGCTCTCGAAGGTCGGATGGGGCGCCGGAACGCGCGACCAGGCGGACAGTGGCGCGGCGAACCTGCTTCGGGTGTTTCTCGGTGAGCAGGGACCAGGCGGCGAGGTGGACTCGGTGGTGGAATTGTCTGCCAACCTGGACGACTGCACCGGAGAGATTATAGGGGTGGCGATTGAGAATCTTCTCGCCGCCGGCTGCCTGGACGCCTGGGCGACGCCGGCCACGGGCAAAAAATCGCGCCCGGCGTGGGTGCTGTCGGCCGTTTGCGCACCGGCGGACGAACACGAGGTCGAACGGGTAATCTTCGAGACGACAACGACGTTCGGGCTGCGAAAGCGCACCTGCCGACGCAGCAAACTTAAGCGACAACACCACACGGTCGAGACCGCCTACGGTCCGATTCGCATAAAGTTCGGCACCCGCGACGGGCGCGAAATAACCGCCTCGCCGGAGATGTCCGACTGCGTATCGGCCGCCGAGGCGCACGGAGTGTCCGCGCGGGAAGTGATGTCCGCCGCGATGTCCGCATACCGAAGTTCAAAACAACAATAGAAAAGCCGGTTATGTTCACAACAGCAATCGTCCTGACAGTCCTGGCCTCGCTGGTCTTTCTGGTCTGGTCCAGCCGCCACGTGATGATAACCAGGGAGCACAAAAAGGGGCTCGTGCTGGGCGAAGATTCACCCGGTCCGCCGGACGATGCGCCCATGATAAGCGTGGTCATCGCCGCCAAGGACGAGCAGGATAACATCGAGACCTGCCTCCGCACCGTGCTGGGGCAGGACTACCCTAACTTCGAGGTCATCCTGGCCGACGATCGCAGCACGGACGCCACCGGCGAGATAGGCGACCGCATCGCCGCCGAGGACGGGCGCCTGCGCGTGGTTCACGTCAGAGACCTGCCCCCCGGCTGGTGCGGCAAGTGCAACGCCATGCAGCAGGCCATCGCCACCGCCCGCGGCGAGTGGATATGCATGATGGATGCCGACTGCCGACAGACGTCCGTCCGCACGCTGTCGGTGGCCATGAAGTATGCCCAGGACACCGGCGCTGATTTGCTCTCCGTGCTGCCGACGCTGGAAATGAAGGGCTTCTGGGAAAATGCGATCCAGCCGGTGTGCAGCGGGGTAATGATGATCTGGTTCCAGCCGGACAAGGTCAACAATCCCCGCAAGCCCAACGCCTACGCCAACGGGGCGTTCATGCTGATGAAAAAGGAGACGTACCGTCGAATCGGCACTCACGAGGCGGTCAGGGACAAGCTCAACGAGGACATGCACCTGGCCGCTCGCGTAAAGGCGAGCGGGATGAAACTCCGCGTAATCCGCAGCGGGGGGCTTTACATGGTGCGCATGTACACCTCGCTGTGCGGGATAATACGCGGATGGAGCAGGATATTCCTGGGCACGTTCGGAACGCTGCGTCGGCTGAGCATTTCGTTTGCGGTGCTGGCGGTGATGGGATTCGTGCCGTACGCGGCGGCGGCGGCGGGGTTCGCCATGGCGCTGTCCTGTCCCGAATCGCCGGCGGCGACGGCGTGGTGGGCGTGCGGAATCGTCGCCCTGGCGGGGATTCTCATGCAGATAAGCGTGATATTCCGCTTTTTCGGGCTGGTCGGCTCGAAGCGCCGCCTGGCGTGGACGTACCCGCTGGGATGCGCAGTTGCGATGATTTGCCTGATTATATCGCTGGCCAAACTGCGAAAAGGCGCAAAAGTCGTATGGAAAAGCACCGGATACGCCACAGGGGGATGATAACATTTTACGTCGGGGGGACACGCCAACGGCCTGCGGATACTGTCCGTGTATGTTTTTTGCCCCCAAGGGCGGTGGAATTGTAGCCCAGTTCGTCCAGGACGGCCCCGACGGTGTGGATGATGTGGCCGGTGCCGGCCATACGCCCGCCCGTATGGGCGGGCCCACTTGCCTTTGTTGACCGAGACCATCCCGGCCTGGCAGGTGATTCCGCCGTTGGAGAGGAAATACGGGGGTCGTCGAAGATGAGGTCGAACGTGCCTGCCCGTCGGGCATTATCTTCATGCAGTCGCTGCGGTAGAGAGCGAATCGTCCTTGGGGACATGCGAAATGGGGTTCTACCCAGGCCGCCGACCCTCACGAAACGTGCGGTTCTCATGGACACGCGCCGTGCGAGGGAACGTTTATCCGCCCGCCTCAATCCCGGCGCGCCGGGAGCGGACAAGCCGTAGACGGGACGGCGAGTGGTAATTTACGTTTCATGTTCTTCAAGCGTGCGTGCGAGGAAATCGTAGTATGGGAACGGGTCGGGTTCAAAGTCGATGGTGTGGGCCGAGTCGAACTCTTTGACACTGCACCTGCCGGCAGTGAGGCGCTCAACGATTGCGCAGGTGGCCCGGTTGTCTATTATCCTGTCGCGACGGGAAAGTATGAGCGTCGTTGGTACCTTAATCGCGCCCCGCGGCGCCTTTGCGAGCATGCGGTCCAGCCGGTAACTGGCGTACATGAACCTCGCCGTGGCGCGTTGCAGGCGGTATTGGTCGTTGCGGAGATATTGGCGCTTGGCGTGGTTGTCGGTAAACAATTCGGCGTCGCTGAGCGGGATATCGAACTTTCGTCGGGGGCAAAAAAGCAGCGATAATCCGATGGCCGCTTTCGTCCGGGCCGATACGTCAACCTTCGTGGCGATTCCCGGGTACGCCAGCGTCAGCGACGCCACGTGCTCATCGCCGGTGATCGCGTGGGCGGCCAGAAGTTTGCCCCCCCAACTGGCGCCGAGCAGGTGCAGGGCGTCGAAGCCGGTCTGGTCCAGGACGAACCGGCAGGCAGCGCGTGTGTCGTCAAGCAGTTGGCGTGCCGATTTGGCGCCCCCGCGTGCGGCGCGGTTGAGCCCGCTTCCGCGCCGGGTCGCCTGGAAGACGGGGCGCCCCCGCTTTGCCAGGGCGGCGGCGGAGCCGACGAACCAGCCCGGGTGCGATTGTATGCCGTGTGCGTACAACACCGGCAGGCGGGCGGCGCCCCCGCGCGGGCGGTGATGATAAATGCCCGTCGCATATCCGTCGGGCAGGATAAGATTCAGCCGCTCGGGCAGGTCCTCGGGCCCGATCTCTGCGGCGAACGGTAGAGACGGGTTATCTCTTGCGTGTTGCATGGCGGTAAAGTTTCTGTGGACAAGGTTCGGTGTGGGTGTTTATCATGAAATACAGAGGAAAGCACATGAAATCTCTGTCAACCATCGTCGGCGGATCATATTCCCGGCAGGCGGGCAATGGTTCCGGCGAGGCCTCCGGGCGTGACGGACAAATCGGCAACGTCGGCGAAAATACCGGCGGGCGCATCCGGCCGGGCCTGTGGCGGCCCAGAACGAGGCGCATAATCCTGCTGCTGCTTTTTATATGGATGGTTAACCTGTTCGACCTGGCGTTGACACTGGTCGCCTCGCAGTCCGGCGAGTTCGTGGAGATGAATCCCCTGGCCGATATGCTGCTGCATTCGCCGGCGGCGCTGTCGGCGTTCAAACTGTCCGCGTTGGTTCTGTCCACCGTGGTGTTCATGGTTTTTCGCCGGCACTGGTTGTCCGAGGCGGGCTGTTGGATTCTCTGGTGCGTCTACACCGGCGTGGCGCTGGTGTGGGCGGAATATTCCAGGATACCATTGTCGTTATAAGCCGGATTCCACCGGCGGCGTTCACCTTCCACCCTGCGCGCCGGTGAGGTATTCGGAGCGGGTGAGTTTTTCCTTTTTCTTTCCGTGTTCGAAAGGCCTCTTTGACAGCAGCACGGGTCTGCGCTGCCCGACGTTGACCAGCAGCCCCAGTGCGGCGCAGTTCATAACCAGCGACGAGCCGCCGTAACTCACCAGCGGAAGCGTTATTCCCGTTATGGGCGTCAGTCCCATCGTCATTCCCACGTTGATGCACACCTGTGAAAACAGCATCGCCAGCACTCCCACGGCCAGCAGACGTCCGAACGGGTCCTTGGTGACGACGGCAATCTCAACGCCGAACAGAAATATCACCCCGTACAGCAGTAGCAGGAGTGTTCCGCCCACGAAGCCCCACTGCCCGCTTATCACGCTGAATATGAAGTCGGTGTGGTCGTCGGGCAGGAATTTGAAGTACCAGTCGGGTATTTCGGCGTCCCTCTTTCCGACCAGCCCGCCGGAGCCGAGTATTATCTTGCTCTGGCGCTGCTGGTATCCGGTGTCCATCGCCAGGCGCGGGTCGCCCTGCAGCAGCCAGCCCTCGATGCGCCTGACCTGGTGGGGATACATCAGCGCAAGTATGGCCGGTTTGAGGTTGTACCTGCCGTCGCCGTATTCGAACGAGGCGTAACTGAGTCTTTCGCCCTCATCGGGGGAGTCGGACCCTGTCGGTATCGGAAACAGCACAAGGACGGTTCCCACCGCCACGATTCCCAGCAGGTGGCGGAACTTTGCGCCCGCCAGGAACAGCATGAAATACAGCGTGGGCAAAAACAGCAGCGCCGTGCCGAGGTCCGGCTCCTTGAGAATAAGCGCTATTGGCACGAGCGTCAGCACGAACGGGAGAATGAACCCCCTCAGCCGCAGGTAGTTCTTGTTGTAGCGCAGGTACCACGCCAGCATGATGATATACGCAATCTTTCCTATCTCCGACGGCTGGATCCTGAAGACCTTCAGGTCGATCCATCGGTGGGCGTTGCGGATTTCCGGCAGGAAAAGCACCAGCACCAGCAGTCCCAGCGTGGCGCCGAAGATGGGGTATGCGGCGCGTCCTATTTTCCGGTATGGGATGACGGTGGCCAGCAGAAATGCGCCCGCCGCCACGCACGCGTAGACGCCCTGTCGGGCGGTGTAATGTCCTGCACCCGTGGCGCGCTGGGCGACGTTCACCGCCGCGATGCCCCACACCATCAGCGCCGCCGTGGCGGCGATAATGGGCCAGGACGTGTAGCGGAGATATCGGCGCAATGTTTGGGGAAACATCATTTAAGGTATCCCAGCCGCCGGCACGTTTTGACCAGTTCCCGCGCCAGCGGTCCGGCGTTTTGACCGCCCCCGCCCTGCGTTACGTATTCGACCATGACGGCGAAGGCGATTTTTGGCTCGCGGTAGGGCGCGAATCCGGCGAACCACGCGGTGTTGCCGTGTCGCACGATTCTGTCCTGTGCCGTTATTCTTCCATCGTCGTTTGAGTCAACGCGCAGCGGGGGCGTCTGAGCGGTTCCGGTTTTTCCGCATATTTCCACGCCCATCGGCTCGATGCCTCCGGCGTAGAATATCTTGTACGCCGTGCCGCCGGGCGAGTTGACCACGCGGTACATTCCTTTCCTGACTGCCCGCAGGTGCTCGAGGTCGACGCCCAGCGCCCGTGCGCGCTGATCGGCGGAGTGCTCCACGATGAGCAGCGGCGAGCGAAACTCCCCGCGCGCAAGGGCGGCCATGGCGTTGGCAAGGTGCAGCGGCGTAGTGGTGACCAATCCCTGCCCGATGGCCATCAGGCGTGAATCGCCCGCGCGGAAACTCCTGTTGTATCGTTTCCGCAACCACTGCTCGGTCGGCACCACTCCGGAGCGTTCCTGGGCCAGGCCCGTGCGGCACATCTCGCCCAGCCCGAAGGTTCTGAGCCACTTGCCCAACAGATGGGGACCAAGGCGCTGTCCTACGTTGTAAAAGAATACGTTGCAACTGTGCTTGATGGCGTCGACCACCGCCAGCGAACCGTGTCCGCGATGAAATTTCCATATCCAGCAGCGAAAGGCGTCCGGATTGTGGAGGTAGCCCTTGCAATAGAAGGTGGTGTTCAGGTTTATGACGTCTTCCTGTAGGGCGGCGACGGCGGCGAAGGGTTTCAGCGTCGATCCTGGCGGGAAACACGCGGACACTGCGCGGTTTTGCAGCGGATGATTCACGCGGTCGTTGACGAGTGAGTCGAATTGGCGGCGGTAATTGTTCAAATCGTACGTGGGGGACGAGACCATCGCCAGGACCTCTCCGTGCGGCACGGAGATAACTACGATGGCGCCGTTGTGTCCGGAGCTTTTGATCACCTCCGTGAGGCGCTGCTGAAGTCGCACGTCGAGCGTGAGGTGCACGTCGCCGCCTTCTTTTGGCGGGACCTTGGCCAGCACGTCCGGCGGGGCGTCGGGCCCGTTGCTTCGCAGCAGGCGATATCCGCGACGGGCGCGGAGTATTTTTTCGCATGCCTTCTCCACGCCGCTTTTTCCTATCGTGTCGCCGGGCAGGTAGTTCGCCTGCATTCGTTTCAACCACCGGGCCTTGTCCGGCGGGATGTTGTGCCGGTTCATTTCCAGGCGGTTTACCTGCCCGGTCGTTCCCAGGACGTGGCAGGCCAAATGCCCGAATGGATACCGACGCCGGAGACTTGGCTGGAACTTCGCCCCGACGGTGCCGGCGAGGTCGATCCTCTTGTCCAGTCCGCGCGCCACGGGATGGTAAGTCCGCTGTTCGCGGACCTCCATTCCCACGATGCGACGGATGGTCTCGACGCGCCGGCGGATGTCGGCCACGGCTTCGTCCAGGTCGTCGCCGGCGTTGCGGCAGATGCGCCGGGCGATTTCCCACGTTCGCCGGGCGCGCCTGTGGTAAATCTCCGCTGCGAGCCGGTCGGTGA
>CAYZPY010000141.1:0-6681 GCA_964480425.1 uncultured Planctomycetaceae bacterium
CATTTATCACCCCGGCTCTGCATCCCTTATCCTGCAACATATCCGCTGCTGCAAGGGACGGTGCGACCATGCTGCCCACAGCCAGGATGGTGACATCTTCCCCCTCGCGCAGAACCTCGGCCCTGCCCACGGGGACCTCCCGAAAATCGGCATCCAGGGGTGTACCGGTTCCGATCCCCCTTGGGTACCGGATGGCTACGGGCCCGGGTTGCCTGAGGGCGGTGAAGAGCATGTGGCGAAGCTCGTTTTCGTCCTTGGGGGCCATGACGGTCATGTTCGGGAGGATACGCAGGAAGGAGAGGTCAAAGGGGCCGTGGTGCGTGGGTCCGTCCTCGCCCACCAGGCCGCCGCGATCCACACAGAACACCACCGGCAGATTCCCCAGCGACACTTCCTGGAACGCCTGGTCGAACGCCCGCTGAACGAACGTGGAGTAAACCGCGACCACGGGCTTGAGCCCCGCCCTGGCCATTCCGCCGGCGGTGGCCACCGCGTGCGATTCGCTTATCCCCACGTCGAGACAGCGGGACGGAAATCGTTTGCGGAACTTGACAACGCCCGCCCCATCGGGCATAGCGGCGGTGATGACGTGGACTTTTTCGTCGTGCCGCCCGGCGTCAGTGACGGAGTCGGCGAAGACGTCGGTCCAGGTGGGACGGGACTTTGGCGCGAAGACGGCCCGTCCGTTGCGTATCTTGTGCGCCGGGGTGCTGTGGAACTGGCAGGGGTCCTCCACGGCGTACTTGCATCCCCTGCCCTTCTGGGTGTGAACGTGCAGCAGGACCGGATGGTTCACCTCGCTCAGGCGGCGCAGGACCTTTATGAGCGTTCTTACGTTGTGCCCATCGACCGGGCCGAAATACGCCAGGCCCAGCGACTCGAACATCTGCGCGCCGTGGATGGCGGTCTTTATTCCCGCCTTGAGGTCGCGAATGGCACGGGTGATCTCATCGCCCAGCGGCAGATGATGCAGCAGGTGCTCGGCGGAGTGCTTCATGTCTTCGTAGGCGCCTGTGGAGCGGATTCTGTCCAGCAGATGTGCCACCGCCCCGTGGGTGCGGTCAATGGCCATCGAATTGTCGTTGAGGATTATCATGAACTGCCTGTCCAGAAGCGCCGCGTTGTTGATTCCCTCGAACGCCAGGCCGTTGACTATGCTGGCGTCGCCTACGACGGCGACGGCCTTTCTATCGGCGCCCATCGCGGCGTCTGCTTGCGCCATGCCCGCCGTCAGCGACACCGCCGAACCGGCGTGCCCCGTGGCGAACAGGTCGTAAGGACTCTCAGCGGGATTGGGGAACCCGCTTATGCCGTTTCGCCTGCGGAGCGTGTGAAATTCGCCGCCGCGCCCGGTGAGTATCTTGTGCGCGTAGCACTGGTGCCCCACGTCCCAGACCAGTCGGTCGTGCGTAAAGTCGAAAACGTAATGCAGCGCGATCGCCAATTCTGCCACGCCGAGATTGCTGGCCAGATGCCCACCGTTGGTCGAGACCACCGACACAATCCGGCGGCGAAGTTCCCGGGCGAGTCCGACCAGGCGGCGCTCGCTAAGGTTCTTCAACTGGTGAGGCGAGGTTATGTTATCAAGCAGATCCTTATCATCCATTTTCTAAACCGTTCTTTCCGTGAGTAATCTTGTCAGCGTGATCAGCGGGCGTGCCTTGCGCCCCAGAGGTTCGAGCGTTCGCCCGGCCTGGTCGGCCAGCTCCATGGCGCTGCTGTGTGCGTCTTCCAGCCCCATCTCTCCGATGCTGGTTCGCTTTTTGCTTCGGGCGTCCTTGCCCGGGGTCTTTCCGATTTGTTCGGCAGTGGCCGTGGCGTCGAGAATATCGTCCCGCAGCTGATACGCCAGCCCCAGCAGCTGGGACCACCGCGTAATCGCCTCCAGCTCGTTCTGACCGGACCCGGCGCAAATGGCGCCCATCCTCGCCGAGGCCCTGATAAGCGCGCCGGTCTTGCGCTTGTGGATGAATCTCAACCCCTCCACGCCGTCCGGCGTTTCGCACAGGCCCATGTCGGCGACCTGTCCGGCCACCATTCCCGATGCGCCAGCGGCGTCGGCCAATTCGGTCACGAGCCGAACGCCCAGGTCGCCGCCCGAGCCGCCCAGCACGCCGAAGGCGCGCGTCAGCAGCGCGTCGCCTACCAGCACGGCCATCGCCTGTCCGAATTTCACGTGCGCGGTCGCCCTGCCGCGGCGCAGCGAATCGTCGTCCATCTCCGGCAGGTCGTCGTGAACCAGACTGTAGCAGTGGACCAATTCGACTGCGGTCGCCGAGCGGGCAAGAATTTCTTCCTCGCCTCCCGCGCCGCACGCCCGGGCGCACATGTGCACAATCGCCGGCCTGAGCCGCTTGCCGCCGCCCAGCACGCAGTATTCCATCGCCTCGGAGAGTTCCCTCGGCGTGTCCGGCTCGACGGTCCACCTACGCAGGTCGCGCTCGATGCGCTCGGTAAACTCGCCCAGCAGACCGCCCAGGTCCTGCGTTTGTTGTCGCTCGTTCTTCATGCCCGTTTCGCGAATCCTCGCACCCGATCGGCCGGATCGGGCTGAAACACATTATATTCGACCGCGCCCGTTAAACAAACACCCCCGCCGCATCGCCGCCGACACGCCGGGCGCCGCGCCCAAGCGCGCTTGTAAAGGCGCATGCCAAAATGTACACTATTGTCTCGCACACCGGGTCTGCAAGATTAACTCCATACTCAAGGTGAAAGGAAAGGTAATTCAATGGCAAAATACGCTCATCGGCAACTGTTCACCAGCGAATCGGTGACCAAGGGTCATCCCGACAAGGTCGCCGACCAGATATCCGACGGCGTCCTTGACAGTCTGATCGAACACGACACTGCGGCGCGCGTTGCCTGCGAGGCGCTTGTCACCACCGGGCTGGTGGTGTTGGCCGGGGAAGTCACCGTCCATAACGACAAGGCCAAGGAGGCGCTGATCTCCGTCGAGCAGACCGCCCGCAACGTCGTCCGCGACATTGGGTACGACGACCCCGCCACCGGGTTCGATTATCGCTCGTGCGCGGTCATCAAGACCCTTCACGGTCAAAGTTCCGACATCTCGCGCGGCGTGACCGCCTCGACGGACAAGGAGCAGGGCGCAGGCGACCAGGGAATGATGTTCGGCTTCGCATGCGACGAGACGCAGTCGCTGATGCCCATGCCCATCCAGTTAGCCCACCGCCTCACCGCGCGCCTCAGCGAGTCCAGGGAGAAGGGGCAGATCAAGTGGCTTCGCCCCGACGGAAAGAGCCAGGTCACCGTGGAATACAAGGACGGCGCGCCGGCGCGGATCGACACCATCGTTCTGTCCACCCAGCACACCGAGGATGTGATCAATCCCCGCACAGACGCCATGACCAACAAGGCAAAGAAGGAGTTGGTGGAAAAGGTGATCAAACCGGTGATAGTCGGTGAGTGTCCGGGTCTGTGGAGCAACCGGATAAAATTCCACATTAATCCCACCGGCAAGTTCGTCATCGGCGGTCCGCACGGGGACACCGGACTGACCGGAAGGAAAATCGTGGTGGACACCTACGGGGGGCGCGGACGACACGGGGGCGGCGCCTTTTCGGGAAAGGACCCCTCGAAGGTGGACCGCTCGGCAACCTACATGGCCAGGTACATCGCCAAGAACATCGTTGCGGCCAAACTCGCCAGTGTCTGCGAGGTGCAACTGTCCTACGCCATCGGCGTGGCAGAGCCCGTCAGCGTCCTGGTGCACACAGAGGGCGGCAACAAGACCAATGAGAAGCGACTGGCCGACGCCGTCAATGACGTCTTCCCGCTGAAGCCCGGCGAGATTATCGAGCACCTCAGACTGCTGCGGCCAATATACCGCGAGACCGCACACGACGGGCACTTCGGCAGAGAAGGGAAATCCTTCACCTGGGAAAAGCCCGACAAGGTCAGCGCGTTGAAGAAGGCCTTAAAGATCTGAACCGCCGCGAGGAGGCGATTAATCCCGTTGCGACGCCGATGGAGTTTCCTGCTCGGCGCGGTGAGTGTGGCGGCGGCAGAGATACGGACCCGCCTTGAGAAGCAGATTGTACAGACAGGCGAGAATCCACGCCGCCACGAAGCCGTCTATGAATCCCCACAGAAGTCCCGGCGCCGCCGACGACCACGAACCCGGCGCGTATCCGGGGTAAATGTTGCCCAGCAACTCGACCACGCGATGGGCATATTGATCGGTATAAACTGTTATGACGCCCGTTGTAAACAGGGACCAGACCCCATAAAATGCCGGCCGCGACGCCGAGGCGTCCGGCGCATATAGCCCCAAAGGCGGTGCGATTATTCTCGCCCATAGTTCAATTCTTTCGTCAGATGCTGCGGATCACTGGCCGTCATTGCCGCCGAAGTGTCCGGCTTAGACGACCTGGACCTTCCTGCCCTTGCGCCGCTTGCGGTTGATGATTTTCCTTCCGCCCCTTTTTCTCATGCGGGCCCGGAAGCCGATCCGCCTTGCCCGTCGGCGATTCGATAATTTCTTCGGATAGTTCATGGCAAACTCTTTTATAAATAAAACCTCGTGACTGAAACCGCCGTCCATTTTACACGAATCCGCCGCCGGTGGAAGGACATTCACACAAATAATTGCTCGTCCGCGGCGTCGGATGTTTCAAAGAATCCTATACTCGCCGGTACGGCGGATATAAAATTAGCGTTGTGGCAAGCGAGATCGAGGCAAAATTCAAAGTCGCCAATCATCGCCCCATTCGCCGCGCTTTGCGCCGGGCGGGCGGAGTCTACCTCGGTACTATCCTCCAGACGGACAGGTATTTCGACACTCCCAAGGGCGACCTGCTAAAGCGCGACAGCGGCCTGAGGATACGCAACGTGCGCCGACTCAAGTCAGGGCGGGGCGAATTCGACGACGCGCCATTGGTGACATTCAAGGGGCCTCGAAAATATCAAAAGGGCCTGAAGGTCCGCAGCGAGTATCAGACGCGCGTCGGCGACGCCGATGCCATCGAGCGGATTTTCCACGCGTTGGACCTGTCGGCCACGTTGACCATACAGAAGCGCCGGGCCGAGTATCGCCTCGGGCACGTCGTGGTGTCGCTGGACACGCTGCCGTTGCTGGGCGAATTCGTCGAAATCGAAGCGCCCAGCGAAAACTCTGCCCGTCGGGTTTGCAGGCGACTTAACCTCGACGGCGAGATGATAACCGCTTCTTACACACAGATGCTTCTGCGCCACTGCCGACAGAAGGGAATCAAGCGCCGCCGGTTCTCCCTGAGATAACCTGCGCCCATCGGCGCGGGTGTTGAACGGCAATCCGCCGGATGTTACATTATCCGTCAAACAGAAACCGACGTGCGAATCAGTCATCAGGAAACCCAAATTGAACTCCGATAAAAAACACGAACCGGACAATAAACAATCGCGTGTCCGGTACGACGATTTGCTCTCTTGCAAGCCGCTGACGCTAAGGCAGTCAAAAGCCAAAAAGCAACTGCTTACCACCCCGGTCAAGCAGATAAAGGTCGCCCGGGGCGCCAGGGCGTCGGATATCCTGTTGGCGATGTCGGGCATGTCAATCCAGGCCAGGAATCTCGGCAGATGCGCCATGGCGCTTAGCTCGATGTACGCCGACCGCAAGCGCCCCACGGTGCTGCTCGGTCTGGCCGGTCCTCTCATCGCCGCCGGTCTGAGAAACGTAATACGCGACCTGGTCGCCGGGGGTTACGTGGACGTGGTCGTCTCCACCGGGGCGATAATATACCAGGACATCTACCAGGCGCGCGGATTCAATCACTACGTCGGCACGCCGGCGGCAGACGATAACGCCCTCCGCCGGCTGCGCATCGACCGCATCTACGACACGTACGTGGACGAGGAGAAATTCTGGGACACCGACACGTGGTGCGGGCGAATAGCCGACCAGATGGCACCGGGCAACTATTCCAGCAGGCAGTATCTCGACTTCGTCGGCTCGAAAATCCGCGACACCGACTCAATACTTCACCAGTGCCACAAGTTGGGCGTACCGGTGTTCAGTCCGGCCCTGAACGATTCGTCCATCGGCATCGGGCTCACCGAGCACCGCCATCGCTGCACGCGCAACAACAGGAAGGGAATCGCGATAGACTCCATAGCCGACAATTACGAACTGACTCAGATAGTGGTTTCCAGCCCGTCCACGGCGGCGATATACGTAGCGGGGGGCGTGCCGAAGAACTACATCAACGACTCGGTGATCATGTCTTACATATTCGGCCTGGAGCGCGGTCACGATTACGCCGTCCAGGTGACCACGGCGGTCACCCAGGACGGCGGGCTGAGCGGCTCGACGCTGGGCGAGGCGCAGTCGTGGGGCAAAATAGACAAAGACGCCCGGTTCGCCATGGCGTGGGTCGAGCCGAGCGTATCGCTTCCGCTGCTGGCGGCGTACGTGTTCGACAAGCACCCCGCACCACCGCGACAAAGACTGAAGTTCACGTGGGAAGGGAATATTCTGGCCGATCTGAAAACCCGAACGCGATGAAAAAATCCGAAGATATCTTCACGGCAGGATGCACCTGAATTATATTTTCAGGCCGAAAATCGGCCAAATAACCGGTTTATCGTAATTTGCGGCATTTGCGGCGAAAAAATTTATGGAAAGTTTGGATTTTATTTCAAACTGTGGGGTTTTTTCACAAGTTCATTCATAACAAGGCCCTC
>CAYZPY010000142.1:0-6627 GCA_964480425.1 uncultured Planctomycetaceae bacterium
GGCGGCCACGTCCACCGCCTCGGCCATCTCGGCCATGGCGCACCCGGCGCGGAGGTTCGGAAGGCACACGACCTGTCCTTCGCGTGCGAGGACGGCGGCGGACTCGGCCATGAAGTGCACGCCGCAAAAGACGATGAACTCGGCCTCGGCACCGGCTGCCTGGCGGGAGAGTTTAAGACTGTCGCCGGTGAAGTCGGCGAACCGAATCACCTCGTCGCGCTGGTAATGGTGCCCGAGTATGCACAGGCGCCGGGAGAGTTCTTTTTTGCGGGCGGCGATGCGGGCGGACAGTTCCCTGCCGTCGGCTGTGCGGTATTCATCGGGCAATGTCTGTTGTTCGGGCATTGATATATCTTTCATTCTTGCTAATGAATCATAGTAGCGAATACTTACGGCATCTCCAAACCCCACCGAATCAACACAAAAACAACTATTCTCATTTTCGGCGCGCCAGGAGTTCCTTCAGTTCGTCGCATCCCAGGATCCGCGCGGCGGCGATGAACACCACCACCCCGACGACCACGCCGCCGGCCACCAACTTGCCCATCTGCCAGATGCCGGCATCCGCTCCCGTCGGTCCCAGCAGATGTCGAACACCCAGCACGGCCGCCGCCATGCACGCGGTGGCCCCCAGCGTCCGCGCAAGCGAGGCCAATATCCCCCCTGCGCCGATTCGCCCCAGTTTGCGATGCAGCACCGCCGCCAGGATCAGCACGTTGGCGATGGCGGTGACGGCGGTGGCCAGCCCGATCGCCCCGGCACGCAGCGGCGTGAATATCAGCCCAAGCACCATTGCCACGTTCACCACCGCCAGCGCGCCGGCGATCTTCAGAGGCGTGGTGACGTCCTTGACGGCGAAGAATGCACGCAGCAGCGTGTGGCGGATGAAATACGCCCACATGCCGATGCAGTACATCCGCAGGATGAACGCCGCCCGACGCGTGTCCTCCGGACTGAAGTTGCGCCGCTGGAATATAAGCGCGGTTGCCGGCTCGGACAGGATTATCAGCCCCACGCCCGCGGGTATTCCCATGAACAGGCCCAGTCGAAGCGCCAGGTTCACCGACTCGCCCAGACGCGCCGTGTCGTTTCGACTGGCGTATCGGGAGAACAGCGGGAACACCACAGTGGCCAGTGATATCGCAAGTATGCCCAGCGGCACGTTGTACATGCGGTTTGCGGCGTAGAGGCAGCGGACCACCCCGGGCGACAGCGGCATGCCCTCGCCCGAGAACAGCAGCGCTATGAGGCGGTCGGCGAACGCGCCCATCTGTATCACGCCCAGCGGCACGAACATCGGCATCATCAGGCGCGCGATTCGCCTGACCGGCGGGCGGATGGGCCAAAGCGAAGGGACAATCGCCAGTCCCGCGCGCTTCAGCAGCCACACCACGCCCGCCAGCTGCATCGCCCCCGCCACCAGAAGCCCCCCGGCGATGACGAAGAACTTACCGGCGTCGGACTCCGCCGCGGCGGGCGCCACGAACGCGGCGGTGATAATCAGAACCACGTTCAGCATTATGGGCGCAAAGGCGGGATACGCGAAATGACCCTTGCAGTTCAGCGCCGCCGAGCCAAGCGCCAGCAG
The DNA here is from genome assembly GCA_964480425.1 of uncultured Planctomycetaceae bacterium. Lineage (GTDB taxonomy): Bacteria > Planctomycetota > Phycisphaerae > SM23-33 > SM23-33 > CAYYMD01. The sequence goes on from CAYZPY010000142.1 coordinate 1,589, forward strand.
GCAAATGGTGAACATGAACGGCAGCATAAGCGCGGTCAACTGGAGCAGTACCATCCGCGTCCAGTCGCCGCCTGCGAGGGTCCAGGCGATCCACAACCCCGCCAGCACCAGGACGATAATGGCGGCCAGCAACGCCGCCAGCACGCCGGCGGCGTTGGCCAGCACCATCCTGGCCTTGTCCCAGCCGCGGCGCTGGGCAACGTCGGTGAAGACCGGCACGAACGCGGCCGAAAGCGCCCCCTCCCCGAACAGGCGCCGGAAAAGACTCGGCACCGAGTACGCCGTCCAGAAACGGTCCGCCAGGGTCGCCCCGCCGATGGGAACAATTATCATGTCACGGACCATCCCCAGTATGCGCGACACGACGGTAAGGGCGGCCACCATTCTGGCGGCGCCGAAGAAGTGCCGTCTTTCCGAGGTGCTCTGGTCCATGACACAGATTATGCATAACCCGAGGCGCCGGGGAAAGTGATTCGATGAAATACATTCGCGGCGTTATCATACTTCCCCATGAAGATTTGCCAGGTGATAACCCGCTTGATACTCGGCGGCGCACAGGAGAACACGATACTCACCTGCGAAGGCCTGTCCGAACGCGGGCACGAGGTTGTGCTGCTGACCGGACCGGCCATAGGACCCGAGGGTCAACTCCTGGATCGCGCACGCAGCGGCGATTACGGCGTGGAGGTAATCCCGTCCATGCGTCGGGAGATAAACCCGTGGCTCGACTGGCGGGCGTATCGGCAACTGCTGCGGCGCCTGCGGGCAATTCGTCCGAACATCGTGCACACGCACTCTTCCAAGGCGGGGATACTCGCCCGCCGCGCCGCGGCGCATGCCGGCGGCGCCAAGGTAGTGCACACTATTCACGGGCTGCCGTTTCATCCGCATCAGAACCGCCTGCTGCGTCGTTTTTACGTGGCGTGTGAGCGGCGCGCGGCGCGGTGGACCGACGCGTACATATCGGTGGCCGATGCGATGACCGCCCAGGCGACGGCCGAGGGCGTGGGGCGGACCGGGCAGTTCACCACCATTTACAGCGGCATGGAGGTCGAGCGGTTCATCCGTCGCCTCCCGCAGGCCGATGCGTTCCGCCGGTCGCTGAACCTGCCGCCCGAGGCGGTGCTCGTCACGCAGGTGTCGCGACTGGCCGAACTCAAGGGACACAAATTCATCATCGCCGCCGCCGGGCGCATAACCGACCCGCGCGTGCATTTCTGTTTCGTTGGCGACGGTCGGCTGCGGCGGCGCATCGAATCGCAAATCCGCCGCCGACGCCTGGAGGAACGATTTAGGATTACCGGACTGATGCCCCCGGAGATGATGCCCGCGGTCATGCACGCATCCGAGGTGGTGATACACTGCTCGCTGCACGAGGGTCTGGCGCGGGCGATTCCCCAGGCAATGCTGGCCGCCAGACCGGTGATAAGCTTCGAGGTGGACGGCGCCTCGGAGGTGGTCCACCAGAGCACGGGCATACTTGTCCGGCCCGGCGACGTCGACGCACTGGCGAGGGCGATAGAGAAACTCGCCGCCGACAAGCGACAGCGCGACAAACTCGGCGCCACCGGGCAGCAGCGATGTCGCAAAATGTTCGACCACCGGCGAATGGTCGGGCAAATCGAGGAACTATACCGGTGCCTGGCGGATTAAAAACATCTTCGCGCGAGGATTGACGGAGCGCCGCCTCGCTTGTGAAATCTAAGAATGTGTATGAAAACGTGTCGCCGGCGTCTCGCCCGCGCGTGATGAGGGCATCTTGCCCGCGCGTGACGAGGACATCTTGCCCGCGACACGGGTCCGCCCGGTTTTCATACACGTTCTAAGTTAATTCTTCGAGGTCTTTAACGGTAATTCCTTTGAGCGTGTGCACGATTCGGTCGGCCTGTGCGAGCGCCTCGGGGGCGTAGGAGTTGGTGACGGCAAGGACCTTTAGTCCCACGGCCTTGGCGGCCTCTATTCCGGCGCGGGAGTCTTCGACGGCGACGGTTTTCTCCGGCGCCGGCGGTCGGGATGACAATTTCCCCAACTGCTCCACGGCCAGTCGATACCCGGCCGGGTCCGGCTTGGATGCGGGCACGTCCTCGGCGGCGACTATCACCGAGAAATAATCCAGCACCCCCACCGCCGCGCCGGAGAGTTCTATTTCTTCCCGCAGCGCCGCTGAGCACACCGCAAGGGGCATCCCGGCCTCGTAAAGCCCGCCAATCAGTTCAACCACGCCGTCGAACGGACGGATTTCTTCGGACATCGCCTCTTTGACCAGCCGCGTCTTGTCCCGGACCATTTTCCTTATTTGCCCCTCGTCGAACTCCACGCCGTGGTCGCGCGCGGCGATGAGAAAACAATCGTGGTCGTCGTACCCGATGTACTTGTCGTAATAGGCGCCCGCGGTCATCTCCACGCCCTCCGGCGCCAGGATCTGCTGAAAACAGCGCAGGTGTATGGGCTCGGAATCTATCACTACTCCGTCGAAGTCGAAAATCACGGCGTCCATGTTCGCTCCTGTTTGTTTGTGCGGCGGCGGACGGTTCGGCGCGGAATACGCCGCCGGACCGGTTGCGACCAGAGGATTTTACGCGCGCGGGGCGCGGGTTTCAAGTGTCGTTTTTCCGCCCTCCTCCGGCGGCGCCAGGGGCACCCGAGCGCGGACCAGCGTTCGGTCGTCGTCGCTGACGATTTCGAGTTCGCCGCCGACGGTCTCGGCGCGCCGTATCATCGTGTCCACTCCCATGCCTCCACGCACGGAGTTAACGTCAAACTCTTTGCCATCGTTGACGATTTCCAGAAGCGCCTGGTCCTTTCGCCGCCTCAGCGACAATTTTATACTCTCGGCCCCGGCGTGGCGGACGGCGTTTGTCACCGCCTCCTGGGCGATGCGGAACAACGCAATCGCCGCCTCGGAGGTGAGCCGCCGGTCGAAAAGTTCGTCCGAGGCGCCTTTAACCTCCACGCTCACCGACGCCACCCTGCGGTAGTCGTCGGACAGTTGACGCAGCGACGCCGCCAGACCCAGCGACTCCAGCGTGACGGGGTAGAGTCCGTGGCTGACCTCGCGCACTTCGCCCATCAGCGCGGCGCAGTCCCTTATCAACCGGTCGAATCCGCTCGCCACCTGCGGGTCCATGTCCTTCCCGGCCCGGTTATAAATGTGCTTCAACGACAGGTGCAGCGCGGTGTGGCGTTGCCCGATGGAGTCATGCAACTCCCGACCCAGGCGCCTGCGTTCCTGTTCGCGGGCGCGGATTAACTTGGCGTGGGCCAAATCCAGCGCCTGCGCGGCGCGGACACGGTCGGTCACGTCGCGCGCGATGCCCTGGATGCCCACGAGTTCCCCGCTGCTGTACTAACCCGTAGTGGTCAGCTCCAGCCACACCCGCCGCCCGTCCTTGCGGATAATCTCGAACTCGAACGGCTGGGGAAGCTCCTCGCCCCGCACCCGACGCGCAAGGCGCCCGAAGAGCACCTCGTAATACTCCGGGGACACCAGTTCCCGCATGTTCATCTTCAACAGTTCTTCGAGCGGATAACCGGTGACCCTTTCTGCGGCCTTGTTGGCAAAGGTGTAAATGCCCCGCAGGTCCACCTGGAAGATAATGTCCCAAGAGTTGTCTATTACGTACCGCAGGCGGTCACGGGTGTCCTCCTATGACTGCTCGGCCTGCTTGCGTTCGGGGATGTCGAAGCCGAAAGATTGGTACGCCACGGCGCGCCCGTGTTCGTCAAACAGGGCGCGGTTCGTCCATCGCTGCCAGCGGACCTGTCCCGACGGCGCCGTGACCTTGTGCTCGTGCGTTATCGTTGGTTCCTCGGCAGTAAGAGCGGAAAGGTTGCCCTGCACCCTGTCCCGGTCACCTTTGGGTATCAAATCCAGGAAATTACTGCCTATGAGTTCGTCGAAACCCCTGGCGAAATAACGGCAGTATTCCCTGTTTACGAAAATAATTTCCCCCCCCGGCTTGAAACTGCAAATCAGCCCCGGCATGTCCTGAACGAGGGAACGATAGCGCTTTTCACTCCGGGCAAGGGCCTGTTCTGCGAGTTTTTTTTTGGTTACGTCGTTAATGCTCTCCACTATTCCTACGAGTTTTCCGTCAGGTCCCCTGTAAGGAGTCGCGTTTACTATGAACAAAATGCGTCTGCCGTCGGGCAGGATTCTTTCGGCCTCGTGGACGACCTTCTCCTGGCCGCCTATAATTCGCCTCAGCGGGCATTGGGGCGTCATGCATACGTCGCTCCCAACGACATCATAGCACTTCCTGCCGACGATCTTGTCGGCATCGAATCCCATCATTTGGCACAACTGTCTATTAACGCGAACGATGTTATAATCGGCGCCAATAACTATTAGCGGAACGGAGGACTCGAAGACCGCCCTTATTTCGGCCTCTGCATTGCGAAGGGCCCCATCGGCCTGCCTGCGCTCGGTGATGTCCACCCCGCTTACAAACACTGCCACCACCTCCCCGCCGCGCCTGACGGGCACGTGTCCACGGGCGAATATTATGGTGTGAATCCCGTCCCGTCCGACCAGGCACACTTCTATCTGGGGCGTATCGACCCCCCGGAAATCCTGCCTGATCATCTCGACGGCCATATCCGCGTCCGCCGGCACTATGAAATCGGTTATCTTTTTGCCGACTACCTCATCCTTGGCGTATCCCAGCGATTCGACAAACCTCCTGTTGACGTCAATAACGGTGAGGTCCGGGCCTATGACGGCGTTCATGGCCAGGGTCTCCTCGAACATTGCTCGATACCCGTTTTGGGCGCCCCGGTCCGCATCGGCAGGGTCGTGTGCGGATTTCAGCCGCCGGATTTGCCGCTCTTTCGCCCCACCGCCGGATGTGCCGCCGTCTTTGTCTTTCATGAATCAACCTTCGACATAATCAAGTCAACATAGTATATCCTCTAAATATGAATACAATAAAGTATTCGTTCTACATAACATGCATCGTCAACAGATTTTTTGTGACCTCAATACGGCTTTGTTGCATAATTCCGAAATGGAGCGCACATTCCCTTTCCCCACAGGCTCA
>CAYZPY010000143.1:0-6365 GCA_964480425.1 uncultured Planctomycetaceae bacterium
GTGTTCGCGCTCGCCCGGCGGTGGTACGGACCGCCTGCGGCGTGCTTGCGGCGTGCATGTGGGCGACCTGCCTGCACATGAGCAAGATGGCGTACATCGCCACCACCGACATGCTTTTTTGCGTGTGGATGACCGGAGCGATATTCTGCGGCGACCGGTTGCTGTTTCACCGCGCCAGGCCTGGGCGGCGCGGGCGGTGGGCGGCGGGGTTCTGGGCGTGCATGCTGATGGGCACACTGACCAAGGGATGGGGCATGGTGAATTATCCGCTGGTGGCCGCGGCGCTGGGACTGGGCGCCGTGATGAGGGGCGGATTCGGCGCGGTGAGCGTAGTGAACGGTCTGGGCGCAAAAGCGGCGGTCGTGTTTCGCATGATATGGCGGCGGATTCGACGCGCGTGCCGCGCGACGCGCCTGGGTTGGGGGCTGCTCGCCACCGCCGCCGTTCTTGGACCGCTGTGGGCGGCCATGTTCATCCACGGGGGACAGGAGTTCCGCCGGATAGTGTGGTTCGAGTATTTCCAGCGCCTCACCGGGGCCGGTACCGACCCGCCCAAGGCCCCCTCCGCCCCGGCCGTGGCGTACCTGCTGTATTACCTGCTGCCCGTTTCCCTGTACGCCGTCGGTGCGATGTTCCTGGTTCGTCCGCGCAGGTGGTTTTCTCGCGGCTCGCCGTTGTGCCTTCCGCTGTGCTGGATAATCGCGGTGCTGGTCCCGTTTTCGATATCGCACGGGTTCCGCCCGGATTACCTGCTTCCGTGCTACGCGGCGGCGGCGCTGATGGGCGCCTGGGCGATGGGCGAACTTGCCCGTCGCGGCGGCGGCGACGCGACGGCATCTTCGGTGCGGCACGTGTTTGCCGGGGCGGTAATCGTCGTCGGGGTCGCCTGCGTGCTCGGGGCTGGGGGATTTTTCGCACAATCGCATCTGCCCGCCTCGGTGGGAAAATTCTTTCGACCCAGGGGTGAGGTGGGGAATTTGACGTTCTGGTTGACCGTCGCCGTGGGTGCTGTCGGCGCCGTCGTGATTTTTTTCGCGGTGCGGTGCTCGCTGCGATGGAAAATTTTGCGCCTGGCGCTGGCAGGATGCGTGGGGATGCTGGGCGTTATCTTCCTGGATGTGTATTTCATAAACACCGCCGCCCGAATCGGCGACGGGGAGAAGATGCTGCGGTTCGCACGCGCCGCCGAGCGGAAAATCGGCGACGACGAATTCGCCGTCTACTACGCCGAGAAATTATGCACGGAACTTTACATGGGCCGGTTCGGCCGCCGGTTCGAAGGACAGGGACCGGAGGTTGTGCGGGAGATAAATAATTCCCGCCTGCCCTGGCTGATTACGTGCGACCTCGGACTGGTTGAAATGCGCCTGGCCGAGGAAAATCCCGCCGGTCAATACACCCTCAAGGCGGACGGCGTGAAAAAGACCTACCGCACCTTCGCCGAAAGACTCGGGACGGTGGTCATCAGCACCGACGCGGTCGAGTCGCAGGACTGGGGACGGATACACCTTATAAAACTGGCGGTCGAATCTAATCCTCCCGTGTTGGTTCGTGCGGCGCCGCGCCGTCGAGCGCCTCGTCCTGCGTGGTTACGGGCTGTTCAGCCGCGCGGCTGTGAATGAAATACAGGTTCCGCAGGTAGATTAACATGTTCAGCGAGAAGCCCGCGATGAAGACCGGGTCCATCTGGTATATGGCGTAGGACAGCAGAATCGCCGAGCCGAGCAGCGAGAGGTACCAGAACGCCACGGGCACCACGGAGCGCTTGTGCCGCTCGGTGGCGACCCACTGCACGATGAACCTCAGGCCGAATATAACCTGCCCGACAAAACCCACGGATACCCATATCGCTTCGCTCATTTTCAGTCCTTTCGATTGGTTGCAAACCTTCGGCTCGGCGGTCCGGCTTGAACGTCGAATTGTAACACAACGCCTGCGCGCATTATAATCGTGGTGGTGTCTGGAAGGTAGGCGTGAGAAAGCGAGTGATAATAAATGCCGACGATCTCGGCTGGTCGGCGGGCGTTACCGAGGGCATACTGCGCGCCCACCGCTGGGGCGTGGTGACCTCCACGAGTATCTTGGCCAACATGCCCGGCGCCGCCGGCGCTGCCGGGTCGCTGCGCGCCGCGCCGCGCCTCGGCGCGGGCGTGCACCTGAACGTCTCCCAGGGTCCGCCCCTGTCGGAGGCGGGGCGCCGCCTGACGGGCGACGGCGGACAAATGAACCGCACCGCAATGGGCGTGGTCATCGCCTGCGCCGCGCGACCCGGGATGCTCCGGGCCGTGAGAGACGAGTTCGACGCCCAGATACGATGGGTGCTCGACCACGGCATTCGACCCACGCACCTGGACTCTCACCGACACTGCCACGCCTTTGCGCCGATTTTCGTGTGTGTGGTCGACCTTGCCCGGAAGTACAATATCCCTTTCGTTCGGCGCCTGGGCGAGCCGGCGTCGGTGAGGCGACTGGACTCGTCCCCGCACGCCGGACGGCGACTGAGCGTAATACTGAACTGCCACATGAGGATTGACGCGGCGATAACCACGGAGTATTTCGCCACCGGCGGGACGTGGGGCATCGCCCACACCGGGCGGATAACCGCCCGGTGGCTCAAGCGCGCCGCCGGGATGCTCCGCGCCGGCGCCACGGAAATAGCGACCCATCCCGGAGAGCCCCACGGGCTGGACCCCGCACAGACCCGCCTGGTGGAATCCAGGCGCGACGAATTAAACGCACTTTGCGACCCGTCGGTGAAAGAGGCATTCGCCCGCGCGGGCGCTGAACTGGTGAACTATGCAGACCTCGCCCACGATAAACGAAGAAACGTCCGTTGAATGCAGCATCATCGTGCCGTTCTATAACGAGGCCGGCGTGGTCGAGAAGCTTTACCGTCGGATATCGCGCGTGATGGCGCAGAACGGGCGGAGTTACGAACTGATATTCGTCAACGACGACAGCAGCGACGAAACCGGCGATATTCTCCGGCGCATCGCGCTGGACGACGAGCACGTGGCGTTCGTTGACCTCCAGCGGAATTTCGGGCAGACCACCGCTCTTCAGGCGGGCTTCGACCACGCCGTCGGACAGGTCCTGGTGGCGATGGACGGCGACCTCCAGCACGACCCCTACGAGATACCGCTTTTTCTTCAGAAAATAGAGGCCGGTTACGACATTGCCTCGGGCTGGCGCGTCCGCAGGGGCGATAACCTGCTGTTTCGACGCATTCCCTCGCGCGTGGCGAACTGGCTGTTGGCCAAGGTCTCGGGGGTACTCCTGCACGATTTCGGCACGACGTTCAAGGCCTATCGCCGGCACATACTGCGGGAGGTCCGCCTTTACGGCGACATGCACAGGTTCGTACCGGCGATATGCGCCCGCTTGGGCGCCAGGATATGCGAGGTGCCGATAAAGAACGTCCGTCGGCGCCAGGGCAGGAGCAACTACGGTCTGACAAGAACGTTCCGCGTGGCGCTGGACATAATAACCGTTCGGTTCATCACGGTGTACCTTACGCGCCCGCTGCACTTTTTCGGCAAGTGGGGTCTGCTGTCGCTCGTCGGCGGGCTGGGCATACTGGGCTACGGCCTGGTGCGGAAACTTATCCAGTGGGACAGATTCGAACTGTTCCAGCGCCACGGGCCTTTGATGGCGCTGGGCTTTATGCTGGTGGTCATGGCCATGCTTTTCCTGGCCACGGGACTCATCGGAGAACTGCTCATGAGAATATACTTCGAGGGGACCAGCGCGAAAACCTATGCCGTACGGGAGGTCGTGCGAAAGGGCGCCTCCCGGGAAAAGTAATCCCGGGGCTGGTTGTCGCATTGACCCGTCTGTTGCACAGTATAATCCCTGATTGTCAAATGCGGATTAACGTGCTCTTGAAAGGGTGTACGGTATTTCGCCTTATTTACTGAGTTCCTGTGCGGGTACTTTGTGGTCGTAGAAGAGTTTCGTCACGGCGTCGGCCAAGCGTGCGGCGAGTTGCCGCGTGAGCGTGTCGCCGTATCGCTTGGAGGACGATTCGCTTGGCCCGATCTGGATTTCTTCGACGCGATATCCCCTTGGCCTATCCTTCGGCCAGAGCAGACCTTCGGTGGTGCTGACGACCTTTACCGAGGCCTTTATCCTCCCGTTCCACAGCGGGCTGACCTCGTCATCCTTCAGAGAGAATTTCGTAACGTTCACGCGAATGACCACGTCCGCCCCCAGCAGTTTTCCGACCTCGTCGGTGTCCATGCGGTAGAGGTTCTGTTCGGCGGCCGCCTTGCGCGTGATCTGGTGGTACGGGATGGTCCTGGCGGCGACCTTGTGCTCCTCAAGTTCGGCGTTGAGTTTGGTGGTCAGGTCGTAGTTGATCCTGTACGTTGGCTCGTTGACGAACACCAGTACGGTCTTGTCGTGGGGGATTTTGTACTTTGCCTCGACTTTCTGGGGGGGCGTGAACACCGCCACCACCCATCCCAGCAGCGGTTGGCATCCGCTCTGGCACGTTGCCGAGGCCGACAGCAGCAGAATCACGATTGCGACGTGTATTTTTTTACCGGTCATTTTTTCGAGACCTTGTGGTCGTAGAATTTTTTGACGACCTTGTCCACAAAAAGTTTTTCGGTGCGTTCGCGGATCCTCTGTTCGTTGGCGCCCAGGCGCCCCATGGGGTCGTCTTCGGGAAACGCCACGCTTATTTCAGGCCAGTACTTCACCCTCGATTGGTGCTCGGCAAGCGAGGTGTCGTAGACGGAGACCTCGGCCGATATTATCCCCCGCGAGAGGTTCATGCTGCCCGGCTCGCGGGTGGTGTACTGCAACAGCGAGACGAACAGTATGTAATCGGCGCCGAATATTTCGCCCAGCTGCGTTTTCGGCATCGAGTCCCAGTAGATGTTCTCGTGCTGGTACCGGATAACCTTGCGCGTGTCGATTACCCGCACGTCCTTCACGTGACGCCCCAGTTCGTGGGCGATTAGCGCCGAGAGTTCCATCTGCGCGGCGGGATATTCGTACTGCGTGTTCACGTCGGCGAAGATGACCACGGCTACGGAATGACCCTTGAGGGCGTCGAACTCGGCCTTTTGTTTTTGGCCCGATTCTCCCGGGGCGATGAGGTATAAGAAGTAGCCCAGCGGGCGGCATCCGCACGCCGACGAGGCGAGTGCGAGCATGGCGATTACGAGAATTCTTTTCGGCATCGAATTATTCCTGTTAATGTATCGGTAGTCGCCCCGTGATTAATCCATACAACAGGTTCCACGCCCATCCGCCCAGCAGTCCGACGGCCATTATTACGGCCCAGGTGGTCCAGGGTCCAAGGCGTCGGATTACGCTTCGTGAGCTGAATGCCTGTACGGCGCCGATGGCGCCGAAGATTCCCGCCGAGACGAGCAGAATCAATCCGAACGGATGCGCGCCGAGCGACTGGAGTATCTTCCCCCGCACGCCCGCCGACAGCGACGTGGTCAGACCGCACGTCGGGCACGGGTAGCCGGTCTTTACCAGGAACGAACACGGCGGCATGCCCAGTTGCTGGTGCGTGCCGAATCCCGCCCTGCTGGGCGACATCATCGCCGCCGCGGCGAACACGCCCGCACATATGGTCGCTACCGCCGCCCCGCAAAGGCGCGCCGATAACCGCCCTGTGGTTCCGGCGGGTCTTTCGGTGGGGATTTTTTCGGTATGGCCTGTGGGTATTTCCATCAACTGATTACAAATCTTACTCGCCGCTGCGACGCGCGGTCAACCAAATACTGCGACACGCCGGGCGTTGTATCTAAGGGCTCTTGCGGTTAACATTAACGCGTGATGGACAAACGTACGAACGACACGGGACGGAACTTCAACATCTGGGCGCCGTGGCGGCTGGAATATATCGATTCGCTCGCCGACGGCGACAAAGAATGTTTTTTGTGCAGGCATCGCGACGAGCCCGGCGACGACCGGCGCAACCTCGTGCTGTGGCGAGGGAGCGGATGCTTCGCCATGCTGAACCGTTTTCCCTACACCGGCGGGCACAGCATGATCGCGCCCATGGAGCACGTGGGCGACATGAACGACCTGGACGATAAAACGGCGTTGGAGATGTTTCGCATGACCATCGCCGTAAAGAAGGTGCTCGACGAGGTGGTCCGCGCCGAGGGTTACAACATCGGAATCAACATAGGCCGATGCGCCGGTGCGGGCCTGCCCGGGCACCTCCACCTGCACGTGGTGCCGCGATGGAACGGAGACACCAACTTCCTTCCGGTGCTGGGCAAGGTGCGGGTGATACCACAGGCGCTGGAAGACCTGTACGACGCGATGATCGAAGCGGGTGGGAAACTGAATCTCCCGGACCTGTCCGTCGGGCGGCAAGGCAATGACTGACGGTA
>CAYZPY010000144.1:0-6253 GCA_964480425.1 uncultured Planctomycetaceae bacterium
CCGTGTCCTTCAACCACCACAGCCCCGCAAAAATCCTTACAAAGCAAATAGCTCAAGACATGAGTTGGGATTGACTTTTTAATCTTAATATAAGATTATAGATATTTCGGAGTTCGCGGCCGTGGCGGAACTGGCAGACGCACAGGCTTCAGGTGCCTGTTCCCTTCGGGGAGTGAAGGTTCGAATCCTTTCGGCCGCAGTTATGTGGGGCTATCCTCTCCAGTCGGCTCGGTCGGCGGTGGTTTTAAAGTCCGCCTGCGCGACTGCGGGCGACTCTTCGTCGGCGACGGCGGCCTTGTCTTCTTGTGTTGGCTTGCCGATGAAAACCAGCGCACCGGCGGGACACTTATCAACCGCCTTGCTGATGTCATCAAGTGCGTCGGGGTCGTATTTCTCGTAATCTATCGAAGGCAGTTTGTCGATCATGGAGATCATTTCGGACATTTTAGCGCACAGCCCGCACCCGGTGCACCCCACCTTGCATACTGCCTTGACCTCTTTGGCGGCGTCCCGATTGCTGCACGTGATGGCGAGCATCCTGTCGGTCTTGAAAGGCACCATGGATATGATGTTCCGCGGACACACCCGCCGGCAGGCGCCGCATCCGGTGCATTTTTCGTAATTCACGGTGGCCAGACCGTCTATTACGTGTATCGCGTCGAAATCGCACGCCCTCTGGCAGTCGCCGAAGCCCAGACAACCGTAAGTGCAGCCCTGCACGCCGGAAATGACGTTAGCGGACGAGCACGTCTTCTCGCCCCGGTACGGATTCATGCCGAGTTTGTCGCCCGTGTGTGCGCGGCAGTGGACGATTGCGCGGTAAGGCCAGGTCTGGTCGATTTTGATGCCGAGTATGTTTGCGATTGCTGCGGCGCAACTGACGCCGCCAACGGCGCACCTGTTGGGAGCGGCTTCACCGGCCACGATTGCCTCGGCGTATTCGTTGCAGTTGGGGTACCCGCACCCGCCGCAGTTCGCGCCGGGCAGCGCCTCGCCGATTTTTTCCACGCGCGGGTCAACCTCGACATGGAAGGCGCGGTTCGCCCATCCAAGAACGTACGCCATAAACACCGCAAGAAGCAGCATTGTAGCAGCGGCCAGTATTATGATTATCCACGTAAGCATGGTTACTTACTACTTTAGCAACTCGGCGAGGTTTCTTCCAACTCCGGTAAAGCCCATAAACGCCAGCGCCAGGATGCCTGCGATAATCAACGTTATCCCGGCGCCCTTTAGTGGTCGGGGCACGTCGCAGTGTTCCAGTTCCTCGCGTATGCCGGCCATGATCACGATCGCTATCGTAAATCCGATCCCCGCGAACACCGCCAGTGTCATCGCCTCGCCCAGTCCCCACATTTCGGCCGCCTCGACGCCCGAAACGTGGGACATTATCTGAAGACAGGCGAATAGAATCGCGCAGTTGGTGGTGATAAGCGGCAGGTAGACGCCGAAGGACTTGTACAGGTGCGGGAAAAACTTCCGCACGTACATCTCCACCAGTTGCACCGATGAGGCGATGACGAAGATGTAAACGATGTAGTTCAGTATGCTAAGGTCGACCACGGCAGTGGATTGGGGGCTTACCCGGTGCAGCACCCACATTGACACCGGCGCGCCGGGGCGGAGGATGAAGTACGTTAATGTCCACGACAGCAGCGAGGCGATGGATATGACGAACGTCACCGCGCATCCCATGCCGAACGCCATTCCCACGCGCCGCGAGACGCCCAGAAACGGGCATATTCCCACGAAGTAATGCAGCACGAAGTTGTTTATCAACGCCGCGCCGACGGCTATCAGGATTAACTCGCTAAGATATTCCATGTCTATTCCGTTTGTGTTCTTCCAAACCAGTTAACCGCGCCGATCAGCAGCCCCAGTGTGATAAACGCGCCCGGCGGCAGGACCATAATCACCCAGTTTGGCCAGTTCGCCGGCATGATCGGCACTCCGAACCACGTTCCCGAGCCGAATATCTCCCGCACCGTGGCGATCGACGCCAGCGCCAGGGCGAATCCAAGCGACTGGCCGAGGGCATCGGAAACGGCAGTGAAGACCTTTTGCTTTTGCGCGCAGACCTCGCAGCGAGAGATTATGGCGCAGTTGACGATGATAAGCGGCACGTACGGACCGAGCGTTTTGGACATTTGGTACATGTACGCGGCCAGAAATTTGTCGGCTATGGTCACAAACGTGGCGATGGTCAGCGTAAAAACCAGTATCCGCAGGTGCGGCTTGAGCAGGTGTCGAATCAGTGAGACGATAAGGTTCGCCCCGACCAGCACGAACAGCACGGTGGCGGACATCGTCATGGCGGCGGGCATGGTGCTTGTGACGGCCAGCGTGGGGCACATCCCGAGCAGTTGGCGATACACCGGGTTCTCCGGAAGCACGCCGCGTATGAAACGCTCCAGCGGTGTAGGTCCGTCATTCGGCATTTGTCCGATCCTCGTCGCTGCGTTGGGTAAGATTGCCGCGGAAACGGGCCACGGTCTCGTTCACGATTTTGCAGACGCTTTCGGATGATATAGTTGCGCCGGTAACGGCCTGAATTTCGTTCGGCGCAGTCGGTTTGACCTTGGTGACAGTCAGATTATCTCCGGCGGGGATGTTCTCGAACTGCTGCGGCCAGTCGGATACGTTCTGGTCAATCTTGCTGCCCAGGCCGGGCGTTTCCTTTTGTGCCAGGACATAAATGCCCTTAATAGTTCGAGCGTTTGCGTCCAGGCCTATCAGCAGATGTATCTCGTCGGCGAAGCCCTGTCCGGATCCGGGGACAACCCAACCCACGTGCCGGCCTCCGTTGGTAAGGGCTTTATAGACCTTTTTTCCGCCGATGCGAACTTCTTTGGATTCTTCGGCATCGGCGTCAGGTATGAGTTTAGGAATCGCGTTTAGCGTCTCCATGCGTCTGTTGTTCAGGATTTTGTCTTTGAGTCCGACGTACACGCCGGCAAGGGCGGCCCCGGAACAGGTCGCCAGAATCAGCACCAGCCACGCCTGACCAAGATAATTGCCCGAGTTTTTCTTTTCGTTATTCATTTTAATTCTTTTGTGTAATTCGCTGATTATTTTGCCGCAGCCGGCCTGCCGCCGACGGGGCGGGGTATCGTCCAGCGGTTAATCAGCGGCGCCATCGAGTTCATCAGCAGCACCGAAAACATCACGCCCTCGGGATACCCGCTGAACAACCGTATAATCATCACGAACACGCCCACGCCAAGGCCGAATATAAACTTCCCGCGCCTCGTCAGGGGGCTGCTGGCTGGGTCGGTAGCGATGAAAAACGCCCCGAACAGCAGCGCCCCGCCGAGGAGGTGATGCAGGAGCGTCAATTCCGCATCCGGGTTTAACGTGTTCGCCAGCGCCGCAATCGCAGCCGTGGCCAGAATCGTGCCGGCCGGTATCTCCCACGACGCCGTGCGCCTAAGGCACAGGTACACCCCACCGATTATGCACGCCAGGGCGCTGGTTTCGCCGAGCGAGCCGTTGACGTTGCCGATAAACAGCGGCCAAAGCGCCACCGACTGGCTGAGGTTCTTCGCGGCCGTCAGAGGCGTGGCCTGGGTGACTATTTGCGTGAATCCCTCCGGCGCCACGTACGCCGAGGCGCCAAGGGCCGCGGGGAAGCATATCATCACGAACGCCCTGCCAACCATGGCGGGGTTGAAAATATTCCGGCCTAGTCCCCCGAAGATAAACTTGCCCAGCCCGATGGCAGTAAGAGCGCCGATAACCGCCACGTACCACGGCGTTGACCACGGCAGGGAAAGGGCCAGTATCATTCCGGTAACCGCCGCGGCGCAGTCGTCAATGGGCAGGCGGCGTTTTCGCATCCAAGTGAACAGCGCTTCGCCGGTCACGCACACGGCTACACATATCGCCATCTGCTTGAGGGCGTACCAGCCGAATACGTATATCGACATTCCCGCCAGCGGCGACATGGCGATGAGCACGTCCAGCATCATCTTCCGCGTGGTCAGACCACCGGAGTGAAGATGCGAAGAAGGAGCAATTTCAAAATTTCGTGGCTTATTGTTTCCCTGTTCTTTTGCCATGAATATTCAAAAATACTAAATTAGAATATCGAAACTCGAAACAAACTCGAAATACAAAAATTCAAACAATCCGGTTACTTGCTGTTGCGAAGAATTGCGCCGAAGATATTCATTAACTCGCCGGCCTCTTTTATCAGAATATTTCTTTCGTTTTCCATTGCCTGATCCTCATTCATGTCCAGAAGGCCTAACCAGTAACGCGATTCCTTCGCTTCTTTCTTTCATATCTTGATTCTCATCCGAAAATCTTTCTTTCCCAGAGATTCATTGGCCTCAATGTAGTTTGCGCCCACAGAACCGCTGGAACGTACTAATTGTTTTAAATCCTATAAATTCGACGCAGTCCCGGGCAACAATTTTATGAAACGCCTGACTATTTGCGCAAATTGGAATGTTCTTTTTCTTTGTTCAAGGTCGTATTTGGTATTGTTTCGTGTTTGGGACATTCGAATTTGTTTCGGATTTCGATATTCGTATTTCGTATTTTAGTCTTTTGGTAATTTCGCCTTTCCGTCTCTGATTAACTGCACCAACTGGATACCGGCAGGGCATATATACGAACAGCAGCCGCATTCCATGCACGCGGTTATGTAGTACTGCCGGGCGAGGTCCCAGTCCTCGGCCCTGGCGGCCATGGCGATTTTCGTCGGCACCAGGTTCAGCGGGCAGACGTCCACGCACCGACCGCATCTGATGCACTCGGTTTCGCCCACTCGGTGTATCCGGGCTTCGGACAGAGCGGTTATGCCGCCTGTTCCCTTGGTCAGTGGCGTCTTCGGGTCGCCGATGGCGAAGCCCGTCATTGGTCCGCCTGCGATTACGCGGGCGGCGTCGTCCCTGAGCCCGCCACAGTATTCGATAATCTCACCGATGCTGACGCCTATCGGCGCCAGTATGTTCTTTGGATTTTGGATTCCCTCCCCGGAGACGGCGACTACGCGGTGTGTAAGCGCCCTTTTGCGGATGACGGCGCCGGACACCGCCGCGGCAGTGCCCACGTTGACGACCACCACGCCCACGTCCAGAGGCAGCCCACCGGTGGGGATTTCCCTTCCGACCATGGCCGGTACCGCCTGACGCTCGCCGCCCTGGGGATACTTGGTCTTGAGCGGGATAACATCGATGCCCGTGCCCTCTGCGGTGCTGCGGATTGATTCGATTGCGTCGGGTTTGTTGTCTTCGACGGCCACGACGATGCGTTCGGCCTTGCATGCCCGAGCGGACAGCAGCGCGCCGGTGACTATCGCCCGCGGCGCTTCGAGCATCAGCCGATGGTCGGCGGTGATGTATGGCTCGCACTCGCAGCCGTTGACTATCAGCGTGTCAATCGGTCTGGCCTCGTTCGGCGTGAGTTTCACGTGGGTGGGGAAGGCCGCCCCGCCGAGCCCGACAATGCCGGCGTCGTGGACCGCCTCGATAATCTGCTGCGGGTCGTACTGTTCAAGGTCTTGCGTGGGCCAGTCGCCGCCGAGTATTTCATCGAACACTTGTTCGCTGCCGGGCTGGTCGCCGTCGGCCTTTATCTCGACGGTCTGGACGTGCCTGCCGTTAGGCAAAGTGGCCATGGACGCCCGCTGCACGATGCCGTTAATTGGCGAGTGCACCGGCGCGGAAATAAAGGCGTCAATCTCGCCGACGAGTTGCCCCACGGCGACGTTATCCTTCGTCTTTACCGTCGCCCGGCACGGCGCGCCCGTGTGCTGAAGCAGCGGCACGGACACCGCCGCCGGCGCCGGAAGCACCTCTATGGGCGCCCCGGCGGACAGTTCCTTCCTGTCGGGCGGATGCAAGCCGCGGGGGAACGTGCCTCTGCCCGAAATTACCAGACTGGATTCACTCATTGAGTCTTTTCGCTCCTGCGCCGAACCACGGCGGCGATGACTACGGCCGCAGATGCGCCCGTCGCAAATCCGCCGACCGCGCCGAGAAACTGTCCGATATGACCCGGACCGGCCAATATAGCGCCGATAATCGCCGCGCTCGGTGGGCCGAGAAACATTCCAGCCGCACCCGCAACCGGCAGCGAACCGGAAGGACTTTCGCCCTGCTTATCTTCGTCGTGGCAATGCGAGCAACGTCCGCAGGCGCTCGCGGACGCGTTGCTTCTGGTGTGTTCGTGCTCTTTCATTCCAACACCTATAAATAAACAGACATCATAACCATTGTAGAGAACTTGTGTAAAGCATTTCCCGACC
>CAYZPY010000145.1:0-6253 GCA_964480425.1 uncultured Planctomycetaceae bacterium
TGGAGACGGTCTCGGCGGCGCTGCAGGATGCGCTCCAGCAGGCGGCGCTTAACGCCGACGTGGACTCGAAAGTCCGCGTGAACCGCGTGGGCAGCATGATGAGTTGCTTTTTCAGTCCTTCTGCGGTGGAGAACTTCGAGCACGCCCGGCGCTGCAACACCGAGGCGTACGCGTCGTACTTCCACGAGATGCTCTCCAACGGCGTTTACCTGGCGCCCAGCCAGTTCGAGGCGATGTTCGTATCCGCCGCACACGACATGGACCACGTGTCCAAGACGCAGCAGGCGGCCCAGTCGGCCTTTGGGGCCGTGGCGAAACTTTTATAGAATTCACGTCGGGCGACGATAAAATTAATGCGCATTTGTTATTAATCGCCCGGTAAAAATCGACGAACGGGGTCCACGCGAACCGTTTGTCCTTTCTGAGGAGCACGTTATGGAACAGCCGAATTCACAGACGCTCGAATACGCGGCGGCTTTCAAGTCCGTCAGGTGCGCCAAGAATCTGCTGATGATACTGTTGCTTTTGGCGATCGTCGCGCAGATGGCGTGTTTTGTCATGGTCGAGTTCGTGGGGGTGGTTGACGAACTCCACGCGGTGAAAGAAGCGGGCGGGTCCGGCAAGGAGGCCCCCGCCGGTGCGTGCGGGACCTGGGAGCAGATGATGGTTTTGCTGCTTCCGGGCACGAAATTCGCTGCCGTCGTCGCCGCGGCGCTGCTGTCGCTGACGCTGCTGGTGGGGCTGAAGATTTCCCTGGTGGGTCGCCTTGGCGGGGCGGCGGGACTGGTCGGCGCGTTTTTCTGGTCGCTTATCCTGCTGGCGATGGTCACCCCGTGGCAGCAGGTGCTCAGAGGACAGTTCGCCGTCGGCGCGCTGTACAATTACGGCGAACTGCTCAACGAAGCCGCGAAAATAAAACCGTCATGGGGGGGCGCAGGCGTCAATCTGGTGGACGAAATAATCTACTATGCGCGGTTCGTCGCCTACCCGGTGGTTGCGTTTTTCGTGCTGATTGCGGTTCAGATTAAGTGGTCCGGCGGATTCAAACAGATGACGTACCCCCCGCAACCCCAACCCCAGGCGGCGCGACCCGTCGAGCCGTCCGCACAGTAATGTAATAATCCGTATGCGAAAATAATAAAGCCCGCGGAACGATTCCCGCGGGCTTTATATTATATCCCGCAACCCGATTTTGAACTCTCAGGTTCTTCGTTTGCGCAGCAGTGTGATTAAGCCCCCGCCCGACAGCAGCAATACGGTTGCGGGTTCGGGTACGAACTCGAAATCGTCGAAGTACGCGTCAATTTCTATCTTCATTTCGTCGCCCTGGTTCTCACCGCCCGGCTCGTCGCCGTTGCGAACGCAGTTTACAAGTGCGGTGACGGTGAACTTGTACTGGTCGATGTTGTCTATGACGTTCTGGTCGGTGATGTCCACCTGATAGTTCTTGAAGGCGTCGTCGTTTATCTGCACGAAGTTGACGTCATTGTCGCTGGGGTCGGTTTTTTTCTCCCAGGCGAGGGTGACGGACACCTGCCCGTCGGCGTCGTCGCCCACGTCGTCCACCTTGTATATTGTGGCCGCGGTAAAACTCAGCGTTGTCGTGCCGTTGGGCGCATCGAGTGTGACGCCGCTTTGCGGCTGGATGAGTGTAATCGTCGCAAAGTCGAAGCCAGAGGTGGGAAGCACCCACTGGCTGCCGTCCCACTGGTAGGTAATTTCGGCCTCGCCGTGGAACGTCTTGGTGTTTCCGGAATAGTCCACGATTTCGTGACTGGCCGAGCCGGTGCCCAGCGCGCTGTCTTGCACCTGCCAGTCGGTTGTGTCGCCGGTGGAAAAGTCGCCGTTGAGGATGTCCGCCCCCGCCCCGCCGCACAACAATACAACAACCGCCGCCGTCGCCAAT
The DNA here is from genome assembly GCA_964480425.1 of uncultured Planctomycetaceae bacterium. Taxonomy (GTDB): domain Bacteria; phylum Planctomycetota; class Phycisphaerae; order SM23-33; family SM23-33; genus CAYYMD01. The sequence continues at coordinate 1,907 of CAYZPY010000145.1, forward strand.
GTTTTGAACGTGTTTGATTTCATAATGCAGCCCTCGATTTTCAACTCCACGTCCCGGGCACACCGCGCCGCCCGGGATGGCGCAAACTTCCGCTACCGTTGAGCTGCCTCACAAGAGCTTCACAAGAGATGTTTTAACTCATCAAACAACTTCCCTCCCGATGAGCGTATCTTATCTTACCACGGAAATGCGATTTCACAAAGCACAAAATGCCGAACCGACGCAAAAACGTGCGCCGGCGTGCGCGAATCAGCATATTCGCGGCAGTTCTTCGCCGTATGGCATGCGGACGATTCGCCGCCCGCCGATGCTGGTGATCATCTCCACCACGGGATTCTCGCTCGCCAGGCCCACACGCCCTATCACGGCGGCGCGTGCGCCAAGCGGATGCCGCCGAAGCGCCTCAAGCGCCTTCTCGGTCGAGCCCCCGGCGACCACGGCCACGATCTTGCCCTCGTTGGCGACCGTCAGCAGGTCCAGACCGAGCATTTCGCCGGCGGCGAGGGCGGCTGTATTGATCGGAATCGCCTTCTGCTGAATCTCGACGTCCGCGCAGGCGCCTTCGGCAAGTTCCACCAGTGTCGCCGCCACCCCCCCGCGGGTCGGGTCGCGCATGAAGTGAACGTCGCCGCCCAGCGATTCCAGAAGGTCGGCGGTCAGCCCGTGTATGGCGGCGCAGTCACTTTGCAGCGGGCCGGTGAACTCGAGTCCCTCCCGCACGCACATCACCGCAAGACCGTGCTCGCCCGGGGGGCCCGACAGTATAACAGCGTCGCCCCCGGCGACTTTATCGAAGCCCAGTGAGGCCCGCGGCGATACCGCCCCCACACCGGCAGTGTTGATGATCAGCCCGTCAAGCGCGTCGCGACCAACGACCTTGGTGTCGCCGGTGACAATTTTGACGCCCGCCTCGGCGGCGGCGCTACCTGCCGAGGTCAGCAGGCGACCAAGGAGTTCGATTTCCATGCCCTCGGCGATGACCAGTGCGATGCTGATGGCCTCAGGTTCGGCGCCCGCCACTGCCAGGTCGTTCACCGTCCCGCAAACCGCCAGTTTACCGATGTCGCCGCCGGGGAACTCCAGCGGCTGGACCACGTACGTGTCGGTGGTGAACGCAAGCCGACCGGGGGGGAAATCCAAATCGGCAGCGTCGCTGAGGCGACGGGCGTCCTGTGCGCTTGCGCCGCCGGCGGACAGCGCCGGAAGAATCACCTCGCCTATCAGTTCGGCGGTGAGTTGTCCCCCGCCGCCGTGCGCCAGTCGAATGAGATTATCCTGCAATGTCGAACTCCATAAAGCCCGTTCTCTCGATGCAACACGTTGTGGATTAATTTGTCCGCAGCGCCATTATTATGTTTATATAGAGTTTTGCACCCGCGCCGACAATCAGCGATTCCTGTACTTATACGCCGCGGCGCAGGCGCCCTCGGAGGACACCATGCACGGTCCTATCGGGTGGCGCGTGGTGCACCGTCGGGCGAACTGCGGGCACTGGGTCGGGGCGATCCGCCCGCAGATTACATCCCCGCAACGGCATAAATCCAGTTCGGATTTCTCCTCGCCGGGGCGCTGGTCGGGGCGTCGCTCGGCCAGGGCGAGGTCGAAGCGTTCGGCGGCGTCAAATTTCGCCAACGCACCGGTGGGTTTGAGCCCGCTGTCCCGTATCCGCCCAAGCCCGCGCCAGTCGGCGTCGCACACTTCCATGACCTCATCGATCATTTTTTGGGCGTTGGGATTTCCGCCCCGGCAGACCACGGGATACACGCTGGACGCCTGCGGGCTGTTGCGGACCAGTTGCTCCAGTATCGCTTCGATGCCCATGACAATCTGTGACGGCTCGAATCCGGCGACTACGCAGGGACGACCGTAGTCGGCCGAGATCTGACTGTACGCATCCCAGCCGATTATCACGCTGACGTGTCCCGGACAAAGGAAGCCGTCTATCTGCACGTCCCCGGCGGAAAGCAGCGCGTTCATAGCAGGGATGATGAGTTTGTGCGCGGCGAACACCGAGAAGTTATCCGCCCCGCCCCGCCGGGCGCGGTTGATCGCGATAACGGTTCCCGGCGTCGTGGTCTCGAAGCCCACAGCCAGGAACACCACCTGCCGGCGCGGGTTCGCCTTGGCAAGGTCCGCCGCGCGATCGGCACAGTACACCACGCGTACGTCGGCGCCGCGTGCGCGCGCATCAGACAGAGAACCGTCCATACCCGGCACGCGGACCATGTCGCCGTAGGTCGCGATGGTCACGTCGTTTCGCCCGGCCAGAGAAACGGCGGCGTCTATGTACGACTGGTCGGTCACGCACACCGGGCATCCGGGCCCGGATATCAGCTCCAGACCCTCGGGCAGCAGCGAGCGCAGACCGCTGCGCGCAATGTTCATCGTGTGCGTGCCGCAGACCTCCATCAGACGCACCGGGCGGTCCAGTTGGCGATGAAGCCGGCGAATCTTATCGAGGCGGGCGGTGATTTCTTCGTTACTGGCGGGGGTCATTAATCGAAGGCGTGATGTTCATTTCGGCCAGAAGGTCGTAGGTTTCTCTGGCCTGTTCGGCGTCGATGACGGTTATGGCGAAACCGGCGTGTATCAACACCCAGTCGTCAATCCCCGCCTGGGGAACCAGGTCCAGTGACACTTCGGTCTTTGCCCCGCCAAGCGTAACGGTAGCGCGACGGGAGGTTATCCGCTCAATTTGGGCCGGTATTGCAAGACACATTATTTTATTCCTGTAACTTGTTTGTTGACTTTACCGCATCGGCGGGGTTCTTTCTGCGCGATTCTGGCGGCGGCTGAGACTGCCTGTCCCAGCGCCACCCCACCGTCGCCGGGCGGGATAATCCTGTGGCGTATAACGTTCAAGCCATTATCCGACAGCAACTTACTCACCATGGCGGTCAGGCGGCGATTGGCGAAGCATCCGCCGGTCAGGGCTACGGTGCGAAGATTCGTTTCCCCAGCGGCACGGACGGCGCCGGCCGCCAGAAAGACCGCGACGGTATTGTGAAACTTCGCCGATACTACCGGCGACGACACCCCGCTGCGGAGGTCAGCGATTATATCTTTCACCATTATACGCGGGTCTATAAGAAATTGCCCACCGTCCGGCGCGTTTATTATGTCGAAACCGTAGTGCTCCTCGATGTCGTTTTGTGCGTGGGCCTCGAACTTCATGGGCGCCTCGCCCTCGTAGCGGTTTACAGCGGCGACGCCCGTCATCCAGGCGACGGCGTCGAACAGGCGCCCCAGCGAACTGGTGGGGGGGCAGTTAACTTTCGCACGCAGCATCTCGGACGCGGCGCGGACCTGTTCGTCCTCGATATCGAGACGGCACGCCGACAGGCGGTTCGCGTAATCCTCGCCGAACGCCTCGTACATTGCCGCAAGCGCCGGCCTCCACGTCTGCACCGCCGCGGCGTCGCCGCCGATGAGCGGCATTTCGCGCAGGTGTCCCAACCGGCGGTAGCGGGCAAGGTCGGCGTGGAGTATTTCGCAGCCCCACACGCCGCCGCCCGGGCCATAACCAACGCCGTCGCACGACAGGCCTATAACAGGCCCGTTGGTGGAGTTCTCCGCAAGGCACGAGGCCACGTGCGCGTGGTGGTGCTGGACCGACTCCAGGGGGAGGTTCTCGGTCCGGCTGCGCCGCGCGGCGTAGCGGCTTGACAAATACTGCGGATGCATATCTGCCGCGATAACCGACGGTGTAAACTCGAACAGGCGCGACAGGTGTTCGATGGTGTCGCTGAAGTGTCCAAAGGTCCGCGCGTCGGTCAGGTCGCCGATGTGTTCGCTTATCAGCGCCAGGTCGTTTTGGATCATGCAGAAGGTGTTGTTCAGTTCCGCGCCCACCGCCAGCACGCGCGTATCGGCTATGTCAAGCCCCTCCAGGCGTACCGGACGGGGCGCGTATCCGCGCGCCCTCCGCAGAAGCGCCACCTCGCCGTCGGCGTGCAGTTGGGCGACGCTGTCGTCCAGGCGGCGGGCTATGGGGCGATCATTGGTCAGGAACGCATCTGCGATGCCGCCAAGGCGCCTCACGGCGTCGTCGTTGTCCTTCACCAGCGGCTCGTGGGAGATGTTTCCCGAGGTCATCACCAGCGGCAAGTCGCGCAGTGGCGGTTCGGCCAGCAGCAGGTGATGCACCGGCGTGTAAGGGAGCATAACGCCCAGTGTGTCGAGCCCTTCTGCCACGGACGGCGCCACCGGCGCGCCGGGGCGTGCGGGCATTATGACGATGGGACGCAGGGGCCCGCCCAGCAGTCGTTCTGCGTCCTGGCTGATTCGGCAGAGGCGCTTTGCTGCGGGCAGGTCCGCCACCATCAGTGCGAACGGCTTGGCGTCGCG
>CAYZPY010000146.1:0-6176 GCA_964480425.1 uncultured Planctomycetaceae bacterium
GGAGGCGGAGCTGTGCTGCCCCGCCGGCGACGCCCGCCTCATGTCCGACGCCTGGGCGAACATGTCCGCGCCGTTCGGAATGCCGGTTACCGCACCGCCCCCGGATGAAACGATCGAACCCGGGGAAACGATAACCGTCGGCGGCTCGCAGTGGGACGTGCTGGACACCTCCGGGCACACGCCGGGGAGTGTGAGTTTCTACTGCGCCCACGAGGGCGTCGTTCTCACCGGCGATTCGCTTTTCGCCGGCAGCGTGGGGCGAACCGACATCCCCCAGGCCAACGGCGAAAACCTCATCCGCAACATACGACAGAACCTGCTGGCCCTGCCGGACGACACTCGCGTGCTCCCAGGCCACGGTGAACAAACCACCATCGCCCAGGAGCGGGCGAACAATCCGTTCCTGGCGTAATTGGCCACCGCAAATCGCCACATTAAACGCCGATATAACGTTGCTTACCGCCCGCGATAATGATAAATTCGTGCTTTGTTCCAAGCCCCCAACAACGACATTCATGGAGAAAATGCGAAGTGGCCAAGAAAAAGTCCACCAGGAGCAAAACTGCCGATAACCAGGACGTTCCCGCGCCGGCCCAGGCGGAGCTGACCACCCGCGACGAGCACGTCGAGGACCACACCATCGAAGAGGAGATGCGGGAGAGTTACCTCACCTACGCCATGAGCACCATCGTGGACCGGGCGCTCCCGGACGTCCGCGACGGGCTAAAGCCATCCCAGCGGCGTGTGCTGGCGGCGATGAACGACCTGAACCTCGGCCCGCGGTCCGCACACCGCAAGTGCGCCAAGATCGCCGGCGACACCTCGGGCAACTACCACCCCCACGGCGAGGGAGTGGTCTATCCCACGCTGGTCCGCATGGGACAGCACTGGAACATGCGGTACCCGCTGATTGATCCCCAGGGCAATTTCGGCTCGATAGACGGCGACCCGCCGGCGGCAATGAGATACACCGAGGCGCGGATGGCGGCGCCGGCGGTGGAAATGCTGCACGACCTGAATCTCGAAACGGTGGACATGCTGCCAAACTACGACGAAACACGCACCGAGCCGTCTGTGCTGCCCGGCAAATTCCCCAACCTGCTGGTCAACGGCGCTCAGGGCATCGCGGTGGGCATGGCCACCAGCATTCCCCCACACAACGTCAACGAGATATGCAAGGCGCTGGTTCACCTTATTGAAAATCCCGACGCCACGATCGGCGACCTGATGAAGATAGTCAAGGGTCCGGACTTTCCCACGGGCGGTCTTATCTGCGGGCGCGGCGGCATCATCGAGGGCTACAAGACCGGGCGGGGTCGAATCGTCGTCCGCGCACGGATGCACACCGAGCAGGTCCGCGGGGGAAAGACACAGATAGTCATCACCGAGATCCCCTACCAGGTCCTCAAGACCACGATAATCGAGCGGATCGCCACGGTGGTCAAGGACGGCAAGATACCCGACATTCAGGACATCCAGGACCACACCGACCGCACCGGCATGCGCATCGTTCTGGACCTTCGCAAGGGCGCCGAGCCGGAGGTCGTCGTCAACCGCCTCTACCGATACACGCCGCTTCAGTCCACGTTCAGCATAATCAATATCGCGCTGGTCAACCGCGCACCGCGTACGCTGACGCTGCGCGACATGCTGATGCTGTACCTGGAGCACCGCAAGGACGTCATCCGCAGGCGCACGGCGTTTTTGCTGCGCCGGGCGCGCCAGCGGGCGCACGTGCTGGAGGGGCTCATACTGGCCGTGGCGGACATCGACCGGATAATCGACATAATCAAAAAATCTCCCGACGTGCCCCACGCACGCGAAAAACTCATGAAGCACAAACTCCGCCTCACCGAGCGGGCGACCATACGCAAACTGCTGCCCGATAAATTCGTCGCCCGCGCCTCAAAGGGCCACCAGTATCTAACTGAGGTCCAGGCCAACGCCATCCTGGGCATGCAGCTTCAGCGCCTCACCGGGCTGGAGATAGAGAAACTCGCCGGCGAGTACTCCAAACTCGTCGAGGAGATCGAGGGTCACGAGGCCGTCCTGGCCGATGAGAACCTCCTGCTGGACATCGTCCGCGAAGACATCTTCGAGATACAGGAGCGCTACGGCGACGACCGCCGCACCGACATCGTCGGCGACGTGGAGGATATCGAGATCGAGGACCTCATCGCCGAGGAAGACGTGGTGGTGACCCTGTCCCACGCCGGATACATCAAGCGCATGCCGCTCAGCGCCTATCGCAAGCAGGGACGGGGCGGCAAGGGCATCATCGGCTCGGGCTCGAAGGAGGGCGACTTCATCGAGCGGGTGTTCATCGCATCCACCCACGATTACATGCTGGTTTTCCTCAACAACGGCCGGTTGCATTGGCTGAAGGTTTACGACGTGCCCTCGATGGCGCGGACCTCGCGCGGACGGGCGATAGTCAACATGCTCCAGACCAGCGGAAACGAGAGTATCTGCGCAGTGGTTGCGGTGCGCGAGTTCGACGGGAACCGCTTCCTGCTGACCGCCACGCGCAAGGGCAAGGTCAAAAAGACGCCGCTGAAGGCATACGGAAATCCGCGCAAGGGCGGCATCCAGGCCACCGGACTGGCCAAGGGTGACGCCGTGGTGGGAGTCGCCATCACAAACGGTAACGACGAGATAGTCCTGGGCACCACCAACGGACAGGCCATCCGTTTCAAGGAAACCGACGTCCGCCCCATGGGTCGCACCGCCGCGGGCGTGCGAGGGGTGAACCTTCGCAAGGGCGACGAGGTTGTTGACATGGCCATCGTTGACCCCTCGGCGTCGCTGCTGACCGTGTGCCAGAACGGATACGGCAAGCGGACGAACTTCCAGGAGTACCGCATCCAGAGCCGCGGCGGTTACGGCATAATCAATATCAAGACCACCAAGCGAAACGGCAAGGTTGTGGGTATGAAATCCATCCGGGGATCGGACGAGCTGATGATCATCACCTACAAGGGGATGATAGTCCGCATAGGCATGGCCGACGTGCGCACCATAGGTCGGGCCACCCAGGGCGTGCGGATTATCCGCCTGGGCGAAAACGACAGGGTTGTATCCGTTGCCCGCGTGGTAGCCGACGAAGAAGCCGACTCGGACGAATCGCCCGATAAAAAATCCACGACCCAGCCGGAGAAACCCGCATGACCAAGCGGCGACCGGATTTATCACATATCCAAGTTGCCCGCGACGCAACGGCAGCGGTGCTCCGTGAAATGACACCGGCACAGAGATTACAAATATGATGTTCGCCTGCAACCGGGTGATGCGCACGTTTATCGAGGCGAAGGTCGGAATCGAACATAGCGACCGGGACGACTATAAAAGACGGGCGGAAGTCGCTCGCAGGTATGCAAGTATCAAAACCTGAATTGTTTCCATTTACCATCGAATGGGCCGAAAAACCAAACCTTACCGAAATCCGGGAAGCAATCCTGAGACGACTGGGAAAAAAGAAACATACGCCTTCCGATTCATTTATGCCTTCACCGGCGGGATTTGCGCGGCGAATTCGATTTTCACCGGATACGCGCAGCCATAGTACGGCCTGGGGGGCATGGCGATTTTTAGCCCCTGGCGGTCCTGGCGCCATTTCAACTGCCCGGGAACGCCGAGCATTCTCACCGCGGCGATATTCGAAGCGTCGAATCCGCCCCGACGCAGCGTAGTAATATTCAGCGACTCGCCCGGCCAGTCCAGCACCGTGGCGTAAAGGACCGTATTGTCCTTGTTGCGGGTGAAGCGGACGTCGCGCGAAGTGTAATGCCTCTCGTCGCCGATGCATGGCGCCGCCCGGAACCGTCGGTCCTTCGCCGTAAACCACGTACGGGCGCGTGGAATATATCGCCTCACCGCAGGTTTTCAACCACCCGCCGACTTCCAGCAGCACATTGCCCACCGCCCCCGGCACGGTCCCGTCGGCCCGCGGACCGAACGCGAGCATCAGCACGCCGTTCTTGCTGACAACGTCCACCAGCATGTCCACGATTTCATCCGGCGTCTTGTAAACGTCGTCGTTGCAGTAACACCAGCACTTCTTGCTGATTGACGTGTCGTTCTGCCAGATCATCCCGCGGAGGTTGTCGAACTCTGCCCGCTCAAGGTCCAGCACAGCACAACCGTCGGCAAGTATCCCGTGCTTGTAATTGATGACCACGCCGGGCGAGCCGAATTCGCCCCTGCCCCACCGGATTGCACTGTTGTAATAAAATTCGCAAAACTTAGGTCGCCACGGCGCAAACGCCTCGGACGTGTCCCATCCCCAGTCGAAGTAGTACAGGTCCGGGCGATATTTATCGGCCAGTTCGCAGGTGCGTTTCCACCAGCCGTCGATAAACCGCCTGCTGGGGCCCGTGCCGTCGGTGTACAGCCCATGCGTGGCTGGGTCCACGGCGTCAAATTTATTGGCGTGATTGTACCAGTAGAAATCGTAGTGCCACCCGAGGTGATTGGACACGCCGAATTTCAGACCCGCCCTGCGGACCGCACGCTCGATTTCGCCTGTTACGTCACGCCGAGGACCCATCGCGACGCTGTTCCAGGGGGTGTGGCTGGAATCGTACATCGCAAAACCGTCGTGAAACTCCGAAATTATGGTGAAGAATTTCGCACCCGCCTCGGCGCCCAGGCGCACCCAGCGGTCCGCATCGAACCGCTCGCCGGTGAACATCGGGATGAAATCCTTGTATCCGAACCTGGACGGATGTCCGTAAGTCCGCTTGTGATATTCGTATATGCCGGAATTGCGGTGGTTGGACACGTCGTACATCCATCGCCCGTACCAGCCCGCCACGTGACCGCCGCGATACGCCGGAACGGAATAAGGGCCCCATATCGCCCACACGCCGAACTTGGCGTCCTGGTACCACTGGGGCGCTCGATAATTGCAAAGCGAATCCCAATCGGGACGGTACATCTGCGCCTCGTGCGACTGCGGTTCAGTCACGGCTGTGGTTCTTTGCTCCATCTCGAAAAATCCCTTCGTTTACAGGCGCCTCATGTATGCCAACTCTATCGCCTTCTACGACATTGTACGGGGGTGTTCGCGGGCAAAACGCGATTTTCACACCGGTTCTGTGAGATTTTTTCTCAAATTCCACATGGCGATATATAAAATCGTCTCCGATGGCGATAATGCAATACGGCACGGCAAAGGGCAGACATGAGTCCTTGCGTCAAAAACGCGGGAATTTTTATTTCGCGGCTTGTCGGGCTGCCGGCGGCGCTGGGCGCCACGGCAGTTTTTGCGATGACCGGCTGTAAGTCGGGCGAAAATACCACCGCCTCCACGCCGGCAACCAGGCCCGAAAAGGGAGAAGTTATGATTACAATAGTCTTTGACAACAATCCGTCCCGAAAGGACCTCAAGCCCGGCTGGGGATTTTCGTGCGTCATCCGGGGACTGCCCGGGACAATTCTTTTCGACACCGGCGGCGACGGGCGGACGCTGCTGGATAACGCCAGGGATCTCGGCGTCAGGACCGGGGAAATCGACCTGGTCGTGCTGAGCCACATTCACGGCGACCACACCGGCGGATTGTGGGACTTGCTCCGCGCCCGCGGCGGCGTGAAGGTTTATTCGCCTGTGGGATTCGGCGATTCATTCAAACGGCGCGTCAGCAAACTCGGCGGCGAAGTCATAGAGGCCGACGAATCGATAAATATCTGCGACGGCGCAATGACGACCGGCACGATGGGCAAGGGATACATCGAAGAGCATGGCCTGTGCGTCAAAACGCCCCACGGCTGGGTGCTGATAACCGGCTGTGCTCATCCGGGCATCGCCGACATGACCGAGCAGGCCACAAAACTCGCCGATAGCCCAATGCACCTGGTGATTGGCGGATTTCATATGTCCGCTGCCTCGAAGCGGCAGATTGAGAAAGTGATAGATAAGTTCGAGAAACTCGGCGTCGAAAAGGCCGCACCGTGTCATTGCTCGGGAAACACCACAAGAATGCTCTTCAAAAAGCACTACGACGACAACTTCATCCCCGCATGCGTCGGCACATCTCTGCATTTCAAGCCGCAAAAGCAAGACAAAACCGAAACCGGCGCCCGCCCATAACACCGCACCGCTTGCGGAGACCTGTCCCCAGCCGACGAGCCAATTGCTTTGTCTGTAAATGATTGTCGTAAGTAGACGTGAAAAAACT
>CAYZPY010000147.1:0-6065 GCA_964480425.1 uncultured Planctomycetaceae bacterium
TGTCCTTCAACCACCACAGCCCCGCAAAAATCCTTACAAAGCAAATAGCTCATTGACGGGTAAATATGTTGATTTGTATAACGTGCCCTTCGATAAAGATATGGTTTGCTGACATCTTAGATTTATCAGAACATCGTGACATCGTGAGCGCGGCTGTTGAAATATTTCTGATGATTATTATACCTCTGGCGGTGGGCCTGGGTGTGGACTATCTCTTCGCCGCACTGCGACGGTTGAAAAAGTAGAAAATTAGCCGATTCGTTAACTTGTTGATTCGTTGACTCGTTTGCTTCCATCCCGCCGGTGCATGCAGGCGTCGATACGATCGCCAATAACTAATCAACCAACGAACGAATCAACGAAACAAGAATGACACCGCTGAGTGAAATACAGGCATACCTCCAGGGCCCGTACCTCGTGGCCGGGCTTGCGGGTTTCGGATTGTTCATAGGCATACTGACAGGCCTGTTCGGCATAGGCGGGGGCTTTCTGGTGGTGCCGCTTTTGAAACTGCTTTTCGGCATAGATTATCCGCTGGCGGTTGGCAGCAGTCTGTGTTTCACCATCGGAACCAGCGCCTCGGGGGCCACAAGGCACTTCCGGATGGGCAACTTCGAAGCCAGAAGCGCAGTCGCCCTCTCCGTCGCCGCCGTTATCGCCGCCGTGGCGGGAAGCGAGTTGAACGTTTACGCCAAAAATGCGCTCGGCAGCGCAGGACAGGATAATTTCACCCTTTTCATGCACGGTCTGTTCATCGTGATCCTGCTGCTCACCGCATTTGTCGTTCTTCTGGGCGCCGATCAGGTCAGGCCGCCGCGCAGCATTCTTCAGCGGCTGCGGCTGGGACCATACGTTGATCTGCCCGCTGCGGGGCTCAAGAGGGTTTCCCTGACGGGAATAATCCTGGTGGGATTGTTCATAGGCGTACTGACGGGCCTGATGGGCATCGGCGGCGGGGTTTTGTTCATGCCGCTTCTGATTGTGGTTGTGGGGCTGACGCCGCACCAGGCGGTAGGCACATCGCTGGGCGTAGTGGTGTTCGGTTCCATTTCCGGAACCGTCGCCCATGGGCTCAAAGGAAACGTCAGTTTGTGGGTGGCCATGTCGCTGCTTATCGGAAGCGTAATCGGTATTCAAATCGGCGCCTGGATTTGCCAGAAACTCCACGGGGCGCGCCTGAGGCGGTATTTCGCCCTGATGGTGCTGATGCTGGTGGTTTACATAGCGGTGGATTTTGTGCTAAAGCTCACCGGGTTCTGAGATTTTAGGTCGCCGTAAAAACGAATTTCGCAAGGGGTTTTTTACAAAGGTTCCGCGCGGCGCGGGCAATCGCTACTCAAGGCCCAACTCTATTGCGACGACCTAATAAGCGAGGCGTTTTTATGCGCCTTTTACGCCTGCCTGCCCAGTCCGGGCAGGATAAGCGGGCAAGGGTCGGGGCGTCGCATAGTTGCAGGGCTAAGGATGCGGCATAAAAACTCTCTGAATTCCGTATGGCGCCGCCCCGTCGGTGTCGTTCGCACGATGTGTGCCGGACACCTGTTCCGCCGGGGTTTTCTTCCTCTGATATTGCCACTCCTGTTGGCGACACAGGCGCACGCAAACCAGACAAACGGCATTTCCGTCGGCAGCGGCGGCACCGCCGCAATAGGCGGCTTCCTCCAGCAGAACTGGCCATGGTTACTCAGCAAAGCACTTCTGGTGATAGTCGTAGTATCCGTCACGTATTACCTGGTGCGTCTGAATATAAAATACCGCCGCGCCCTGACCAAACAGTCGCGTGAAATATACGCACGACGGAAAATCCAAAAAAAGTTAAGAAAATCCCAGCGCGACAAGAAACTCATCCTCGAAAACATAGCCGAAATGGTGAATTTCAACGATTGCGACATGGTCGTTCAGTGCGTGAATTCACGTGGCTGCGAAGTTGTGGGAAAGACTCCCGAGCAAATAGTCGGCCACCACTGCTACGAAATATGGGGCGGCAGGGACACACTCTGTCCTGATTGTCCGGTCAAAGAGGCGATGGAAACCGACAGGCAGTGCTCGCGGGAGAGGGAAACCCCGGACGGTAAAATGTGGCTCGTCACCGGAACCCCCGTATGGGATTATAACGGCGAAATCATAGGCGCCTTCAAGACGACCATAGACATAACCGAGCACAAGCGCACGGAAGCCGAACTTATGCGATTCAGGATCGCGATAGACAGTTCCGCCGACGCGGTGGGAATGTCCACGCCCCACGGCGTACATTTCTACCAGAACGCCAGTTTCTGCGAACTTTTCGGATACTCCTCGGCGCAGGAGCTCTTGGCCGCAGGCGGCGGACCGGCGCTCTACGAAGACCGCAAGGTGGCCAAGGAAGTGTTCGACACCATCATGGGCAGCGGTCAATGGGAAGGCGAAGTGAACATGAAGGCCAAGGACGGTAGGCGCCTCACCGTCCTGCTCCGGGCCGGGTCGGTTACCGATGATGACGGAAAGATTCTGGCAGTTATCGGCGTGCACACCGACATTACCGAACGCAAAGAAGCCGAGGAGAAAATCCGCCGCAGTGAGGCGAAATTCAGGGACATGGTCAATCTCATGCCGCAGAGTTACGCCGAGTTCGACCTGGACGGCAAATACAACTACGTGAACCAGGTGGGGCTGGATATGTTCGGATACGAGGAAACGGATTACAAATCCGGCGTGAATATCATGGATGTTATTGCTCCGGAAGACCATGATAAGGTGCAGGCCAACATCCGCAAACGTCTCCAGGGCCACACGCACACGCCTAACGAATACACTATGGTCCGCAGGGACGGCAGCCGATTCCCCGCCCTGGCCTACAGCACGCCGATTATGCGGGACGGCAAACCGGTCGGGCTGCGGTCCGTCATTGTCGACATCACGGACCGCAAGCGGGCCGAACAGGAGCGTAAGCGTCTGCTGCAACGACTACAGTCGATCATGGACAACGTCCCGGCCTACGTATTCCTCAAGGACCGCCGGGGACTGTACACTGCCGTCAACAAGGTCTACATGCAACTTCTTCCGCCGGAGGTTTCCGACCCCGTCGGGCACCACGACAGCGACTTCTTCCCCCCACGGCTGGCTGAAAAATTCAAAAATGAGGACAGCAAGGTCATGGAGGACGGACGCATCGTCACCAAGACCGAGCCGATACCACTGCGGGACGGGCGAACCATACACGCAGCCGTGAGACTGGTCCCGGTGCGAAACGACAGGGGCCTGGTCACGGGCATGGTCGGCGTGGCTATGGACATAACAAAGCAGAAACGCATCGAACGGGAAATGCAGGAAGCCAAGGAACAGGCCGAGGAGACCAACAAGACAAAGGGCGAGTTCCTGGCCAACATGTCGCATGAGATACGCACGCCGATGACGGCGATTCTCGGCTTTGCAGAGCAGTTGCGGGACTCCCACCTGTCCGTCAGCGACAGGCAGAACTACCTGGCCGTTATCCAGCGCAACGGAGAGCACCTGCTGGACCTTATAAACGACGTGCTGGACCTCTCGAAAATCGAGGCCGGACGTATGACCGTCGAAAAGACCCCCACGAACATACCTTCGATATTGTCCGACGTGGCCAGCATGATGCGCATCCGCGCCGAGGATAAGGAGATTTCGTTCTCGGTGGAATACGAAAGCGAACTGCCCGAGACGATAGAGACCGACCCGTCGCGCCTGAGGCAGGCGCTGGTGAACCTGGCCGGCAACGCCGTTAAATTCACCGAAACCGGAAGCGTGCGGATTGCCGTTGAATTCCTCCCGGAGAGGTTTAACGGCGCCCCGGCAGTGGAGTTCCGCGTTATGGACACCGGCATCGGCATACCCAAACAAAAGTTGCGATCACTCTACGAGCCGTTCGTCCAGGCCGATGCGTCAACCTCGCGCAAATACGGGGGCACCGGGCTGGGACTGGCGATAACCCGCCACATCGCAGAACTGCTGGACGGCGATTTGTCCGTCGCCAGCATCGAGGGCAAGGGCAGCACATTTACGCTGACCATTCCCACCGGTCCGCTGGAAGGCGTTGATATGCTCGACGAGCCGGGCGAGGCCCTCAACGGCGACCGTGAGCACGCCGAAAATCCGCACGGTGCGTCAAAGCCACTGAAGGGCATGAAGATTCTCCTGGCCGAGGACGGGCCGGACAACCAGTTGCTCATCAAGACCGTGCTCAAAAATAAAGCAGGCGCCCACGTCGAGGTGGCACCCAACGGCATCCAGGCCCTCGAAAAGGTAAAACAGGCCGGCGCCTTCGACCTGATCCTCATGGACATGCAGATGCCCCGCATGGACGGATACCAGGCCACGCGAGAACTAAGGCGCCGGGGTTACAAACACCCCATCCTTGCATTGACCGCGCACGCCATGGAGGGCGACAAACAAAAGAGCCGTGCCGCCGGATGCGACGATCACGTATCAAAACCGATACGCGGGAGCGAACTGATAGAGGCGATTATGAATCAAATAAAGAAAGTGAAAAAGTCGAAAAAGACCCCCGATCGAAAAATCTCATCCAAGTGCGCCCGAAAAACCAAAACGGACGCAAAGGCGCCCATCCGCTCGGCATTCTCCGACGATCCCGACATGGCCGACATCGTCAAACAGTTCGTCGCCGGACTGGCGGACAGGGTAAAGGATATGAAAGACGCGCTGGACCACAATGATTATCAGACGTTAAACCGCTGCGCGCACCAGATGAAGGGCGCCGGGGGAAGTTACGGATATCCCCCGTTGAGCGAACAGGCCGAAAAACTCCAGCAGTCCGCCGACAAGCAGGACGCCGAGGGCGCGCGCCTCCGGCTCAACGAGCTGGACAATCTGTGCAAGAGAATAATCACCGGATGCGATGCAAAAGCGGCCTGCGGCAGGAGCAAGCCATGAAGGTATTAATCGTGGATGACAGTCCCGCTACCCTGCGGGTCGCCAGGGCCCGGCTGAAAAAGGAGCGCTTGGATATCGTCTGCGCATCCAGCGGGAGAAAGGGTCTGCAAATCGCCAAAATAGAGGCGCCGGACCTTGTCATGCTCGACATTGACATGCCGGGCATGTCCGGTTTCGACCTCTGCCGCAAACTAAAGTCCGACCCGCAGACCAACCTTATCCCAGTGATATTCCTTTCCGGCTCGACCAGCGCCGACGACAAGGTCAAAGGGCTCGACCTGGGCGCTATTGACTACGTAACCAAGCCGTTCGACCCGTTCGAGCTTCGTGCACGCGTGCGCGCGGCGCTGCGCACGAAGCGCCTTCAGGACATGTTGGCCGCCGAGGCGAGCATAGACCCCCTGACAGGGCTTGCCAACCGCAGGGCGTTCGATAATCGCCTCAACGAGGAATGGGCGCGGCGAAGCAGGCACGGAAGCGACCTGGCGCTGATAATGGCCGACATCGACCTGTTCAAGGACGTTAACGACACCTACGGGCACGGCGTCGGCGACGTCGTACTGCATCACGTGGCCGATATTCTGCGGGCCGAATGCCGAAAGTACGACACGCCCGCAAGGTACGGGGGCGAAGAATTCGCCGTGATATGCGCCAAGGAAAACGCCGAGGGCGCAGCCGCACTAGCACAGCGACTGCGCGAAATGTTGAAAAAAATCCCCTGCAACACCGACAAGGGAATGATTGAGATCACCATGAGTTTCGGTATCGCCGACGCCTTAATGTGCGATTCGCCCAAGGCGCTGGTGGAATCCGCCGACAAGGCCGTCTACGCCGCCAAGGAAGCGGGTAGAAACCGCGTGGAAGTCGCCTGTTACTCAGTTTCAGTCGCCTGAGGCACCCGTCATCAGGCAGGTATAATAACTACCGGCCGGCAGGAAGCCCAACCGCGCCGCTGCCGGCCATACTCATACCCCAACGAATCACGCTGAAGATAGTGCGACTCCACGCGCCCGGGGGCAGCGGCGCATCAGGGACATCGTAACGGGCAAACCAAAGCAATTGACGTTGTGGGCGAGACAAACTGTATTGGCGACCGGATGTTTCTGTCAACTTGAGCCAATTGCTTTGTCTGTAAATGATTGTCGTAAGTAGACGTGAAAAAACTT
>CAYZPY010000148.1:0-6007 GCA_964480425.1 uncultured Planctomycetaceae bacterium
GCAGCAGGTAAAAACCGCCGGCGGCGATAATCACCGCCAGCACCATGGCGAGCACCTCCATCGCAAGGGCGGACCACGCCGGGAACTCGGCGTGCTCGAACCACTTCTGCATCGGGGCATGTGCGAACACGCCCGCCATCACAAGTATCGTCGCCGCCGTCAGCGCCGCGCCGCCCGCAAGGGCGACCCATCCCGCAATGACGGCGTATTTGCGATTCAACTGATTCCCGACCTTGTTGGATGTCTCTATCGCCATTGCCTCGACTCCAGCGTCTTAACGCTCAAAAACAGAAACAGCGCGGTAATGCTCAAAAAGTAAACCACCCCGCGGGTGTCCAGCACCCCGCGCGAAAAATCCTCGAAATACGTCATAACGTTCAGGCGGGCGGCAAGATGATTCCACGGCGCGGGGGTGTGTGCGACCATGACCCGCATCAATATCCCGAAAACCGAAAGGATCGCGATGCCGACGATGGCCGCCAGCAGTTGGTACTTCGTAAGCGAGGAGGCGAACAACCCCACCGCCAGAAACGCCGCGCCCAGCAGCACCATCCCCAGGTAACCCATCGCCGCTACGCCGGGGTCCGCCTGCCCGAAAATCGCTATCAGCGCCCAGAACACGCCCGTGCACGCCAGCAGAACGAGGTAGAACACGAGCACGCCCAGGAACTTGCCCAGTATTATCTGCGTGTCGGTCACCGGGGCGGTCATGAGCGTCTCGACGGTCCCGCTGCGAAGTTCGTCGCTTATCAGGCGCATCGTCAGCACCGGCACGGCGAACACCATTATGTACGCCATCGCCTCGAACAGCGGTCTAAGCGACGCCTCCTGGCCCGGTATGAATATCTTGTGGAAGAACCACAAACCCCCGGACAGAAGGAACAACGCCCCTATGACGTACGCCATGGGCGAGTAGAAAAGCCCCGACAGTTCCTTGCATGCCAATGTAAGCGTTTTTCGCATATCTTGCTCCCGGCGAAATAATCGCGTCCGCCCGCCTATGCCGCACCGGCGGCGGGGGGGCCTGCGCAAATGTTCTGCTCGTACGTTATCTGAACGAAGAAATCCTCAAGCGAACCGGTCTCCCGGCGAAGTTCCCGCAGTTGCCAGTCCCTACCGGCGGCGAGTTTGTATATGTCGCTGCGCGGGTCCGATTCGCCGCCGACCTTGATGCTCATCCTGGTCCAGTCGCCCACGCGCTCATGGGCAAGGTCGACCACCCCGGGCAGTTCTTTTATCGCCGCGGACATTTCATCGGCGCCGGCGCCCCGCATCTCGGCGATTACTTCCGAGGGTCCCGCCACGCGCCGGCGCAGTTCCTCGGGCCTGCCCGCCGCCGCTATCCGTCCGGCGGCGATGATGATAAGTTCGCTGCAGGTCTGTTCGACCTCCGCCAGAATGTGGCTGGAAAGTATCACCGTGTGGTCCGGCGCCAGCGAGCGGATAAGTTCCCTCATGGAGCGGATCTGCGCGGGGTCCAGCCCGATGGTCGGCTCGTCGAGAATCAGCACGGGCGGGTCGTGCAGCAGCACGTCGGCCAGACCGACGCGCTGTCGGTATCCGCGGGAAAGTTCGCCCAGTCGCCGGCGCGTCATGTCTTCAGGCCTGGACAGCCAGCAGCGCCCGCACACCCTTTGGACCGCCTTTCGGCGACGTTTGCGGGGTATGTCGCGCAGGGCGCCGCGGAACATGAGGTACTCCTCCACGCGCATCTCCGAATACAGCGGCACCGCCTCGGGCATGTACCCGATGTTTCGGCGAACCTCCAGCGACTCGCCGAACACGTCGTGACCCCCGATGCGGGCACGCCCGCTGGTGGCCGGCAGGAAACACGTAAGTATCTTGAGCGTGGTGCTTTTGCCCGCTCCGTTGGGGCCCAGAAAACCCACTATCGAACCCTTGTCAACCTCGAAGGAAATATTATTCACCGCCAGAACCGGACCGTACCACTTGGTCAGATTCTCCACTTCTATCATGCCCATCTGAGTTTCCCTGTATGTTTATACGTCAATTCACCTGTTTATCCGTGGTTTTGTGTCGAACCTTCGCAACGCCGGAAGGTTCGTCGGCATCGAACATTTATTCCTGATGACCCGTCAGGACTGTTCTTGAGGCGATTGATTATGACGTTTGTAAAGGGTTTGTCAAGAACCGCCCGACGCCGACGCGGCGTGCGGCGAATTAACGACTTGACGCACACGGAACATTGCGAGTAAAAATAATAATGAACCGCAATTCACATCACCGAAAAAGATAATACAATGGAATCCAGCGAACTTATCTGTCTCGGGGTCGGGGTGCCGTACAGCATTGTCATGATAATTCTGGCGATAGGGCTTCGCCTTTCGCGCTTGTATCTTTTTGTAGCCGCCTTTCTCTCGGCGCTGGCGGCGGCGGTGTTCACTGTGGCAGAGAACGTCCTGTGGGCCCAGTTGTTTGATTTCCTGGAACACTTCTGCTACGCGGCGACCGGGATATTGCTGGCCGCCGGGACGTGGGCGATGGCGGCATGGTCAAGGTCCGTGGAAGGGGGCGAAAGATGAGCGGCGCTGCGATCATGGACCTTATCGGGGCCGGTGGCGTCTGCGTGGCGATGGTGGGGCTTCTCAACTGGCGACTCGGTTCGATACACCTTGCCTCGTGCGTGTTTCTGGCCCTTGCGCTGGTGGCGTACCTGTTTGTCACCTTCGGCAACGCCCTGGAGCACCTGGGCGTTTCGGATGCGCTGGATTTTTACGAAGACTTCGCCGAGGTCCTTTTCTTTATCCTGGCGGTGCTCTTCCTGCGTCGGTTCCAGTGAGGCGCATATCACAAACAAAACAACCCGGAGGTTAAGCATGAAACGTGCCCGTGCGTCGGTGGCGCCCACGCGCGGGGGTGCAGGTTGCCGCCGTTGTCACAGCGATGGGCAGCGGAACTTTTCAGCCGTCGTCCCGTCCGTCGTCAAAATCGGCCGGGTCGTATTCAATGGGCAGCCCGGCGGCGACCCTTTTGGCGTATACTTCGGCCCTTCGATTCCGCTCCTTCTGGCGGACCAGTTCGTCCAGCAGCATTTCGTCATAATCCGGCAACCTGTCATGTGCCCTGCCGGGACGTGTGGCCCGTATAGTTGCCCGCCCCGATGTGGAACCACTGCCAAAGTTCATCATTACCTGGCCTCCTGTCCGGATGTTCTTATTCGGTTATTAAGCGCCCTGTGGCAGGAGTCGGCGACGGGCCGTTTCGACCCGTCAGCGCGGGTCGGATGAGCGTAAGGGGACAAAATCATATCCCTGTCCCATCCGCCTGAAATTTCCTCCTGCCGAATCCGAATATATCCCCGGACGATAAACTTCCGATGAAGGTGAAATTAAATATTCGCGATATAAAGGTCGCCCTCGCCAGGTGGAGGGCGCGACATTCGCCGTAAAAGCGAATTTACGCCGGCGGCGTTCATTTTCCGCATCGTTTGCGGCATTCGTCGAGGATTTCGAATGTGCTGCTGGTGCCTATGCGTGTAGCGCCGGCGGCGCGGTATTGCAGCACCGAATCGAGGTCCCTTATTCCGCCGGCGGCCTTGACCTGCACGCCCGGGGGGCAGTGTTTGCCCATGAGATCGACGTCCGCCAAACAGGCCCCGGATTCGCCGAAACCGGTGGACGTCTTGACCCAGTCGGCGCCCACATCGCCGCAGATTTCACACAGGCGGACCTTGTGTTCATCGCTCAGGAAGCAATTTTCGAATATGACCTTGACCTTTCGCCCGGCGGCGTCGGCGGGGTCCACAACGGCGGCGATGTCGTCGCGAACGTAATCCCACTGTCCTTCGAGCACCTTGCTGACGTTTACGACCATGTCGAGTTCTTCGGCCCCGGCGTCAATCGCCCACCGGGCCTCACACGCCTTCACCGCCGTGACCTGAACACCGTGCGGGAAGCCCACGGTGGTGCAGGTGCGCACGCCGCTGTCCCGCAGCGCGCCGACGCACAGGTCAAGTCGGCAGGGCATGATAAACACCGCGGCGATTTCGTACCGCACTGCCTTTTCGAGTTCTTCGAGTATCCGTCCCATTGGCAGGTCGCTTCTGAGCAGGGCGTGGTCCATCATTTGCGCTATGTCGCTGTAGGTGTAGTCCATGTCGGCTCCTTCGCGTCGGAATTTTCAAAAACCCATTTCATTACTTCACTTGCCAAATACCGGATAATAACGGTAGAATAATATAGGCGTCTAAAACGCGCCAAACACGCCAAAACACGCATGGGAGAAGAAAATGCGAAGGATTATAATTTTTGTTTTGGTTCTGCTGATAATCGGCGGAATCACGCTTAACGCCGGCGCCGCACGCAGAAAATCCGGGTCGGACCGCTTCTCCGACAGAAAATTTTCGGACCACGCCGTGCAGCAGGCAATCGAAAAGGGCGTGGAGTATCTTTGGAAACAACAGAACAACAACGGCAGCTGGGGGCCTAAAGATTTTCTTCCAAAGAAATTCAAGGGCGGTCTGACCCTGGGCACCACGCCGCTGGTCGCCTACGCGCTTCTGGAAAGCGGTCAAAGCCCGCAGGACCCGCGGATGAAAAAGGCCCTGGAGTTCCTGTCAAAAAACGACACCACCGTCACCTACAATCTCGGCATACGCTGCAACGTCTGGCTGGTGGCCGACAGAACAACCAACCGCAAGTACCACGGAAATCTCAAGAAGGATGCAAACGTCCTGGTTCGTTCACTGAATCACGGTTCATACTCCTACCATTGCACGGGCACGCCGCAGGGAAATTACGATAATTCCAACGGTCAGTACGGCGTGCTGGGGGTGTGGGCGGCGGCGAGGGAAAACCTCGAAATCCCACGACAGTACTGGCAGGAGGTGTGGAACCACTGGAAGCGGGAGCAGAATCCCGACGGCGGATGGGGATACATTGGAAGTGGCAAGAAAAAGGCGAGCGAAACGCGCGACGGCATGGCCGCCGCAGGAGTCGCCACTCAGTTCGTGTGCTTCGATAACCTGTATCAACGGGAATTCGTGCAGTGCGGCCGGGGCGAACTGCCGCCCACCATAAAAAAAGGACTGGACTGGTTCGACAAAAACTTCGAAAAAACCATGCGCGGCAAGGGCAACCTGGCTTTCAGCGACATGTATTACTACCTCTACGGCGTGGAGCGCGTGGGACTGGCGTCGGGATACAAGTACTTCGGAACCACCGACTGGTACAAGGTAGGGGCCGGGTGGCTCCTCCGCGAACAGCGCGGAAACGGCTCGTGGGAAGGTAAATACCGCGAAAACGTCGATACCGCATACTCGCTGCTGTTCCTGGTGCGCGGGCAGAATCCCGTCCTGTTCAACAAGCTCCAGTATTCCGGCTCGTGGAACAACCGCCCGCGCGACCTGGCAAACGCCACGCGATGGATCACCCAGACCTTCGAAACGACGGTGAACTGGCAGATTGTCAACCTGAAAGTGCCGATGACCGAATGGCACGACGCGCCCATCCTTTACATCGCGGGGCACGAGGCCCCGGAATTCTCAAAGGACGACCTGGACAAACTGAGAAGATTCGTACACCAGGGCGGCACTATCCTTAGCGTTGCCGAATGCAACCAGCAGGCGTTCGCAAAAAAAATGCGGGAAGTCTACAAGGAAATCTTCCCCGATTACGAACTGGCGGTGTGCCCCAGGA
Source organism: uncultured Planctomycetaceae bacterium (assembly GCA_964480425.1). GTDB lineage: Bacteria > Planctomycetota > Phycisphaerae > SM23-33 > SM23-33 > CAYYMD01. The sequence continues at coordinate 5,658 of CAYZPY010000148.1, forward strand.
ACCACGAGATTTACGACGCGCACTTCAAGACGCAGGGCACGCCCAAACTCTACGAGTTGTCCAACGGCGTGCGCCCGCTGGTGATACACAGCGATCACGACCTGGCCATGAGCTGGCAGACCCAGCGGTACGTCACCGGGCAGGACTTCCCCATCGCCGCAAACATAGCCATGTACGTAGCCGACAGCATATCCGCGCTACCGCACCGCGGAACCACGCACTGGCCCGGTAAACCTTCAACCTCGCCCTCGCCTGTCGTCAAACTCGTGCAACTCAAGCACGAGGCGAACTGGAACCCAGAGCCGCTCGCGCACGAGCGCCTCGCCAGACTGCTGGCGATAAACGACGAG
>CAYZPY010000149.1:0-5980 GCA_964480425.1 uncultured Planctomycetaceae bacterium
TGGACGCCGGGCGGACCGAGATAACGCTGCTTGGACAGACCGTCAACGCCTACCTGTGGCGCGACGGGGGCGCGACGGTGTCGTTCGCCGACTTGCTGTCCAAGGTCGCGGCGGTACAAGGCCTGCGACGGCTGAGGTTCGTAACGTCTCATCCGTGCGGGTTCGGCGACGACATTCTGTCGGCCATGCGCGACCTGCCCAACGTGTGCCGGTACATCCACTGCCCCGCCCAGAGCGGCTCGGACGCGGTGCTGGAGCGGATGAACCGCGGATACACCCGGGCGCACTACGACGACTTCCTCGCCCGTGCCAGGGAGATGGTCCCCGGCGTGGTGCTGGCGGGCGACTTCATCGTGGGCTTCCCCGGCGAGACGGACGCCGACCACGCCGCCTCGGCCGAACTCATACGCAAGGCGGGTTATAAAAACTCTTTCATATTCAAGTACTCGCCTCGCCCGGGCACCGCCGCCGAAGGACGCCACGACGACGACGTGCCCCTGGAGGTCAAAAAGCGCCGCAACAACGAACTGCTGGACGTCCAGCACGAAGTGGGCCTGGAGCATCATCGCAAATACGTAGGTCGGGAAGTTGAGGTCCTGGTCGAAGGCCCGTCCCCGCGCAGCGACAAACAGCCGTCGCCCCCAACGGATGGGCAGACGCAGTTGGTCGCCCGGACGCGGTGGGACCACGTCGTGGTATTCGACGGACCGGCGGATTGGGCGGACCGATACGTGAGCGTCACCATCACCGACGCCTCGGCGATTACGCTATTGGGAAAGATTAACAGGAATCCCGCACCGGATGCTAGGTGTGGGACAAGTGCAGGGGACACAGGGGATAATATTTAAATAAAACCTGATTGGGCTCGAACAGTCACAGCCGGTTTCATTTATCAGGTGATTTTCACGTCATTCGCGGCTAATCAAAATTCCCCCCCAGGCGGCGGTGGCTTAATCCGCGGCGGAATGTTACCGCCGGGCCTGACGTGCAGGCCCGCCCTTAGGCCTGGCGGGCAGACACCGTGCCTGGTGTGGCGGCGGTTTGAGACCGGGCATTCTGACGGGCAATTTGCTTCCAGTATTTTTGGTTGAAGACGCATCCGGGGTCGCCGCCGGCGACGTCGCCGAAGTATGCGTACGCCCGCGCCCTGCAGCCCCCGCAGTAGTTGCGGTAATCGCACACGCGGCAGTGATGCGTGCGTCGGTCGCGGTCGTTGAGGATTTCGTAATACGGATTGTTGCGGTATATGTCCACGAGCGTGCGCCGGCGGAGATTGCCCATGACCTGGCGGGGCATGTAGACGCACGGGGTCACGTCGCCGTTGGGCTGAATGCACACGTAGGTCCGCCCGGCGCCGCACCCGCCGAGGTACTTGGCCACCACCCGGGCCTTTGTCCCGCTTCCGCTTCCGGCATGCGAGCAGGTCATTTTCCCGCCCGGGTACCCGCCGAGGCACACCCTACCGAGTTGCGGTGCGGTGGAAATAACGCCCATACCGCCTTGCTGCATCTTTTCGTTGAGCATTTCCAGCAGTCGCTCGCGCTGGAGCGGCGTGATGTCGTCGTCGGACATGTGCGTCCCGCGCCCCACGGGTATGAAGTTGAAGTGCGCGAAGCACCCGGCGCCGAGTTTTTCGGCCAGTTTTATCATATCGGGCACCTCGTGGAGGTTGCCGCGGTGGACGCACATTGCGATACCGAGTCGCAGTCCCTCGGTTGCGACGACCGCCTTGGCCCCGGCCACGGAACGCTCCCACATTCCCTCCACGCCACGGAACTCGTCGTGGCGCTGCGGGTCCGGAGAGTCGAGCGATATTTCGACGTATCGCACGCCGGCATCGACCAGACGTTTGGCGGATTCGGCCGTGAGCGTCGTGCCGTTGGTCGCCAGCGAGACGTGCATGCTGTATTTTCGCGTCCGACGCAGGACGGGCAGGAGGTGCTCGCTGAGCGTGGGCTCCCCCCCGGACAGAGCCAGCATGGGCATGTGGGCGGCGCCCATCTGGTCGACTACGTCGAGTTTCTCTTCCAACGACAGTTCGTCGCGCGCCGTCCGCGGTCCGCTGGACTGGTAGCAGTGTCGGCAGGTGAGGTTGCAGCGGTTGGTGAAGTTCCATACGGCGAACAAGGGCGCCGAGAACCGCTGGGGGACACTCAGGCCGTACTCGGCCACGCTCCGCGCCGCCACGACAAGTCCGCGTACGGTCGGCGCGTGGGCGGCGATTCTGCGTCTAACGGCCTGTCGGTCGGTCCCCCCGCGGAGGTAGTCTATGACGCGATGCACCGGCCAGTATTTAAGGCGCTGGGTCAGCGGCAGGTTCGGCTTGGCGTAAGTGCTCACTGCCCGCTCGATCGGCGTGACGCCGTCCCCGTCGGCTCGGCACAGCCAATCCAGCATCCGGCGTACGTAAGGCCGGTCGAGCCAGTCCTCTATCGGGTGGTGGTAGTCCGTCCGAAGGACCCGCGGGACACCGTTGTTTTTCATTTCGCTCGCGCTCATGTGCTCTGCCCTTTCGACCCGTCCGGGGCGGCGAACGCACGCTCGACGAATCGGCGGTATTCGGGCCCGCAGTTGTACGTGCAGAATGGGAATACGCCCGCCGGCGTGGAGTACAGTATTACGCAGCGGCGAATGCGGTCCACGTCGAAGTTGTACCGATCCTGGAAGTGCATCCCGGCGCACAGCAGCGTTTTGTAGGTGAATTTTTCGCCTTCGCCCCGGCCCTTGTTTTTATCGACCAGGCCCTCCAGCGAGCGGACGAATCGCTTTACGTTCAGTCCGGGCGGTGCGGCGTCGGGATTGAAGTGCCGCTTGAACATGCGCATCACGCGGATTTTGTCAAGCCACGATGGTTTGCCCCTGCGACGGATGTCGGCCGCGATGCGGTTCATTTCCCAGAACATTCCCTCGACGTTGATTACCTGCGGGAACGGATACGCTACCCCCTCCGGGGAGACCAGGAAGTACGTTCCGAACGCGCAGTCGGGGTGGCAGGAGGGCAGAATTTTAGGCCGACCGGTCAGGGCCTCGAGTATCTGCGAGAGCGGAACGACGATGCTGAGGGGATACATGTCGCGAAGCGCGCTTGCCCCGGACGCCTCGGCGATGTCGTGGGCCAGGTCGCCCAGGGTGTAGCGTCGGGCGGACAGTTCCTCGGAGTCTATCCTTCCGGTGAAGGAGACCGGCTGGAAACTGATGCCGCTGACAGTGTCGATGTTGTCCACGGCGAAGCGGAATATCTCGCCGACCTGTTCGTCGTTTACGCCCATAAGGATGGTGGGCACCAGGCAGACCTTCATGTCCAGGGCGCGACAGTTTTCGATGACGGCGAGTTTCTTTTGCCATATGCCCGGGTGGTTTCGGGTGTGGCGATAGGGCTCTTCGCCCACGCCGTCGAACTGTAGATACAGCGTGTGCAGGCCGGCGTCGGCGGCCTGTCGGGCGAATTTCTCATCGGCCATTTTCAGCCCGTTTGTCGCTATCTGGATGTGCGAGAAGCCCATGTCGGCGGCGGTGGATATTATCCGCAGGAACTCCGGGTGTACCGTCGGCTCGCCCCCTGTGAACTGCACCGCCGTGGCGGGGGTGGGGCGCAGCGCGCGGAGTGCTCGCAGCCGGCTGAGGACCTGCTCGTAGCCGGGCTCGACGACGCGCCCGGTGACGCCGGAGTTGGCGAAGCAGACCGGGCAGCGCATGTTGCAGCGGTTGGTCAGGTCGACCTGGGCCAGGCAGGAAGCCGAGAGGTGCCGCCCGCACAGCCCGCAGTCCGACGGGCAGACCGCCCCGCCTTCCCGCCGGGGCCGGGCCAGGCCCGGGGCGTCCTCGAAGCTCCACCACGCCGCCTTGGAGTACAGCAGGGCATCGGGGCTGATGCGGTCGCGGAAGTGCCCGTGGTCGGGGCAGGATTTCTCCATAAAGACCATCCGGTCCTCGACGAACACACGGCCGGTGATGATCGCACAGCACTGCGGGCAGAGCGTTTCGACCGTCCGCGGCAGGCGGCGGATTATCGGGCGGATGCGCGAACCGCCGAAAGTCTGCGTGGCGCTGCCGGGAAAGTTGCTCACGGCCGGCGTCCAGATATTGTCGTGGTGGACTTCTTCCAGCGGTCCGCAGTGGGGGCAGTCGTATCGCAGGATGACCTGCCCGTGGGCCTTTTCGAACTTGGCGGCCACGACGCTGCGGCATTTGGGGCAGGTGGCCTGCGTTGATACGGGCAGTTCGGCGAACTCATCGACGAAGCGCCGCATGGAGCGCCTGAAACCAGCCATCTGCTCCATGGCCTGGGGACCTATGCAGGTCCGGTCTTTTCCCGTCTCCCCTGGTCCGACACCACGAGCCACTGCCTGTTCGCTCATTGCAGATCTAATCCTGCCGATGCGACATCCGTGTCGATTAGTCCTCGAAAAATGCGGGATATCGCCGTTTCTTCGTTTTGCGCTTTCGGTAATTTTCCGCCAGTTCCATGAATATATCCAGGTCGCGGTCCATGTTGGAGCTGCTGTCGTCGAAGTAGAATATTCGTATCGGCATCCCCTCGTGGTCGCGCGACACGGAGTGATACACCGCCTCGGATATGATTCCGTTCATGCACGAGAACGGGCTGATGTCTATGATGCCGTCGGCCCCGTGCTCGTAGAGATAAATGCTCTTTCCTATCGACAGCGCCATCTCGCCCAGGGCGCCGTCGGCGGGCAGGTAAGGCCAACCCGGAAGCAGCACTTCGTGGTACAGGTCGTGCGGCTCCTCGTAGCCGACGAGGTCCTCCTCGAACGGCGCCAGCAGTTTCTCCTCGTCGCGGCGCTGCATTGCATTTTTGATAACCGCCCCGAGCATCTCCAGCGACAGTGTCCTTCCGTTGCGCTTGAGCAGGTATTTCTGCGACCAGTTGGTGTACCACACCCACTCCGATACGTCGGATATCCACGCCTCGCCCCCGTGCGCCTCGATTCGACGCACCGCGTCGCGGTTGGAGAATGTGTTCATGCGGCAGAATATCTCGCCCACCACGCCGATCAGCGGGCGGTCCCGCCTGTAGCGAGCGGGCACGGCGCGGTACATGTCGCGGCACTTTTTCAGCGTCTCGGTGAGCTGCTCGAAACGCCGGGAGGGCTTCACGTCCCGGGCGGACATGATATCGTCCACCATCGACAGCGACTGCTGGAAAACCTCGTCCGTCCTTCCGGGTTCGGTCTCGTAGGGACGCGTCTTTAGGAGCATTTTCCGCAGGACGTCGCTGGCCACCAGCCCCCACCACAAACGTCGGATGGTGTCCATGCCCTGCTCGCCCAGCCCGTCGTAACTGTTCTTGGAACTCGGGGAGATGACTGGTATGTCCTCGTAGCCCATTTGCCGAAGAACTTCCTTCAGATACGGCGCGTACTGCCCGAAGCGGCAGGGTCCCTCGGCAGTGGGCATGAAAAACGCCGTGCGGTCCGGATCGAAACCGGGCTCGTTCATCACCCGCAGGAAATCGCCCAGCGTGACCTTTTTTGGAAAGCACTCCTCCCCGGAGAGATACAGCCCCGCCAGTTCGAGCGTCCTCTCGTCCGAGGGGGGCGTGACCTCGGCGTCTATGCCGATAGACCGCATGACTGCCGCAAACATCCTTGCCCCTGCGTAGGTCATCCGCGGCACCCAGAGGCGGCGCCCCTTTAGACGCTCGACCATGCTCTTGCTTCTCGCTGCCTGCTGCGACATAACTTCTCCAGTATACTCCGAATTCCGACGACCTATTCGCCCCCGCACCTGGCGGGCGCGCTTTCTTTCCAATTCGCGGACCTAAAGCCAGCGGTGAGATTCGAACTCACAACCCCGGCTTTACAAAAGCCGTGCTCTACCGTTGAGCTACGCTGGCGCTCGAATAACACTATACGCACCTCAAATCTATTTCACGAGACCTTATCGGTCAATATTCACGATGGTAATGAGCTATTTGCTTTGTAAGGATTTTTGCGGGGCTGTGGTGGTTGAAGGACAC
>CAYZPY010000150.1:0-5844 GCA_964480425.1 uncultured Planctomycetaceae bacterium
CCGCATCCGCCCGGGGGCAAAGGAACGGCTTGTCCACCAGCAACTGCTCGACGCCGTCGGCAAGCGCCTGGTCGTCGATTTCCTCGCACAGGTCCACCCGCCTGGAAAGAAGCAGCGATGCCGCCTCGATATCCACCACGCCCGCGGCGGCGAGCATTCGTTCGGCTGCGCTGCGGTTGTGAACCTCAATAAGGCGCGCCTGCGCCTCGTCGCGCTGCGCTTCGGCCTGTGCGAGTTGATCGTTAAGTCGCCGATACTGCTGATCAAGTTCTTCGAGCCGCTGCTCCGCCTGTTGCGCTCGCCGGCGATACTTGATGGACTCACCCACGGGAACCAGACGGGGCTCCCGCTGCTCGTCGGCGCCGCAATGATCCTGTGGCTAAGACTGGTCCTGTCCCTGCTGGGTCGGGTCTTCGGTCATGTTCGACTCCTTTCAGATTGCTGATTGTCGTCCTCGAGCGCCTGTCGGTCGTAGCCCAGTTCGGTCAGTATGCGCCGCGCGGGCACGCCGAGTTGGGCCTTGATGCGCGCGTTGCGAAGCTCCTCGCCCTGATCGACGGGAAGCGATTGAGGCCAGTTTATTTCGATCCCCCTGTCGTCCTTGGAGGTCTTCAGCGCCCCGACCAGGTCAAGCCATTCCAGAACGAGTCGCACTATGCGTTTCAGTCCCGCCCCGTAGGTGATGCGCTTTTTCTGGGTTCTGGCCAGCAGACCCGACATGACCACCTTCAATGCAGTGGCGCTGGTGAGATTGCCCACGCTTCCGCGAATAAGACCCGCCGCCAGCGGCGTCACGCCGGAGACCTTGTCCATCGCCTGTCGAATCTGCTCGATGTGCGCTTCCTCCGACGGCGAGCCGGGGTCCGAACCGAACTCCTCGATGCCCGCCTGGAGATTGTTCGTCGCCCACATCTGCCCCGGTCCCACGGGGCGCTGGAGAAAATCGTCAATCCCCTTACCCAGGTACATCTTGAACGACTGGTACGTTATGCGATTTGCCCTGTCGGACAGGCGCGTGTTGAGTTCGTCCTGGAGCCCCACCAGAGGGTCCACGTCGCTGCAGCCACGGTACGAACCGCCAAGGGCGAGATTCTGAATGTGCACCACCGGAACGCGCCCCAGCGGATTGGCGCCCTGTGCGACGAGGCGGCGATCTTCGTAACGCTGCCACCAGCGCGGACCTAATATCTCCACCACCTCCACAGACAACGGGCGCGGCGACTTGCCCCCGGACCAGGGCAGCCAGGACCGACCGGAGGTCTCCATGCGGGGCGGGTGCTTCCAGTACCGCTGTATCCAGTAACGGACGCTTCGGTAATCGTCCACCTCGAGAATTGGCAGGACCCGGGGCGCCTCAATGGTCTCCAGGTGAATTCTACGGGCCAGTTCAATGGCCCGTTCGGGTCGGGTTTTGGACCGGGCCGACCCCGGGTCCTGCTTGTCTGGGACGGCGGATGCGTTCCGGGCAATATGCCTGCCCGGTGCAGGAAGAGAAATGTCCGATGGAACGCGAAGCGCTACGTCTGCGAAACCGTAAACCGCGCCGAAAAGACCCAACTCCTGAAAGAACGCCGCACCACCGTTGGCTTCGAGGACGGCGGCGACGACCTTTTCGATCGTGCGTGCAAGTTGTTCATCATCGGCCTGCGAACGTATCGCCGGCTCGCTGGGGAATAAAAAATCGACCATCGTCCCGATCCGCCAGGCGATGTCGTTTTCTATCACGACCTCCTTGCGGGATATGTCGGTCAGTTTGTCCTGTCCTGCGCCTGCCCTGACCACCCCCGTTATCCTCGCCGGAAGACCCGCCTCCTGCGCCTGGAAATACGGGCGGGAATTGGCGTTCATCGCCTCGGCGGACAAACCCACGGCGTCGGAGAGGGGATTGTGAAAGTAATTCCAAAGCCGCGTGTACCGTCTGTGATTTTCGCCCCAGACCTCCTCCAGGAGGTAAACCACGTAATCCGCCTCGAGGTCGGGATCGTCAAATTTCGATAAGTCAAAAGCCATGTGTTTCTCCTCACCCTCTGACGAAATTGCACCCGTGCGCGCGCAACACGCTCCCGGCGACAGGGGGCAAAATTGCTAATGTCAGGCCGGGCCAGGAATAAAATTTTTTTGTTTTCCCGCCATCGCCCGAATTCCCAAACGCCCTTGCGCGCGCGGAGCTGTCGGGGCGCCGACGGGGGGAAATTTTCCGCGCGCCTTGAAAGGTGACACGCCGCTGGAAACCTGATAAACTCATCCGCGAAATGACCGACGCACAAGATATTTATATCAGCCCCCTTGTCCGGCGTTACGCCAGCGACGGGATGGCGCGACTGTTCGGGCGACAAAAGAAATTCTCAACCTGGCGACGATTGTGGCTGACGCTGGCAGAAGGGGAAAAGCAACTGGGACTGAACATTACCGACGAACAAATCCGCGCCATGTCGGAACACCTCGACGACGTCGATTTCCATAAGGCGGCCGATTACGAAAAGAAATTCCGTCACGACGTGATGGCCCACATTCACGCCTTCGGCGACGCCGCACCCCAGGCGCGGGGGATTATTCACCTCGGCGCCACGAGCCAGTACGTGGTGGACAACACCGACCTGATCCTCATCAAAGACGCTCTGAAAATCATTCTCGCACGCCTGGTCAACGTCATCGACGCGCTTGGAAAATTCGCCCGCGAGCATCGCAGCGTTCCGGCGCTGGGCTTTACGCACTTCCAACCCGCCCAGCTGACCACGGTCGGAAAACGGGCCGCCACGTGGTGCGCGGATTTCGTCGTCGACCTCAACGACGTCGAATACCGACTGGAAAACCTCGCCTTCCGCTCCATTAAGGGCGCGACCGGAACCCAGGCCAGTTTCATGGCGCTGTTCGACGGCGACGAATCGAAAGTCAAAAAACTGGAAAATTTCGTAGCCGATAAAATGGGCTTCTCCAAGACAGCGCCGGTGACCGGACAGACCTACAGCCGAAAAACCGACGCCGTCGTTGCGCAGGTTCTCGCCTCCATCGCCGCAAGCGCCCAGAAATTCTGCAACGACATGCGCCTGCTGGCGCACCGTCGTGAGATGTTCGAACCCTTCGGCACAAAGCAGGTCGGCTCCAGCGCCATGCCATACAAGCGAAACCCGATGCGTTGCGAGCGCGCCACCGCCCTGGCGCGGTACCTGATGGACGTTGCGCAGAGCCCGCTGCACACTGCGGCCCAGCAGTGGCTCGAGCGGACACTGGACGATTCTGCCAATCGCAGACTAGCTATACCCGAGTCGTTCCTCGCCGCCGACGCCATCCTGCTGATAATCCACAACGTCGCTTCGGGCATGACCGTAAACAAAGAAACCATCGAGTCCGACGTCCGCGACGAGTTGCCTTTCATAGCCACCGAAAACATTCTGATGTCAGCCGTGCGGGCAGGCGGCGACCGACAGAAACTACACGAGAAAATCCGCCGGTACGCCGTCGAGGCCATGAAAATCAACGACCCCAAAAAACGGGGAAAGGAACTGCTGGAAAAAATCGCCGACGATGACGCCTTCGCCGAGGTGGAATTAAAACTCCCGCTCGATCCCGCCGATTACACAGGCCGGGCGCCCCGGCAGGTCGATGAATTCCTCACGGATTACGTCGAACCCGTCCGCAAACGCTACGCAGACCTCCTGAGCGGCCGGACAGAATTGCGCGTGTAACCGACAGGGATACAGGGGATGCGCGGGATGATAATAAGTCCAACAACTACTCGTTAACGTCAGGAAGTGTACAAGTATTTTGTGGAGGGTGGATCATTTGCCCGCTCACAAATAATTGCACACAACGCCTCCAATCACGACACATCGGGACGAGTGCCGGCGAGCGGGTTCCACTTTACAAATGTACTATAGACTCAAACATGTTCATTTATGCCATCCGGTCTATTCCCGCATTGGCGTGAGTACGCCGCTGGCGGCCCGGAGGACAAGACGATAGACGTGCCGGTTGGGCCCGTAGAGCGCGAAGAACTTCCTGTAGTCCTGTCCCAGTGCACACGCCAGGGCCGCCGCGACGGCGGGGCTCCGGCTTTGGCCGGCCTCGCACTGGCAGACAATGAGATCCACTTGGTGTAAATGCTCCGCGACGAACTGACAGATGCGACGCGCATGTTCGGGCATCATGAGTTTCTCGCCCGGCGACATCTTCGGGGGCTCTATGTCGTGAAACCCAAGACGCAATACCCCCCTGCAACCCGTCCTTGACGGAACATCAACCGGTGGGGAATCCGGATTCCGAATCGAAATAATAATGTGGGGACGGGCTTTGAATTCCGCCGACTCCAGCGCAAAACGACTTAATACCGAAAATTCCATGCGCCCTCCACCATGTAAGATCCGCCTCAATGATACACAGAACATACTCCCAAATAAAAGCCCGCGGACAGATATCGCAGCCCGCAGATATCCGTCTGTGAGTTGTTAAACAACGCCGCACTCACGTCCTCACCCGCGCAAGAATCCGCAGCGCCCAGACGACACGGTCCCTCGGCACGCTGGAGGGCGCGAAAGTCTCGTTTATGGGAACCAGGTGCACTGTCCGTCCTTCTCGTCGGAAAATCTTGCACGTCACGCCGATCTGCTTTTGAAGCTGCACCACCGCGGGTTTACCGTCGTCGGCCTCGACCGACGGACTCAATATCGCCAAGTCCCCGTGGCGAATCTCCGGCGACATGGACTCCCCGTCTATCCTCACTGCAAACGCATCCGGGTAGCGGGCCTTGATCCCGGGGGCCGAAACGAATTCCACAACGTCCTCCTGCGGCGAGGAGAGCGCTATGACCTGAACCGTGCCGTCTTCGACGGCGGGCTCGCCGGCGGCGTCGGCGCTTCGAACCTGACGAACCGACCTTTGCGCGTGACGCGATATCAACTCGCCAAGGGTGGTCAGTCCGGCAGTGTCGTCCCTGTCGGACCAGAACTGCGGCACGCCGGCGGCTGAGCGACCCAGCACCGGTATCCACGCCCGCTGACCGGTTTGGTCCACTTCCGGACGATCGTGGGTTTTGCCCGTTTCCGCGCGCCCGTCGGGCGCCCGTGGGGGGAATTTTTCCATGCTTTCTGCCAGGATGTCCACAAATGCCGCCAGCGGACCGGCGGCGTGGGGACATTCCCCCAGCAACTTCGCCGCCCGCTGGAGGACCGGATTATCCGCGGGTACCCCGCCCCGGCCGCTGCGCCCTGTAAGAAGCCAGTGCAAATCCACCCCGCCAACCTCCGCTATGCGCACCAGCACCTCGGCGGGGGGCACCCTGCCCTTCTCGTAGTAAGAATACGTACTCGGCGAGAGCTCCAAATGCTTGGCAAACAAGACCTTACCCCTTGGGCCGGCGTGCTTTCTTCGGACCTTGGCTATCCTGAGGCAGATACCCAAGGGATCGGATTTTTTCGAATTTTTTTTCACAATCGCGAATTTTTCCTTTTGCAATCCTTCGCAAACGCGAATATATCTATATATGCGTTTCGTATATGTGTAGTTTAATCCGCAACATGAATTCAGCAAGGTAAAACAGGGAAATGCCGGATAATTCGGAAAATCCAAAAGAAGAACTCACCGCCTGCCTCAAGGGCATGCAAATCCTGCTGGAGTGGCAAAACGACCTTGTCCGCAAGGCGCTGGAGCAGACACGCCGGCTTAAGCCCTCCCCAAAGCCCCCCGGTGGGAAGAAGGGTAAACGTTAAAAGCATACCAAACAGGTCCACAAACGCTGCGCCGGGTTGGTTCTTGTCGGGGAGGCCGACCCGGCGGGCTTTTTATCATCACACTAGAGTAGTTTGCAGAAAGATTGTCGTCATGTTCGTCGCCGAGGACGAGTCCGGC
>CAYZPY010000151.1:0-5772 GCA_964480425.1 uncultured Planctomycetaceae bacterium
GTCATCCGGACACGTAAACGTTTGTCCGCTTACAATCCAGGTATGTTCCCAAGCACTATTTCCATGCCGCGTTTCGGCGGTGGTGTCGATGATAATCACATCATCGCTGCCGTCGGTGACGGTGTAGGTGAACGAATCGTCGCCGGCGTAGTCTGCGTCGGGGGTGTAACTGACGTCGGTTCCGTTGTTGACCACCGATCCGTGCGTCGGCTGGGTGACGCTGTCGACCGCCAGCGTGTCGCCGGTATCGACGTCGGTGTCGTTGGCCAGCACGTCGATGACGTTGTCGGAGGAGTCCTCGTCGACCGTGGCCGAGTCGTCAACCGCATCAGGGGCATGGTTGTCTGCAAAAACGATGTACGATGTATGCTCGGTGGTGTGGCTGCGCTCGCTGTCGCCTATCTGGTCCTCGTCGATGCACGTGTCGATCTGCGATTCGGTAACGGGCGTATCGCCGTATAATATTGACCATCCGCCGTTGTTTCCTTTCATCGCCGCCATGGACAGAACAGCGACCGACGGCTCGACCAATCCGGAAATTGAATAACTGTAAGGCGGGGAGTCATCCATTCCTTTTACGGTGTCGTCGCCCAGTGCGGCTGCGTAATGCAGCTCGCCCACGCTCCCGCTGCCGGCTTCTATGACTATGTATCCCAACGTTTCGTCTTCGCGTGTAATATCGGCATCCTCGCCCACGTGTTTTCCGACGTACAGCGAGGAGGAATCCGGCGGATTTTGTCTGTTTCCGTCGGAACACCAGAACACGGACCAGTCAGGGTCATTGGCCGTCATCACCTGCCCCAGGACAACCGGGTCGGTGTAGCTCTGCTGATATGCGCTCTGCTGGGCCTGCCATGACGAAGCGTTGTCAGTTACGGTGGAATTGAACTTGACCGCCTCCATGGTTATGCCGTCGGAGGCCTCGGTGTACACGCCTTCTTCGAAGACTAGGTAATGAACGCCATATCCGCTCAGAACGGCATCGCCGGGATTCTGAACCTTCAGGTCGAAACTATCGCCCGAGGCGTTGCGTATGCGCGTAATCGCCGGAAGGTCGCCGCTGCCGTACATCGGCGTGGCCACCACGACCATGGAACCGTAAGTGTCCGAAAGGGTAACGGTCTGCCAGTCACTGCCGACGTCGGCCAGCATGCCGACTTCTATGTTCGGACCGCCGTCCAGCAGCAGCCGCGCCTCCAGCGGCTCCATCACCGGACCGTCCATGGAATTTAACGAAAAATCCGGCCGTGTTTTTGCCGCATGCGCCATCAGTTACAGGCCTTGTCGTATCTCCTTAGCCCAGGCATTTACTGGCAGCCCTGGCCGTAAATCACAAAGCGTGCAGGCGTTATAACAATACTCACCTGACAAAATCATACGCCGCGCGGCGCACCAAGACGCCACACGCCGCGATTGTCAACATTTAAAAATTATTGTTCTCGTGTTCCAATCGCAGTCTTTGGCCGCAGGAATAATAACTCTAACGGAAATTTCGACTTACTGGGAAGCCCTCTTTAGGAAATTACAATTTTGATAGGGTGCGGCAAGAACTTTTCCGACCCCTGTCTTTGCCGCCACATTAACCCGCCGGTGCGCCTGTAATCACCCCCGCCTGTCAACGGGTCTAAATATTAAAACAAAGAGGGCGGGATTCGCTGCGCGGCGCCTTGGTCGTCGAACCCGCGTTCCGTCCCCGCCTTCGGAGGATCCGGGCGCGTTCTTACCCCACATTGTCAAATCATCTTACTATTTGTCTATACTCGTTTTTATTCGCGCAATTCGCGGCTGGTGCAGTTTGCAGAAATCTTGTCGTCATGTTCGTCGCCCAGGACGAGTCTGGCAAAGACGGCGAAGCAGGCAATATCGTAGCATTGTCGATGCAGCCGGACGCCGCCGGGCGAAGCCGCAATCAGAAGATGGCGACAAGATCTCTGCAAACTGCTCTAAACAAACGGAGAGGGCGGGATTCGAACCCGCGATACGGGAATGACCCCGTATAACGGTTTAGCAAACCGTCGCTTTCAGCCACTCAGCCACCTCTCCGGGCGTTGCGGACATACCATCCCGATGCCGCGACAATCGCCGCGTGCGTCGTGACCAACAACCAAGTTATTTCCACCCGCTGGATATGTCAAGCCCGCTGCCCGGCAGGGGCGCCTCGCCGACGCACCGGACGCCGCGGTCGAGTTTGTTTTGACCCTCGGTCAATGCGGTGGTCTAATAGTGGCGTAATGCTTGGAAGAATGCGCCGGACAACAAGGACGGATGTGGGCCTGGCCCTGGCGTTCGTCGGGATAGGATACCTTGTGTGGGCGTTCGTTATCTTCATCTCGCGCAGGGTGCTCGCCGACGCCGTCGCCCGCGCCGAGGAGTTCGGCGCGGCGCTGCATCCGCTCGCCCGCGGCTTGAACATTGCTCTGGTCAACGCCGGTCTGCTCGTCGACATCATCGCAGTGGCGTGGCTGACGCTTTCGCTGGTGCTGGTGGTGCTGGGCTCCAGGCAGATGATAAGTATCTCGTGGGCGTGGGTTTCGGCACTTTGCCAGAGTTTCGTGGCGAGCATAGCGGCCTCGCTGATCGCCTGGAGCGCAGGCGACACGCTAAGCAGACTCACCGAACCGCACAGGCCCGGCGTGGTTGCCGACCGGGCCGGTTCGCTGTCGCTTCCGGTGTTCATGGCCGTGGCGCTGGTTATCTGGACCACGTTCCTGGTGTGGCTGCTGGTGGAGCGGGCCCGCATCATCCGACGCGGTCCAACGCTCAGCGACGGGCTTCGCAGCAACGTGTATAAATGACGCACATTTCCGGGCGCAGCTTGACAGGCGCCGATAAACGGGGAAAATGATTCGGACCCGCTAAAACGACATGAAAGAAAAAAACGCCAAACCTCGCCCCATCCCGCTACTGGCGCTGCTGCTGGCGTGGCTGGTGCCCGGCGCCGGACACGCATACCTTCGAAGGCCCGTCAGGGCGGCGTTCATCTTCGTGGTCATCGGCGCTACGTTCTGGGCGGGAGTGGCCATGGGCGGCGTGATGACCGTGGACCACCGCGCCCAGAAGTGGTGGTTCGCCGCCCAGACGTTCACCGGCGCCCACGCGCTTGTGTCGTGGCGGCGCACCGAGATAGTTTACGACGACATATACCCGCAAATCCGGGAAATTGTCGGCAGGTGGCGCGGCACCGGCGAAGAAAAACCGCAACTATACGAACAATTGGTCTACGACACGGCCATGGCGTCCGAGGGGCTGGTGTTGACCGCGCCGGTGGACTCGGTCGCAAGGGCATACACCGGGATTGCGGGGCTTTTGAACATGATGTGCATTTTCGACGCGACGGTGCTGGCGCTGATGGGGGTAAGCGGCGAGCCGAACAAAAACGGCGAAGGCAAAAAACAAAAACCCGACGCCCGTGGAGCATCCAAAGACGGAGACGACCAAAAATGATCTTCCTGGCGCTGTTTTACAAACCGATTGTCATCTCCTGGGACGCGGTTCTGTGGCTGGTGCTGCCGCTTTGCGTGTCGGTGGCCGCCGTCTACAAGACGATCCGAACCGAAAACGTCAGGAAGCTGCCCCTGCAAATCGTCGCGCTGGTCGGCTACATGGTCGCCGGGCTTATCTTCCTGGGACTGGCGATGTGGGCGATTTACGAATACTGGCCGTGATGAGCTAATCCGCCCGGGGGACGTTGAGCACGTAACGCAGCATCGTATCGCCGCCGATTTTCTGCCGGTTATGGGTCTTCAAACACAGGCGTCGTTGGACTTCATTCACGTCGAACCGCGGCAGGTTTTCGCCGGCGGCGTCGAACCTTAGCGGCGAGACGAACACGATAATCTCGTCGCACAGCCCGGCGTAAATAAAACTCCCCAGCACCTTCTGCCCGCCCTCGACGAGCAGGCGCGTCCAGCGGCGTCGTCCTAATTCGTCCAGCAGTTCAGGGAGGTCCAAGCCGGTTTGCGACGCTCGCAGCGGTAAAATCTCGGCGCCCGCCCGACGGAGCGCATTGGCCTTTCCGCCGCTATGCTCGATGGTCGATTCGAGGCATGCGATAATCACCGGACATTCCCCGGCGGTACGCAGCAGTCGGCAATCGGCGCCCGTGCGCAGATGCGAGTCCAGCACCAGGCGGGCCGGTCGGCGACCGCCGACCAAGCGGTTGGTCAGCAGCGGGTCGTCGGCCAACACTGTCCCGACGCCCACGCACACCCCGTCGCAAATCCCGCGCAAACGGTGCGCCCGGCGGCGCGATTCCTCGGTGGAAATCCACCTTCCGTATTCGGGGGAAAGTGCGAGCAAACCGTCGGCCGTCTGGGCCCACTTGCAAATGACCCATGGCCGGGCAGTGGTGCGAAGTTTCACGTAAGGACCCAGCAGCGCCAGCGCCTCGCTTCGGCAAACGCCGAGGTCCACTTCGACACCCGCGCGGCGCAGAATCTCGATGCCGCGTCCCGACACGTTCCGGTCGGGATCTTCCGTCGCGACGACCACGCGCGATATCCCGGCGCGGATGACGGCCTCGGTGCATGGCGGCGTCTTTGCGTGATGGCAGCACGGCTCGAGCGTGACATAGAGGGTCGCGCCGCGGGCGCCGTCACCGGCGGCGGCGATGGCGTTGACCTCGGCGTGCGGTCCGCCGAACTTCTCGTGACGCCCGCGGGCAATCTCCAATCCGTCGCGAACCAGCACCGCACCGACCGGCGGGTTCGGCTCCACGTCGCCGACGCCCCGGGCCGCACACTCCAGCGCCTCGGACATGAACTTTTCGTCTTGGCAGCAGGCCATGCACATATTATACAGATAAAAACGCTCCGGGCACGACGGTGCGATGCGATCCGAGCGACAAAAGGAACACGCCGTGGCGAAAACAGATTACTGCTGCACCATAGAAATCCGCGTCCGCTACGCCGAAGTCGACCGCATGGGCGTGGCGCATCACAGCCGATACTGGGCATGGTTCGAAATGGGACGCACCGAACTGCTACGCAACGCCGGATTGCGCTATGGCGACCTGGAAGACCGCGGCGTGTACCTCGCCATCGCAAAGTGCTCGGCCAGATACATACACCCGGCGCGCTACGACGATATGCTCACTCTGACCACGTGCCGCAGCAGAACCGGACGCGCCAGCATCGAACACGCCTACCAACTGAATCGCAAAAGCGACGGCGTCCTGCTAACCACTGCCGAAACCACCCTGGCATGCATCGACAAAGAAGGCCGCGTCATCCCCCTGCCCGATGAAATCCGGGAACTCTAAGCCAACGGCGGTTCGGCGGCGGGCTAATCTTTTTTCTTATCCGTAACGCCCATCCAGTCCCACCAGGGCCTGGATTTGTCGGATTTTTCAGGCGCCTCATCGCCTGACTTGGGCCGTGTCTCGACCTGGGCGCTCGGTTCAGCGTGCGGCGCCTTTTCGGCGGGCCCCTTTTTGCTATTTGTCAGGCCCATCCAGTCCCACCAGGGTTTTCCGCCGTCGGGTTTCTCCGGCGGCAAGCCCCCGGCAGTGGCAGTGGACCAGTCTTCCGGGTTCCACCCCACATCCCAGCCGGCCATTTCCACCAGCGATTCGTGCGCCTGGTAGCGCACGCCGAACGCATCGTCGCGCAGACAGGAGATAAGCGATTTCACCACTTCATCGCCGCGATAGTGCCTAAGCGTTTTTGCGCATGCGATTCTCACGTCGCGCGAATTGTCGTTGGTGGCGTGCAGGCAAAGCGGGCCCACTGCCGAATCGCCCCTTACGCGCGCCAGCGCCGCCGCCGCGTCGGT
>CAYZPY010000152.1:0-5766 GCA_964480425.1 uncultured Planctomycetaceae bacterium
ACGCCGAAACCGGGGTGACCACCATATCGCTGAGCGACGAGATGGACGCCGGAGACATATATCTCCAGCGCAGCACGGAAATCGGCGCCGAGGAAACCGCCGAGGAACTGTCGCGGCGACTGGCGAGACTTGGCGCAGAGGCGCTCACGGAGACAATAGACACACTGGCCGACGGTCGGGCGCAAAAGCGCCCGCAAAACCATCGCGAAGCGACTTTCGCGCCCCGGCTGAAAAAATCCGACGGCGCGATAGACTTCACAGCCCCGGCGGTGCGGATTAAAAATCTCATCCACGGCACATGGCCCTGGCCTGGCGGACATGCGGTGCTTCTGCACGGCGAGGGCGGTCCGATTAATGTCATACTGGCCCGTGCGCGGGTGGCGGTGGGCGGCGACGACGGCGAGCCCGGGCGGATTGATTCGGACATGAAGGTCTGCACCGGCGATGGCCGACTGGAAATACTGGAATTAAAACCGGCAGGGCGTAAGTTGATGTCCTGGCGCGATTTTGTAAACGGATACAGGCCCCGAGACGGAGATAAATTCGTGTCGCCCTGAAGCGAGAGTAACGTCCCATCGCCCGTCCGGGTCAAAAAGGAGCAAGAATGGATTTTAACGCCAGGGACATAGCGGTGTTGGCGCTGCGAGACAGGGCACACAACGTTTCCGCAAATCTGAACCGCCTGTTAGACGCCGGCGCGCTGTCGTGCGCCGACAGGGCGCTGGCGTTCGAACTCGCGCTTGGCGTAATGCGCCGAAGGGGGACCCTGGAGGCGGTGCGGAAGGCGTTCTCACGCCAGCCGGACAAGCACCTGCCCGGCTCGCTTAACGAGGTGATCCAGGTCGGACTGTACCAGATTCTGTTCCTCGACCGCGTGCCGGACTTTGCAACGGTGAACGAGGCCGTCGACCAGGCCGGAAGGTTCCATCACAAGCGCCAGGGCAATTACGTAAACGGCGTGCTGCGGACGGTGGCCAGAAACGTGACGGAAGTCCATTCCGGCGAACCGCCCCTGCGACCGGATGTCATTCCCGCGCCGCCCGAAGGGTACAAAAAGTCGTCCTCGCCCGTATTTGCCGACCCGCGGGAGGATGAAGTTGGTTACGTCGCCGAAGCGTTCTCCCTGCCGGAAGTCCTTGCCCGACGGTGGATACAGAGATTCGGCGATTTGCGCCGCACCGCCGACATCGCCGCGCACGCCTGCTGCCGCCCGCCGCTTATCCTGAGGGTCAACCGCCTGACCAGCAGCGTTGAAGAGGTAATCCGGGCGCTGGATTCCGAAGGGATACCCGCCCGCAAGCACGCCAACGGCGACAGCGTCGTGCTGGACGCCGGCGTGGGATTCAGCCGGATCAACAAATTGCCGCTGTTCACCGGCGGACAGGTTCAGCCGCAGGACCCGACCGCCACCGGTGTTTGCCTCGCCGCCGAGGTCGAGGCGGGCATGAACGTGCTGGATTTCTGCGCCGCGCCCGGTACCAAGACGACGCACCTGGCCGAGCTCATGGGCAATACCGGCTCGATAACGGCAATGGATATACCGGACAAACTTCACCACGTGCGTGACAACTGCCGCCGCATGGGCATCGACATCGTAACGACGCACCCTGCCGAGGGGGCGGGCGAACTGCCCGCCGAAGGTTTCGACAGGGTCATTGTGGACGCCCCGTGCAGCAATACCGGCGTGCTGGCGCGCAGACCGGAAGCAAGGTGGCGATTCACCCAGGCTCGGCTGGGACGGATGGTTAACGATCAGAAATTTCTGCTCAAGGTCGCCGCCGGGTTCGTTAAGCCGGGGGGAATGTTGGTTTACAGCACGTGCAGTATCGAGCCGGAGGAAAACCATCGCGTGGCAGAATGGCTCAAACAGCAGCAACCCCGACTGGAGCCGGTGCGACGCGAGCAGGTGCTTCCGGTCGGGGCGGGCGACCCGACTCAATGGCGCGACGGCGGGTTTATCGCGGTGTTTCGCTCCAAATAGGCGTTTGAGAAAAGATGGCAAAGAAGAAAGACAACAAGCCGTCGCGTGCACCTCGAATCGTGAACCGCAAGGCCCGCCACGATTACGAGATACTTGAGGTGGTCGAATGCGGCCTGGAGCTGACCGGCACGGAAGTGAAGTCGCTTCGGGAGGGTCGGATGAAAATATCCGAGGCGTACGGGCGAATTTGCGACGAGCAGGTGTACCTGGTGGGCGCACACATATCGCCGTATCCCAACGCGTCCGAGGCGATGCAGCACGAACCGGACCGAGACCGCCGGCTGCTTCTGCACCGCAGGCAGATAAATAAGATCAAGTCCCACGTGCGTCAGAAGGGCAAGACGCTGATACCCACGTCGGTTTATTTCAAGCGCGGCTGGGCCAAGTGCGAACTCGCCCTTGCGGTGGGCAAAAGGCAATACGACAAGCGCCAAGCGATAAAGGAAAAGGAAGAAAAGCGTCGGATAAAACGGGAAATTTCCAGGCGCCGCCGGCGGATATGATAATACGCAAAGGCAGCAGACCTCGCATTGTCGCCGCTCCGCCTGCGATTACCTCACCGGGTAGAGAACAGGCGTTTTGGTGCGATGTAAAAAAATTAAAATTTCCTGTTGTCAGCATCGGCACGGCATGTAATAATATACAAGACATATCAGAGTAGTTTGAGAAAAATAAGAAGAGGCAAATATAGTATGTTTTATCCTTTCAGGAGGTTGCGGGTATGGCCAATACCGGTCTAAGTATTCGTATCTTCCGCCTGTGCAGTCTCAGATGCGACGATGAGTATGACGAGGACGGACAACTCGCCAAGGAAGAAAACATCGAGCGCTATGCTGCTCGCGTTAATGCGGGTCAGCCCATCTTTGAGGCGGCGGATTCCACCAAAGCAGGAGGCAATGGCGGAAATGTAAACGACTACCGCCGCTGATTGAAATCGCATTCTGGCGATTCGGGCGGACAGTCAGAAACGAGGTGAGGTTATCCGGCGTTGCGGATGCCGACAGCCGCAACAAGGGGGAGGTGTGTTTACTTTTCCATTCACGTTTGGCGTTCCACCTGCGGACTGTCGCCAAAAACCGAATCAAGCCCTCGTTTTCAATTATTGATATGTATTTGCATATAAACTATTGCATCGTCGATTTTGATTTGACATACAGTAATCAGACCATGAGCAAATCGCGTCAATCGCGGCGGAAGTTTCTGCGGGGCGCGGCGGCTGGTGCGGTGATACTCGCCGGCGACCCGCTGGTCGGCGCCGGTTCACGCCCGGCGGTCAAAATCACCGAGACAAAAGACACGCTTGGTGTCGAAATTAACGGCCGCCTGTTCACCGCCTACAACTACAAAAATGTCCCCAAGCCGTATTTCTATCCGGTAATCGGACCGACCGGCGATGTGGTGGTGCGTCACTGGCCTATGAAAAAGGGCGCCAAATACGAGCAGCACGATCATGCCCACCATCGCTCGTGGTGGTTCGCGCACGAGCCGGTTAACGGACACGATTTCTGGACCGAGGGAAAGAAGTCGGGAAAAATTGTACACGACGAGTTCATCGAGGTCCGCTCGGGTGAGACCGGCGTAATCGCCTGCCGGAACAAATGGGTGTCCGCCGACAGGCGGATCGTGTGCACCGACACGCGCGAGCATGAATTTTCCGCCGTGGAAGACGGCATTTTCGCCGGGTTCCGAATCACCATCCACGCCTCGCATGGTGATGTGTTATTTGGCGACAGCAAGGAAGGAACGATGGCGATTCGCGTGGCGCCGCAGTTGCGGCTCAAGGGCAAGGTAGCGGCCGGACACATAATCAACAGCGAGGGCGTGTGCGACGGGGATGCCTGGGGCGCCAAGGCCGCCTGGTGCGACTACTGGGGCGAGATCGGGACAAAGACGGCGGGCATCGCGATTTTCGACCATCCCGACAATCTCCGCCATCCCACCGGGTGGCACGCGCGAAGTTACGGATTGTTCGCGGCCAATCCGTTCGGCGCGCACTATTTCCAGCAAGAACACAAAGGCGCCGGCGACTACCGTATCAAGACCGGCGAAAGTCTTGTGTTGAAATACGGATTTTATTTTCACGTCGGCTCGCCTGAACAGGCCGGCGTCGCCGAGCATTATCAGCGTTACGCAAAACCGGATGACAGACGAAAGAAAAAACAATCACAATGAATATAATCCCGCCCTGTCCGGGCGGGGAGTTCTCCGCATCGAGGCGCCTGGAAAGCTGAACCTTGACCTGTTCGTCGGCCCCCGGGGCGATGACGGGTACCATCCCATAGATTCCGTTGCGGCGAAGGTCAACCTGTGCGACACCGTCGAACTGCGACTGCGCAACGACGGGCAAATAAATTTCTCCTGCCTCGGAGAGGACTGCGGTCCGGATGACAAAAACCTCGCTTACCTCGCCGCCTGCGCTATTAAAGAGCAAAGGTGCGTTCCCGGCGCGGACGTTACGCTGCACAAGCACTTGCCTCCCGGCAGTGGTCTTGGTGGCGGCTCCTCGGATGCCGCTGCCGTGCTTAAAGGTTTGAACGATTTATGGCGCCTTAATCTCCCGGCGGGTGCCCTGTTCGAAATTGCCGTTTCGCTCGGCGCCGACGTGCCGTTTTTCCTCGGATCCCCGTCATCGAGAATGACGGGGCGCGGGGAGAATATACAGTCAATTGACGTGCACAAGTTCTGCGTGGTGATTCACCTTCCGAAGTTTCAATGCGCCACGGGGGAGGTTTACGCGGCGTTCGATTCTTTAAACTCGCCCGCGCGCCGTCGGGAGTATGACCTGGAGATATTCCGCCGCCCGCCGTCCTGTTGGCGGGACCGACTGGTGAACGTCCTTGTGGGGGCGGCCCAGCACGTTTACCCTGTCCTTGGGGAACTGCGCGAGGAAATGTCCGATAGTCTCAAGATGCCGGTATGCCTCACGGGTAGCGGAAGCGGGTTGTTCGTTCTGTGCGACGACGAGCCCGATGCGGCGCGCGTTGCGGCTTCCATGCCTCCGCGAGTAAGCGACAGATGCGTCATAATGCGCTCGGGATGGTGATTGGAGCGGAATCTTTGGCCGGGGGATGTTTGATACCCGGGCGGCAGGGGGATATTATGGTGCACTTTGCGCAACGCTTTTTGAGAGTGCACGACGTGTGTGAATCCACAAAAACAGCGCCAACCGACGCAATGCTTGGTCTGATACGCCGTCGGGTCGCCGCCGCAGTCGCGCGCCTGGAGGAATTATTGGGCAGCGGCGAGGACGTTGAGCAATTATTGCCAGGCAAGATGCTGCGCAGCCGCCTGGCGGTTCGCCTGCGCCAGGCGTGCGCCGTACAGACTGAACGTGCGGATTTTGTGGATTTGTGCGCGGCGGTTGAGCTGGTCCACACCGCCAGTCTGTGCCACGACGACGTAATAGACAACGCCGCCGTGCGGAGGTTCTCGACGGCGCTGTGGCGCCGGACTGGCGCCTCTGCGGCGGTGCTCATCGGCGACCTTCTGCTGGCAGAGGCGATGAAACTCGTCCTTGACGCCGGCGGGAGTGGAATCGCCCACACCTTTGTCCGCAAGGTCAGGGAGATTATCGCCGCCGAAATTGAGCAGGAACTGCTGCATCGCGGGGACGATATCGACCGGTCCACGGCGTTGCGGATAGCCCGCTCCAAGACGGGGCCTTTGTTCGCATTTTCCGCACGCCTGGGCGGCGGCGACGATGGGCGGATGGGCGACGCGCTTGAGGCGGCGGGATACCGCATAGGCGCGGCGTATCAGTTGGCCGACGACCTGCTGGATACCGC
>CAYZPY010000153.1:0-5760 GCA_964480425.1 uncultured Planctomycetaceae bacterium
AATCGCCCGGCGCCCGCTGACGGGCGCCGGGGCGGGCGATTTTCACTCGGCGTATCTCCGCCATCGTCGCCCCGCCGCCGAAGAGGCAGTCAAGTCGCCGCACAATTTCGTGATTGAACCGGCGGCCAAGTTCGGCCTGGTGGGCGGGGCGTTCTTTATAGGCATACTGGCGTGGGTGCTGTATGGCGCGTGGATAGGGGCATGGTCGGGCGACGAGGCGCCCGCCGGGGCGCAGCGTGCGCCTTTGATTTTGGCGGCGGGCGTGCCCGTCGCGGCGGTGATACTTTGCAGGACGATTTTCGCCGGCGCGGGCGAATCCGCCGCCGTCTTCGTGCTCGAAGCGCTGCTGCCGGCGTGCGTGCTGGGCGCCGCGGCGGTTATCTTGCGATGGCGCGGCGGTGCGGAGGTCGGGGCAAACGACGGAATCGTCCGCCTCGGGCTGCTTTGCGGGCTGGGCGGATTCCTGCTTCACAACTTCGTGACCTTCAGTCTGTTCGTGCCGGCGTCGGCGATGGTCTTCTGGACAGTCGCCGGCGCGCTGGCGGGGCGTCGTCCGGCGACCGCAGGCGAGCAGGGGCGGCGAAAACCACCGGTGCGATGGCTCACCGCCGGCGCGTCCGTCGCATGCGTCGGGGCGGCGGTGGCGCTTCTGTGGTGGCCGGTGTTCGCAAGAACACGATGCACCGACGCCGCCATAGAGCACATTATCCGCCACCGCCCGCAAAAGGCCCTGGCGGCGTTGCAGCAGGCCGCACAACATGACCCGCTTGACCCGCATGCCGCCGTGAAAACCGCTCGTCTTGCGGAAGCCCTTTGGGCGGAACGGAGCGCGGACAATCAACCCGACGCGGGGTTGCTCTCAGACGCCTACCGCTGGTCGCTGGAGGCGATTCGCCGGAACAGGTGGAGTTCCTCGAACCACCGACTGGCCGGGCAGATAGCCGAGCGACTGTCCGACGTGGCAAACGACGAATCCGCATGGCGCATGCGCGCCGTCGAGCATTACTCCCGGGCGGTCCGCCTGGACCCGCAGAACATGCGCCTGCGGATGGACTACGCGACGGTGCTGCTCAAGACCGACCTCTACGACAAATGCCTGCTCCAATTGCGGGCGGTGGAGCGGATTAACGACAGCAGGTTCGCCGAGAGCATGTCGCGCCTCACCGACGATGAGATAGAGAAAATCAAGAAAATGAGACGTCGCGCGGGCGGATGATAACATACATCCGCGGCGGCGTGGGAACGCCGCCGCGCTATCTTCGTTTATTGCTTCGGCGGCAAAATTGAGAACTTGTGCTCCATGGTCACTTCCTGTCCGCTGTGGAATCGCGCCACGTACTGGCCTGTCCCCCCCGCCTCGGCGAGTTCTTTGGGACTGAAGTCGAAACCGTATCCCTCCGGCGAGAAGTTCCGCTTCCAGAGGATTTCCCTGGACACCAGCGGCGCCTCGGCGTTCAGGCGGGAGATGGTTATCCTAAACGGGTTGCGGTCGCAGATTCTCGGCAGCTTCACGACGATGAACATTTTTTCGTCGTCGGGCGAGAACTCGTCGCTGTAAATCCACTGGTCGTGCTGGCGGGCGGCGGCGGTTTTGAAATCGTCGCGCGGATTGACCTTTATCTGTTTTCGGACCACTGCGAAGTGCTCGGTCAGCTGCGATATTACGTGGTCAGTGGCGCGCGACAGGCAGGCGTGCGAGTCTATCGGGGACGGGGAGCCCTGCGCCCAGGCGTGACCCCTTGCCGGGGACGGCGTGCTGTATATGGTCTGCCCGTCGGAAACGCGTATAAGCGAGGCGGTAACGTCCACGTTGGCCTCGTTGCGTGTGAAGACGTATATCCTGTACCCGTCGAACACGCGACCCTTGTTCTTGACGTAGCGGTACTTCGGCTCCTGGCGGCGCTGCGACTGGCTCGTGGCCGAGAACGTCGTCACCGTGCCGGTGATTATCGCCTGGACCCTGTCCAGCGCGCGTATTTTCGTCACGGCGTCCTGTTGCGAGCCGAACGCCAGTTTCAGGTCGCGCTGCTCCAGCAGTGGCGCAAGGTCGTTGCGGTTGAGCACTTCGTACGTGCCGTTGGCGGCCAGCGTTGCCGCCAGACGATCGGCGATGAGTTGACCGGCGGTGCTACTGGACGTGCTGTTGCGGAACGGAACCACCGCAACGGACTTCAAATCCGGCGTCCAGAACGACGGGTACCTGGTAATCCATATCTTCTTGCTGCACCCGCCGCAAATCGCTGCAAACGCCGACAGGAGCAGCAGCCACGCGCCGCCGCGCCGGAAAATTTCCGACTTACGATAAAAGGTCATTTCTCACCTCCACCTTACGGGACTGACACACAATACAAACCAGCCAAACGCGCGGCAATATCTAAAATTTCGAGATTTGATTACGCGCGGTGTCATGGTGTATACGCGCGGCGGCGTCATTACTCGCCCCATAGACCGGCAGTGTGAGCGGCAACGTCCCGCCTCATTACGGCGGGACGGAGTTGCTCGTGAAAACTGCCATTTAATCCGGCGGTTCAATTTCGAACTCGCGGGTCATCTGCACACCCTCCTCGGAGTGGAAGCGGGCTATGTATTTTCCGGCCCCGCCCTGGTCGAAAATCTCCGAGGGGCTGAATTTGAACTCCTGTCCGGCGGGCTTAAAACTGCGCTGCCAGAGGATTTCCTTTTCGACCAGCGGTTCTTCGTTGCCGGCGCGGGAGATGGTGATCTTAAACCTGTTCCGGGCGCAGATTTTGGGCAGGCGGACGATAACGAACATCTTTGCGGAGTCGTGGTCGAATTCGTCGCTGTAAATCCACTGCTCGTTACTTTGTCCCGCGGCGGTCCTGAAGTCCTCGTGCGGGTTTATCTCTATTTCCCTGCGGACCACCGCGAACTGCTCGGTTAGTTTTTCTATTAATTTTCCGGTCGCCCTGGAAAGGCACGCGTGCGGGTCGCAGTCCGGCGGGGCGCCTTTCGAGACGTGCCGCCCGGTGACCGCCGACGGCGTGGAGTATATCGTCTGTCCGTCTTCCAGGCGTATCAGCGACGCCGTGGCGCCGACGTTGGCCTCGTTGCGCGTGTAAACGTAGATGCTGTACCCGTAGGAAGTGTAAGCGTGATGCCCGTGATAACCGTGGAGCCCGTGTAAACCGTGACGGCCGTAATAGGGGTAGTACGTGTAATACGGCTCGTGGCGCAGTTCCGAATGCGTGTTGGCGGAAAATACCGTCACCGTCCCGGTGATTACCGCATGGGCCATGTTCACAGAGCGTATCTTATCCAGCGTGTCCTTCCGCGAGATGAAGTTCACCTTCTCGTCGCGCTTCTGGAGCAACTGCTCGATGTCGTTGCGGTTGAAGACCTTGTACGTGCCGTTGGCCGACAGAGAGGCCGCCAGGCGGTCGGCGATATATTTGCCGACGTCCTTGTGCTCGGTTCTGTTTTCAAACGGGACCACGGCCACGGACTTCAAATCCGGCGACCAGAACGGCGGATACTTGTTGATCCACATTTTTTTGGAGCATCCGGTCGCGACGGCGGGCAGTATCGCCAGAACCAACAGCGACAGTTTCCTGAGCAAAGACGATTTCGACGTGCCTTTTCTAATCATTTTTCGACCTCCACACAGTTATTACTTCTGTATTACATGGTACGTAGGCGCAAGCGTCGATATCCGTTAATTATAGATTAAATCAAATGCGAGGTGTCCGTCCCCCCCCCGCCGCCTCCAGTTAGCGGGTGTTTTTTGCGTCAGGGTCGGCGGTGAGCAAATATTTCTGTCGGCGGCCCGCCGCGCCATCCGTGAATTCCTGATAAATCCGCTCTCTGTGTCCTCTGCGGCTATGTGGCGACCAAACTTCACAATTTGAGGAAATTCGCCAGCAGCCTGTGCCCCACGTCGGTGAGGAAACTCTCGGGGTGAAACTGCACGCCCTCGGTGGGATGGGTCTTTGAGCGGATGCCCATCAGTTCTTCCCTATCGACGGTCCATGCGGTCTGGATGAAATCCTCGTCCATCCCGTCGGGTTCGACTATCAGACTGTGATACCTCGTGGCCGTGAAGGGATTGGGCAGGTCTCTGAAGATGGTCTTTCCGTCGTGTCGGATGTCGCTGGTTTTCCCGTGCATGAGGCGATCGGCGCGGATTATCTTGGCCCCGAACGCCTGCGCGATGCACTGGTGCCCCAGGCACACGCCCAGTATGGGGATTTTTCCGTGGAAGTGCCGGGCGAAGTCGCATGAGTTACCGGCCTCGTTCGGCGTGCACGGACCCGGCGAGATGATCAGGTGCGTGGGTTTGCACCGGTCCTCGGCATCGGCGGGGGCAATCACGTCGTTGCGATAGACGCGAATGTCCGTCCGGCCCAGTTCGCCTATCCGCTGGACCAGGTTGTAGGTGAAACTGTCGTAGTTGTCGATGATTAGAATCATTGTTTACGCTGCATGATATCGCAGCGGCGGCGATATATCAATCAGGCCGGGCGGGCGATTTTACGTTCTTTTGTTTACCTTTCGGTTTCTTTTCGACGGAGATGTGGTCGACCATGATGCGGCAGAGGTTATCCTGGAATTCCTTTGCCTTCCACGCCTTACCGGCTCGCACGCCGTTGACCATGATGGAGAAAGCCACCGCCGGCGCGCCGTCGCCGTCGAGCACGTATCCGCTCAGGCACGATGCGCCGTAAACGTATCCGGTCTTTCCCAGCACGCGCCCGCGGTACGGCTCCAGTGTCAGGCGGTCGCCCATCGTCCCGTCGGTCCCGCTTATCGCCAGCGAATCCAGAAATACGCGGGCGTCCTTGCGCCGCGCAAGCGCAGCCAGCACTTTTACCATCGCCTCGGGGGTTACGCGGTTCCTGCGAGACAGCCCGCTGCCGTCTCGAATCGTGAACGATTTTACGTCCAGGCCGTATTCCTTCACCAGCGTCCGCGCCATTATCTTCGCGCTTCGGTCCCAGGTCCCGTCGCCCGCGCGGAGCATGAGACACTCGGCGGCGAGGTTCAGACTGCGCTTGTTGGCCCGTTTGATAACGAGGTCTATCGGCG
Source organism: uncultured Planctomycetaceae bacterium (assembly GCA_964480425.1). Classification (GTDB taxonomy): domain Bacteria; phylum Planctomycetota; class Phycisphaerae; order SM23-33; family SM23-33; genus CAYYMD01. The sequence goes on from CAYZPY010000153.1 coordinate 5,044, forward strand.
TAGCGGTCTCACAGACAATTACGGGCCCGCCGGGCCGAGCGTCGGCGTTTTTTTCGTCCGGTGCGAACTTCACGCCCGCCCGAACAAGTCGATCGGCCAGCACACGCCCCAGCAGCATTGGCGGGTCGTCGACGGCCACGCTGTACGGATCGGGCGTGGTCCGGCTGACCGTGCCGGTGAGCGTCACCACCGCATCGTCGCGCGCGAAGCGAATGCTCCACACGTGTTTGTCGCCCTTCCGCACGCGGTTAATCACCTCGATGTATCTGCTTTGCGGGCGGATAATCGGCGTGACCTCCTCCCCGGCGACCTCGAACGCCACGTCGATGCAGTTGTCGTGGAAATTCACGGCGGCCACGGGCGCTGCGTACCACCGCCGGTATTGATTTTCGGGCCAGTCCGGGTGGCGATATCCGTCGCTGTCTTTTGCTGCGGGAATCACCGAGATTCTGCTGATGCCCACCCCGCCGAGGCGCTTTTTGACCCGGCGGGCCCAGCGGTCCAGTTCGTCGTAAATGCCGCGGTCGTTCTGCTTGGCCAGGATCGGGTCGCCCAGCGTGGGATCGTAATCGCCCATCACGCTCAGCACGTTGCCGTTAAGTTTGACCTTCGTGACGAATTCGAACTCCGCGCCCAACTTCGCCAGGGCGAAGGCGGAGGTGAGTATCTTCTGGTTACTGGCGGGCGTGAACAGCCGCTCCTTGCGCACGGCGACCA
>CAYZPY010000154.1:0-5558 GCA_964480425.1 uncultured Planctomycetaceae bacterium
TGCCCGGCGGTGAGCATGTCTGCGTCGCCCTCATCCTCGGGCAGCGGGTCGTTCTGGTACTCGGCGAAGAACGCCGCCTCGTCCTGCAGGCGAAGGTTCATGGCGTGCTGGACGGCCGAGATTTCATCGGGATTGTACCGCTGCGGCCAGGCGACCTGGGCTCCGGCGTCCATCGCCTCGCGGTTGCGGCGATAGAACTCCGTTGCCTCCCTGCCGCCGTTGTTGTTGCGGAGACTCTCGGCGCGTATCTGGGCGTACCTGTCCCACAACTTCCGGTTGGCCGGGAAGGACGGGAAGGAATAGACCATCCTTGTCCGCTCGCCCTGCCAGGTGGGGTGTTTTTCGCGGTCGAGTATGCGGTCGGCCATGTCGCCGGGTCGGATGACGGTGCAGGGCATAACACCCGCAATCTTCCTGCCCGGCCCGGCCAGGCCCAGGACGGCGCCTGCAAGTATGCTCTCCCGCGTGGCGCACTGCGATAGCGAACGCGCCGACTCATCCGTCTGCGGGTCGTCCAGTATCACCAGCGACGGGCGGACCGTCTTGCCGTCGGTGCGCTTGTACTTCATGCCGCGAATCCGCCCGGTGAGTCCGGCGACCTTGATGATGGCACCGCTAGCCGGGCTGTGGGGTATGGTCGGCAGGACAATCTCCTGTGCGGTCCAGCCGATGTGCGTGCGCCGGCCCCGGTGCAACTGGCCGTTGCAGCGGTTGGGTATGCCCTCCAGCCGGTGGATGGGATAGACCGCCTCTGGAAAATCCTCCAGCAGGCGGTCGTTGCCGTCCAGTTCCATCTTGATGCTGTCGAGCATGTCGACGGCGTGGCCCTCGTCGGAGCCGATGAGGCACACGAACTCACGCGAGCCGGTCAGCACCGCCCACAGGCACGCGCTCTCGGCGATGGTGGTATTATGCGTGGGGACCATCGCCCGCCCGGCCAGGTACAGATGCGATGGGGAATCGACCTGTATGCAGCGAACCGGAACGGAGGGCGCCGGCCTAATGTCCGTTATGAACCGGTGCCTGCCCGCTGGAGTTCGCAGTGGGGCCGGCCTTAGGCGGCACCGCTTGCGCTCCAGGCGGAATACCGGCCGGTCGTCATAGCCCCTGAAATGAAAGCGGCAATACGGGCCGAACCGCTTGCCGTCAAAATCCACCCACTTATAGGAGCGTCCGTACTTTATGCCCAGAGAGGTGAGCAGCTCGCCCACGTCGTCGCACAGCCTGCCGGCCTTGAGCGTCAGCTCGCAGGCTCCCTTGCGGCTGATGTAGCCGTCGGTGTCCATGATGCCCTGCAACAGCGCCAGCCTGTCCGGCTCCGACGTCCGCAGGTAAACCGCGGGTATGTGCTTGTTACCCAGCAGACCAAGTTCCCGCAGCCGCTTTTGAAAGGATGTCAGCCCCGGAAGTACGGACCGCTCCAGGGTCATCACGCCGCATGCCGCCTTGCCGGAACTGCCGGACTGGCGTGGGGTCAGCGTCTCCCCGTCAAGTTCCACCAGGTGACGCATTTCGACTATGTCGTCCACGTAGTTGGTGACCGTGGAATTCGAGCATGCTCCGTTGCCCAGCCACACTCCCAGCGAGTACGGCTGGATGGGAAGATTCTCCGCTATTACCTGCAGGGGCTCGGTCAGGGGAATGCGGTAGCGCACCTCTGTCCATTCCCGGTTCGTAGGCAGCTTCACGCGGGGCGCCATGTCCGCTGTCCGCAGCGTTTTGGGGTTGCGTCGGGCGTACCGGTCGTGGACCGTCCACAGGTGGTCGGCGTCGCAGACTATGGATGCACCGTCGCTGAAGACTACACGGTAGCACGGACGGCCAAGCTGAACCTCCGTGGCGTAAGTTACCCGGCACTGGCGGCCACGCTCGTCAAATAGCGTATCGCCCACCCGCACGTCGCCCATGGTCGTCCAGCCGTCCGGCGTAGCCAGCATGGTGTCCAGTGCCAGCGCCTTGCCGGCTCCCCTCGGCATTGCCATGGCGAACAGGCCGCCGTGCAGGACGGCCTCTTCTATTTTGGCGATGACCTTCAGGTGGTCCGGCGACCAGGCCAGCGTGAACGTGTCGGGGAAGTACGACTCGCAGAAGAACCGGAAGTTGGCGACGGCCTTTTGCTTGCGCTGCGGGTCGACCACGGCGGGTATCTCGCCGTTGTCCCGGCCGGAGGTGGACAGCGCCGCGTTGCGGGCCCGGGCCTGCTCTTTCATCGCCTCGTAGCCGGACAGGCCGCTGGCCTTTTCGGCCTGGTGGAGTTTTTCCTGCCAGGTGTCCACCAGCCAGGCGGCGTAGCCCAGGACGTTGACCCGCTTGCCGTCCCCGACGCGCAGGCCGGCCCGGACGACGTTGCGCCTCACGCGAGACTCGGTGGTCACCTCGCCCAGCGAGGTCGAGTTCAACAGCCCGGCCAACTTGCCGGGGCGGACCTGTCGAAGGTCGATGTTCACCCGGCCACCTCCCTCTCCATCCACGCCATCAGTTCGATGAGGTTCACGCGTCCGTCGGCCAGGACCGGCGCTCCGGCGTCTATGGCGGCACGGACGGCCTCGGCGGTAATCTTCCGACCTCCCGCGGCAGATAAGATTCTGGCCGCCTGCTCGGCCGTCATCGCCTGGGGGTCTACCCTTCCGGCGTCACCGGCGCGGGCATTTTCATTATTTTTTCCGGAATGTACGTCATTTGACATAAGTCTTTACCTCGCAAAAGCATGCGGCATGCATAAATCTGCATAAGTTTTGGGGAATTGACTTGGCACATCCGCGGTTCCATGGCCTGATCGGGTCATAAACATGGCAATACGAAAGGACAACACGATGAAGAAGAACACGGAAACCTACCAATGGCTGGTGGCAGAGACGCGACTTGGACGCCGCATCGAGCGGCTCGGCTGGAAGCGGCTGGCGAAGATTTACTACGCCAACCGCCCCGGCGGCAGGATTCGCAAGGCCATCAACGCAGAGGCGCGGCGGTGCGGATACACGCCGTGGAACATCCTGGCGCTGAACGCCGGGTAAACCACGAACGGAAGGAGAAAGACCATGCAGATTACAAAGATAGAGCTGGCCGGAAGCAGGATGCCCGAACGCAACGGCATGCCACGCGGCTTCGCCATACTGCGGCGGGAGGACGGGGCGGACTGGATAAGCGTCGAGCTTATCACACGGGACAGGTACGAATGTCCGCAATGCGGCGAGGCCGACCATGACAAGCTCATCTGGCAGAACGACCAGACGGTCATATGCCAGGGATGCGGCAGGGAATACCAGCCGGGCGTTCGGCACTTCATGGTCAGGGCCGACGGAGAGGACGACCAGTGGAAAACCGCGAAAATCGTCCAGGAAGCGCTGGACGGCCACCGTGGAACGAACGCCGACGTCCAGGACTACTTCGGCGTGTTCCTGCAAATCGCGGACTGACCGCGGTAAGGAGCGAAGATTATGGCAAAGCGGAAAGTGACCATACCCGACAGCGACAGGCCCGACCCGGTCGAGCTGTTGCGGCGGGCGGCCGAGGCCGTCCGGCAGCAGGACATCGCCGTAATGATGCCCGAGCCGGACCCGAACCTGCCGGATGAATGCCCGTTCGTGGATGAGGCCTGCGAAAAAATCGAACATGGCGGCAAGCTCGGCGCTACCGGCCTGTCGTCGCTGATTTCGTACATCGCGGACATGATGGAATGACGATTTTTCAGAACCCCAGGATGCGGCCGAAAAACCGGCCGGGAAAGGAGCCATACCATGGCTAAGCAGAAAAAGACAACCAAGGCAAAGGGCGCTTCCAAGCGCAAAAACTCGAAGAAGCCGAAGGCGGCGAAGAAGCCCAAACGGATGAGCGGACTTGACGCGGCCGCCCAGGTTCTGGGCGAGGCGCAGAAGCCGCTGAGCGCCGGGCAGATGGTCGAGCGCATGCTGGCCAAAAACCTGTGGTCCACCGGCGGCAAGACGCCCGCGGCGACCATCTACGCGGCCATCATCCGGGAGATAGCCACCAGGGGCGACGCCAGCCGCTTCCGCAAGGTCGAGCGGGGCAAGTTCGCACTGGCCAAGTAGCGCCTTCAATTCCCCGCCTCCTCCACCCCGGTTCCGCAAAGGACCGGGGTGCTCTTGGGCCGGTATTGCCGGCCTGTCCCGAAAATCCCCGACAAATAAGTAAAGTTTTCTTGACTAACGCCCGAACTTAGATAAGATACCTTTACTAACGATTGCGGTTGGTAAAGAAGATTTAACGACCCATGAAGCGAAAAACAGGAACATATCGACTGACAACCGTCCGTGACGAGCAGGTCAAGTCGTTTATCCCGCACGACCTGCCGCCGAGCAATCCGCCTCTGGCATTGGACCGGGAGGCCCAGTCCCTGCTCGCCGAGGCAACGGGCGCAATCAGCCGTCTCTCGGTAGCCGGTGAGATGGTGCCCAGCGCCGACTGGTTCCTCTATGGCTTTGTCCGTAAGGAGGCGGTCATTTCCTCGCAGATCGAGGGCACCCAGGCCACCTTGCAAGACGTATTGGAATTCGAAGCCACGCACAAGACCGACAGGCCGGACGATGTCCGGGAAGTGTGCAATTACGTTGAGGCGCTCAGGTACGCGCGGCGCGAGACCGCCCGCCCTAAGGGTCTTCCTATCAGTACGCGGCTCCTTTGCCAAATTCACAAGCGACTCATGAAAGGCGCTCGTGGGAAAGGCAAACAACCCGGCCAGATCAGGCGATCGCAAAACTGGATAGGCGGCACGCGTCCCGGTAACGCCGCATTCGTACCGCCGTCCGCCGCTGAGGTCGCCGACGCAATGAAGATGCTGGAGCGGTGGATTCACGCCGAAGACCCTCTGCCGCCGCTGGTGCGGGCCGGACTGGCACACGCCCAGTTTGAAACCATCCACCCTTTCCTGGACGGCAATGGCCGTGTCGGACGGCTTCTTATCACGCTGCTGATGGAGCATTGGCACGTGCTCGCCTCGCCGCTGTTGTATTTCAGTCTGGCGTTCAAGCGGCATCGCCGGGCGTACTACGAGCGGCTTTCGGCGGTGCGCAGTGACGGCGACTGGGAGGGCTGGAACGCTTTTTTCCTGGAGTGCGTGCGTGAGGCGGCCGATGACGCCGTGGATGTGGCCAAACGACTGCACGAATTGCTCGGCAGGCATCGTCAAAAGGTTCTTGAACATTCCTCGGCGACGGTCCCTACGGTCCGTTTGCTGGATAAACTCCCCGTCCACCCCATCGTAACACTCCAGACCGTAATGGAACTCCTGGACACCACCAAGCCGACCGCCTCCAAGGCCATCCACGCTTTGCAGAATACCGATATTCTCCACGAGACTACCGGCCGACAGAGGGACCGAATTTACGCCTACCAGGATTACCTTCGCGTATTGACCGAGGACACACAGACACTCGCGCCATAGAATCCACAATCTGTGTTCGCATTGGCCGAGCAGCGCCTTCAATTCACCGCCTCCTCCACCCCGGTTCCGGAAGGTGCCGGGGTGCTCTTGGGCAATGCTCAATTCGAGCCAATTGCTTTGTCTGTAAATGATTGTCGTAAGTAGACGTGAAAAAACT
>CAYZPY010000155.1:0-5526 GCA_964480425.1 uncultured Planctomycetaceae bacterium
ACGGTCGAGGATCGTTTTTGGGCGTCCTGGTGTCCGGTGACAAACGCCACGGACGAGGACATCCGCCGGTCGGTCAGCGGTATTCCGGCATAGGCGCCCGCGGCCACGGCGGCCGTTATGCCGGGAACGATGCAAAATGGCACACCTGCGGCGGCAAGGGCCTGCGCCTCTTCGCCGCCGCGGGCGAAGACAAAGGCATCACCGCCCTTGAGACGAACAACCAGTTTACCCTCTCGGGCCCTGGAGACGAGCATATCGGTAATATCCTGCTGTTTGGCGGACTGACCCGGCTTTTTGCCCACGTAGAGCAGTTCTGCCTTCTCGGCCAGGTCCAGCAGGGCAGGGTCGAGTAGGCGATCGTACGCGACCACGTCGGCGCGTCTCAGCCACTTCGCGCCGCGCATTGATATGAGCCCGGCAGGTCCGGCGCCGGCGCCCAGCAGCACGACCATGCCGGTTTCGTTTTTGCGGTGATTGCGATTGGTTTGTCTGTGTGTCATTCGGGGTATTTTATGCCCCACGGCGGGGTGCGGCAAAAATTTAAGGAACTATTCAAGCGCCCCCGGCGTCGGACCGATTCACGAAAACGGGCGGGGTCAGGAGAATTACGGATGATATATCCTGATTACAAATACCATGAGCGCGGAAAAGAACATCCTGCCGCAGACGTCGCCGAGCGCCGTCGTCACCCTCGAATGGAGCTTCAGGTCGCGCTGCGATGCATAAGACTGGACCCTGATTGCGGGCGGGCGACGGAGTTGCTTCGCGCAGTGGACATATCCCGCAGCGGCATGGGGGCGACCGCCAACAGGCCATTCTATCCCGGTCAGCGCACGGTCCTTTGCATGCCGCTTACGGACGTGACCGGACGGCGGAATATTTACGCAACGGTGGTTCGGTGCACTGCATCCCACGACGGGGGATATTGCCTCGGTCTTAAGTTCGACGCTCCGGCTGTCGATTCGTGGTGCGGGATGAGCAGAGGCGCCGTGGCGGCGTGAGTTTCAACGTTTGCGCCGGCGGTTCTTGACGGACAGGGGGCGAATCTCTATCATTAGATACACATCACAGGGGAATGGTGTAACGGCAGCACGACTGGCTCTGGACCAGTTAGTCTAGGTTCGAATCCTAGTTCCCCTGATTTTTGGGGTGGGGCATTTTCGCTCGCGCCGCCGGACGCACGTGTTGTGCTTGAAATGACGCGCATCTGGCGGATAATATCCTTATCCACGCGCCCGTAGCTCAATTGGATAGAGCATCGGTCTTCGGAACCGAGGGTTGCAGGTTCGAGTCCTGCCGGGCGTGGTCCTAAAGACCGGAGCAGGAGAAAATAATTTTCTCCTGCGGTCTACTTCATAGTTTCGACATACCGCATTCATGGGTGACTTTAACGGAACCGAATCGCGGTTTTTGCTTGAAACGTCGTCGGTCGCCTGTAATTTTATGCGCCGGGGGCAATGATTCGGCGAGCGGTTTTACGTATTTCACGCGGCACGAAATTTTCAGGAGTTTGTAGTGAACACAATAGTCATCCAGGCGGACCTCGGCCGGGACAAAATCAGCCGGCACGTTTACGGCCATTTTTCCGAGCATCTCGGCCGGTGCATATACGAGGGCTACTGGGTGGGCGAGGATTCGCCCATTCCCAACACCCGTGGCATCCGTAACGACGTCGTCGAGGCGCTGAATCGCCTGAACATTCCCAACCTCCGCTGGCCGGGCGGATGCTTCGCGGACGAGTATCACTGGATGGACGGAATCGGCCCGCGTCGGGACCGCCCGACAATGATCAACACGCACTGGGGCGGCGTGACCGAGAACAACCACTTCGGCACGCACGAGTTCCTGGACCTATGCGGGCAGCTCGGCTGTGAGCCGTACATCTGCGGCAACGTCGGCAGCGGGACGGTCCGCGGGATGAGCCAGTGGGTGGAATACGTCAACTTCGGCGGGCAAAGCCCGATGTCCGACCTGCGTCGCCGCAACGGTCGCGACCAGCCGTGGGGCGTAAGGTACTGGGGCGTGGGCAACGAGAATTGGGGCTGCGGTGGGCGCATGAGGCCGGAATATTACGCCGACCTGTACCGCCGGTTCGCCTGCTACTGCCGCGACTACGGCGACAACGAGCTGTACCGCATCGCATGCGGGCCGGACAGCGCCAACTACGAGTGGACCGAGGTGCTCATGAGCCGCGCCGCGCGCTGGATGGACGGCCTGTCGCTGCATTACTACTGCCGCACCGGCGAGCGCAGTCACTCGGCCACGCAGTACGAGGAGGACGACTGGTTCATCCTGCTAAAAAAGGCGCTTCGCCTGGACGAACTGCTGGCGAACCACTCCACGATAATGGACCGCTACGACCCTCACCGGCGCGTTGGGCTCATCGTCGACGAGTGGGGCACCTGGCATCAGGTCGAAGAGGGCACGCACCCGCGATTCCTCTACCAGCAAAACACCATCCGCGACGCGTTAGTGGCGGGTCTTTCGCTGAACGTTCTTAACGGGCACTGCCGACGGGTGCACATGGCCAACATCGCCCAGACCATCAACGTGCTGCAGGCCATGGCGCTGACCGACGGACAGAAGATGCTCTTGACGCCGACGTACCACGTGTTCGAGATGTACAAGGTCCACCAGGACGCCACGCTGCTGCCGGCGGACGTTCGGTGCGACCATTACGCATACGGCGACGACACCATACCGGGCATAAGCGCCTCGGCGTCGCGCGACAGCGAGGGTAAAATCCACCTGACGCTTTGCAACCTGAACCCCAACGACGCGGTGGCGGTTGAATGCGACGTTCGCGGCGCGGAGGTCGGCAGCGCGGCGGGTCGGGTGCTGACGGCAGAGAGAATCACGGACCACAACACGTTCGACAATCCCGAGGCGGTGCGGCCGGAGGCGTTCGATGACGTCAAGGCCGACGGCAGAAAAATGACCGTCCGCATGCCGGCGAAGTCGATCGTTGTGTTGGAAATTTCGTAACGAAACCCCTGGCAAGAACGGAAGGTGAAATCAAGGTGTCCATCAAAGTTGCATTCATCGGCGCCGGAAGCGTAGGTTTCACGCGGCAGCTGTTTCGCGACATACTGTCGGTGGAGGAACTGCGCGACACGCATTTCTCGATGACTGACATAAACAAGCACAATCTCGATATGATCGTGCAGTTGTGCCGCAAGGACATACGCAACAACGGGCTGAAGGGCGTGAAGCTCACCTCCTCGATCGACCGGCGCCGGGCGCTGGAGGAGGCCGATTACGTAATCAACTGCACGCGCATCGGCGGCCTGGAGGCGTACAAACTCGATGTGGAGATACCGCTGAAATACGGACTGGACCAGTGCGTGGGAGACACCATCTGCGCAGGGGGGATAATGTACGGCCAGAGGAACATTCCGTGCATACTGGATTTCTGCCGCGACATACGCGAAGTGGCCGACAAACAGGCGCTGTTCTTGAACTATTCCAACCCAAACGCAATGAACACCTGGGCAGCCAACGTGTACGGCGGCGTGCCGACAATCGGACTTTGCCACGGCGTTATCGCGGGACACCGCCAACTGGCCGAAGTCATCGAATTTCTTATCAACAAGGGCAAAAAGCCCACATCGAAAAATTACCGCAGTGTCGAGCCGAGGGACGTGGACATTATCTGCGCCGGGATAAACCACCAGACGTGGTACATACAGGTTATTTACGACGGGCAGGACTGGACGGACCGCCTGCTGGAGGGATTCGAGAAACATCCCAGGTTCAGCAAGACCGAGAAGGTCCGCATCGACATACTGCGGCGGTTCGGGTATTACTCCACCGAGTCCAACGGTCACCTTTCGGAATACGTCCCGTGGTATCGCAAGCGCCCCGGTGAAATCCGCAAGTGGATCGACATGTCATCGTGGATACACGGGGAGACGGGCGGGTATCTCCGGGTGTGCACCGAGGGGCGCAACTGGTTCAAGACGGACTTTCCGCAATGGCTCAAGGTCGACGACGCACCCATCGGCCCGGACGAGCGGGGCAAAGAGCACGCCTCGTACATAATCGAGGGCCTGGAGACTGGGCGCCTCTATCGCGGGCACTTCAACGTGGTAAACGACGGGTGTATCACCAATCTACCCGACGACGCCGTATTGGAGGTTCCCGGCTACGTTGACCGCAACGGGGTAAACATACCTCAGGTGGGCGATTTGCCGACCGGCTGCGCGGCAGTGTGCAACGCCTCGATAAGCGTGCAGCGCCTGTCGGTGGAGGCGGGCGTGTGCGGCGACGTGATGCTGCTCAAGCAGGCGATGATGATGGACCCGCTCACCGGCGCGGTGCTTAACAGCGAGGAAATTTCGCAGATGACCGACGAGATGCTCCTGGCGCAGCGCAAGTGGCTGCCCCAGTACGCCGACGAGATTGCCGCCGCCCGCAAGCGGCTCAGTTCGGCCAAGCGAAGGGGCATTTACGCCGGCGTCAAGAAGTGGAAGGGCGCCGCGCGCGTAAAGCCCAAGACCATCGCGCAGATGAAAAAGCAGCGCGAAAAGTACCGCTACCTTGCCGGGGCGGCGGACAAGTCGGACCAGGACGGAAAAATACCGCGTGCCGCGTCGAAAAAGAAATCGTAAACTCGCCCCGATAATTCGTTTGGAATAACCCGACATTGCAGAGGGAGTCAGGCATGGCCAAGTACACAATCGGACTGGATTACGGCACCAACTCGGTTCGCGCGGTGGTGGTCAACGTCGCCAACGGGCGCGAGGCGGGTTCGGCGGTGTGGAATTACTCACACGGGCAGAACGGCGTGATTCTCTCGGGCGACCCGAACCTGGCCAGGCAACACCCGGCCGATTACGTCAAGGGCGCCGAGGTGGTCATCAATAAGGCGCTGTCGGCCTCGAGGCGCAAACTCAAGAGTTTTCGCCCGTCGCAGGTAATCGGTATCGGCGTCGACACTACCGGCAGCACGCCGCTTCCGGTCGACCGTGACGGTCGACCGCTTGCGTTCGAGAAGAAGTTCGCCAAAGACCCGGCGGCGATGGCCTGGCTGTGGAAGGACCACACCAGCGTCGCCGAGGCAGAGGAAATAACCCAACAGGCCCGTAAGCGCCGCCCGCAATACCTGGCCAAGTGCGGCGGCGCCTACAGCAGCGAGTGGTTCTTCAGCAAGATACTCCACTGCCTGCGGACCAGTTCTAAGGTTTTCGACGCGGCGTACAGTTGGGTGGAAATCGCCGACTGGATACCGGCCATGCTTACCGGAAGGGAGAATCCCGACGAACTGACCGTCAGCGTCTGCGCCGCGGGGCACAAGGCCATGTACAACGACTCATGGGGCGGATACCCGGACAAAAAGTTCCTGGCAGGCATTCATCCCCGGCTCGGCGATCTTCGCGACCGGCTTGCGGACAAGGCCCACACCATCGACACGCCGGTGGGGGGACTGACGGGACAGTGGGCAAAGAAAACGGGCCTCAGCGAGGGCATACCCGTTGCGGTCGGCGCGTTCGACGCGCACCTCGGGGCGGTTGGTGCGGGCATAAA
>CAYZPY010000156.1:0-5503 GCA_964480425.1 uncultured Planctomycetaceae bacterium
CATTAGAATAATCGTGTTATCGAAAATTCGAAATCAAACGTTGGGACACTCGTGATACTGACCGATTATTTAGTCCCGAAGGGACAAAAGCGCATAGCCGGAGGGCGCAAGCCCTCGGAAAAAAGCGAGTTATGATAAGTAAGTCCCGAAGGGACCAAAGCGAATCATAATGAAACAAAATGCATGGAATCTCCGCTTGCGACCCTTCGGGGCTGAAATCTGTAACTGCCTTCTTGCCGGTGGCTTACGCCACCGGCCAAGTGCTTGTCGCCCCGTTGGGGCGAGAAAAATCGGTCAGTATGAGAATAAATAAAACCACGGGGGTCACAAAGGGGTCAAAGTTTATCGCGCAAATTTTGAATTTGCGCCGCGGCGTTCCCGCGCCGCGGCGCTATTGATAAAACTAATCATTACCCCTCGGCTTGTATCGGAGGCAGTCGTCAGGTGTCAGTCCCTGGTTTTGCAGCAGGCGCGCGGGGCTTTCCGGCTGGGAGGTGCGGTCGGACAGATACACCGCCTCGATCACCGCCAGCGGAAGCAGGCACTCCCACCCGGAGCACGGGTAGGTTTTGGAATCGCCGATGACGGACTCGGCGAACGCGCGGGCCATCTGTCCGTAGACTTCCGCCAGCGGGGAGGTCTGCTCGGTGCGGTCCAGCACGTTTCCGTCCGGGTCGCGCAGCAGGCAGTTGTGCGGACCGGCCGATATCGACCCCCCGCGCCCGTGTATCGTCAGCGACTCGCTGACCGGTCCGGACGAGCGGCTGGTGACCACGTCGGCAGTGCAACCGCCGGGGCACCTCAGGATGGCCGAGGCGGTGTCGTCGGTGTCGTAAACCCGTTGCGGTTCCCTGTCGGGTCCCTGTTCGGGGCGGTTGCCCCCGGACACCACGCCGTAAACGTCCTCGGGCAGGCCCAGCATGCTCACCGCCAGGTCAATCACGTGGCAGCCGAGTTCCAGCAGCGCGCCGCCCCCGGCCGAGGACTTATCCCCACGCCAGCCAAGTTCGCCGCCCCAGTTGAACAGGTAGTGCGCCCGGGCAAGGAACGCCGGGGCGACCTTGTGGAGCAATTGGGCGGCGCGGCGGTAGCCCGGGCAGAACCGGCGATGCAGACCCACCGAGAGTTTCAGTTGCGCCTGGTCCATCAGGCGGATCATGGCGACGGCCTCGGCGAGGTAGCGACCCGGTGGCGGGTCGGTCCAGACGTGTATTCCGCGCGACGCGCACAGGTTCACCAGCTCCACGCGTTCCATCGGCGGCACCGAAAGGAATATAGCCGCCGGACGCTGCTCGGCGATTAGCGAACGGTTGTCGCCGTAGGACTGAACGCCCCATTCGTTGCCCACGCGCTGGGCAAGCGTGGCGTCCCGATCGGACACGCCCGCAAGGCGGACAATGTCGCAATCGCTCAGCGCCCTGACCGTCAGCTTGCCCACGGCGCCCAGGCCTATTACGCACACCGGCAGCGCGTCATCGTTCATGATTGTTCTCCCTCGTGGGACATGGCGAATCGAAAATATCTCCACGTCAAACTAACTGTCAAGGTAATTGTGGTTGTGCATCGTTAGTTGGTTGATTCGTTAATTAGTTATTCATACAGACCGGTCATTTAGTCAGACCGGTTATTTAGTCCCGAATGGGACGAAAGTCAGTAGTCGGGGCTCCAAGCGATGTTTTGCGGAGCTCCGGGAAATTCTCCAGCACTTTTGGGGCGCTAAGAATGTGTATGAAAACGTGTCGCGGGCGTCTCGCCCGCGCGTGACGAGGGCATCTTGCCCTCGCTGTTTCCACCTATGCCGCGGCCGGAACGGCCGCGGAACGCGCGGGCAAGATGCCCGCCACACGGGTCCGGCCGATTTTCATACATGTTCTAACAATATTTTTCAGTATTTCATAGTCCCATCGTTGGCGCTTACTAATCACGACACCAATCACGAGTAGATTGACTATTCCCCGCGGTGCGGATAGTTTGAAAACAGGGACAGTTCCAAGATGGGACAGTACCCAAGTAAAAATGCCGATAAGGTTCGCGAAATACGGCGTTAGGGAACTGCTGGTGTGCACGCTGGTTGCGGGTGCGGTGTGCGGGGGTGCGGCGTGGGGTGCGGCGGCGGTGAGTGTATGGATTTTGCTGGCGGCCTTGCCGGTGGTGGCGCTGTGGGGCTGGGTGCTTTGGTTCTTCCGCGACCCGCAGCGGGAAGCGCCCGGCGGCGAGGGGATATTCATAAGCCCTGCCGACGGGCGCGTGGTGGAGATACGGCGACTGGGCCCGGACGGCCCGCTGGGCGAGGACGGCGTGCTGATTGCGATATTCATGAGCATATTCGACGTTCACGTCAACCGCTGCCCCATCGCCGCTCGCGTGGTGGGGGTCACCAGAGGCGGCGAGAAATACCTTGACGCGCGGAACCCGCAATCCTCGCAGCAGAACGTCTCGACGGATTTGCACCTGGTGTGCAGCCGCGACGGCGAAGAATATCCTTTGATTGTCCGCCAGATAGTGGGCTTCATAGCGAGGCGGATAGTCACCGACGTGCACGCCGGCGAGAATTTGGCCGCGGGGCAGCGAATCGGTATGATTAAATTCGGGTCGCGCGTCGAACTGATAGTGCCCGATGCGCTGGTTGGAAACATAGAGGTGGAAATCGGCCGGAGAGTCCGCGCGGGACGAACGGTTTTAATCACCGCAGCCGACGGAGCGAACGATGAATGATGACGAACAACGCGGCCGCAACGCCGACGCCGGCGACGACCAGGATAAGGACCTGAGAGGTCCGGGCCGGATTCTCAAGGCCACGGCGGTGCTTCCGGGCTTCTTTACGATGTGCAACGGGCTGTTCGGCTTCGGCGCGATACACTTCGCCACCAAGCAGTCGCTGGGCAGCGGGGAAATGGTTTATTTCACCACGTCTGCGTGGCTGATATTCGCGGCGATGGTGTGCGACATGCTCGACGGCCGGCTTGCGAGGATGACACGCCGCAGCAGCGACTTCGGCGGGCAACTGGACAGTCTTTGCGACGTGATAAGCTTCGGGGTGGCGCCTGCGACGCTGATGCTCCGCTGCGTGATAACGGCCATGAGGCAGGTGGAAGGGATGAAATTCGCAATCGCCCTGGAGCGCGCGGTGTGGTCGGTGGCGGCGGTTTACGTGGCCTGCGTGGTGTTGCGCCTGGCGCGGTTCAACGTCGAGAGCGAGCCCGACAAGGAGTCGCACCTGGACTTCAAGGGTCTGCCCTCGCCCGGTGCGGCGGCGGCGCTGGCGTCGCTGGTGCTGCTGTTGGGTCACCTGGGCGACGACGCCCAGGGCGGGTGGTTCGGCGGCTCGTGGATTTTCGCCACCGGGCAGTGGGTCACGAAGTTCGAGTTGCTTGTGGCGGCCAGTATAGCCCTTCCCGCCGCGGCGATGCTGACGGCTGTGCTGATGGTCTCGCGCATTCAGTACGCCCACGTCGTCAATCAGTACACCAAGGGCAGGCGTTCGTTCGGATACCTGGTCGGGCTGGTGGTGGCGATACTGGCGTCCATGATCGAGCCGTTTGTCGTGATGGCGGTCGTCGCCGTGGGGTACACACTCTCCGGACCGGTCCTGGCGATAAAGCGCAAAATCGCCGGGCGGTGACACCGGCACAACGAACCGCGAGCGTCGGCTTGTGCCGGGGGTGCAAGCGGGAAGAACGCATCCTTGAATTTCAACTGAAGTTAAGCATGCATCCATCCGCTATCGCAAATGCCCGCGTACTTGTTTGAAACAAACACGGGTGATATCATGTAAATGTTAATGCCGATAAATGAGCATAAGCAATGGTCGATAAGACGGAAAATATCGAGAATCTTCACGAGCGTATAGACTCTCTGCATTCCCGCATAATCGCGTTGCGGGACTCCCTTTGACGTACCTGCCCGCAGCGAAATATTGTCCGAACTCGAGGCCCGCATGTCCTCGCCGGACTTCTGGAACAACACCGAGGCGGCACAGCAGGTCGTTTCCGAGGTCAAGTCGCTGAATGCCGTAGTCAAGCCCGTCGAGGAACTGGCCGCACGCATCGAGGATGCCCGCGCGCTTTACGAACTGGCTACAGAGGAGAACTGTGACCAGACACTAAACGAGGTGGCACAGCAGGTGGACGGGATCTCCGCCCAACTCGACCGCCTCGAGCTGCGTACGCTGCTTTCCGGCCCGCACGACAGGGGGAACTGCTACTTCTCCATCCACGCCGGCGCCGGGGGCACCGAGAGTTGCGACTGGGCCGAAATGCTCCTGCGGATGTACATGCGGTACTTCGCCCGGGCGAACTACGATGCGCGCGAGGTCGACCGACTCGATGGCGAGGAGGCCGGCGTCCGATCGGTCTCGCTGCACGTGACCGGACCGTACGCCTACGGGTATCTCTCCTGCGAGCGGGGCGTGCACCGCCTGGTGCGGGTAAGCCCGTTCGACGCGGCCGGTCGGCGGCATACCTCCTTCGCCTCGGTGGACGTGCTTCCGGAACTGGGCGAACTGGAGGTCGAAATCGACTGGGACAAGGACGTCCGCGAGGACGTGGCCCACTCAAGCGGCGCCGGCGGGCAGCACGTAAACAAGGCCGCAAGCGCCATCCGCCTGATGCACGAGCCGACCGGTATCATCGTCCGTTGTCAGAACGAGCGATCCCAGCACCAGAACCGCGCCGAGGCGCGGAAGATGCTCGCGGCCAAACTCTACCAGCACGAGCAGGCGCGGCGCGACGCCGAACTGGCCAAGATGTACGGGCAGAAGGGTGAGATCGCCTTCGGCAGCCAGATCCGCTCGTACGTGCTGTATCCCTACAAACTCGTCCGCGACGAGCGGACCGACCTGAAGGTGGGCACGGCCGACGCCGTCCTCGACGGCGACATCCAGCCGTTCATTGACGCATACCTGCGCCACCGCATGTCGAACGGGAAACGCGCCCAATCCTAATCGTTTTTCATTATTTCCCGCAGGACGACGGTGGCGTAGCATCCGGGCGGGGCGGTGAAGGTGAGTTCCAGAAAGCCGCCGTCGCCCTGTCCTGCCGAGATGTCCACGTCGGATATTTTGAACCGCAGCGCCCGACGGGTGCCCTTTACCTTCAGTGAACCGGCACGGGTCAGGTCCAGGCCCCCGCAGCCGTGCGATTCGGCGACCTCGGACTCGAGTTTGCCCACCTCACCGCGGGCAGGTATGCACCGCGAGCCGAAGATGGGACCGGTGGGCGAAATCTCGAACCGTTCGGCGCGTGGCTGCTCTGCCTCGGCGTCCTCGACGACGAATTGACCGCCGCTGTCGTGCCGCTCAGCCACGTCGCCTTCGAAAACGCGGTCGATGGTGTCTATCCGTCGGGACAGAAAATCGTTGAACACCTCGCTCTGGAACGCGGAGATGAACAGCCACCGCATGCGCTTCCCCACGGCGGCGACTGCGTCACGCGGGCGGCGGCGCCTCTTGTAGGCCAAAAGCGCCCGCCTCTGGTCACGGTGCTTCCAGGGCCAGCGCTGAAGC
>CAYZPY010000157.1:0-5417 GCA_964480425.1 uncultured Planctomycetaceae bacterium
AATCCCGGCACGCTGGTCAAGATCATCGGCACCAGCACGTGCGACATGATGGTGGCTCCGCTGAGGCGCAAACTGCCCGACATACCGGGTCTTTGCGGCATCGTTCCCGGCAGCATACTTCCGAAGTACTTCGGTCTGGAGGCGGGTCAGTCGGCGGTGGGCGACATTTTCAACTGGTTCGTTAATTACATCCGTCCGGGCGGTAAGACGGGCGACCACGAGGCGCTGACCCGGGATGCGGGTAAATTAAAACCCGGCGCCTCGGGCCTGCTAGCGCTGGACTGGAACAACGGCAACCGAACCATCCTGGTCGACCAGCGACTCACCGGTCTGCTGCTGGGACAGACGCTGTACACCACGCCGGGTGAAATATACCGGGCGCTCATCGAAGCCACCGCCTTCGGCGCGATGACCATCATTAACAGGTTCGAGGAATACGGCGTGAAGGTCCGACGCGTTGTCAACTGCGGCGGCATAGCCGAGAAAAATCCCCTGGTGATGCAGATTTACGCCGACGTGACCGGCAGGCCGATGATGGTCTCACGCTCCGCCCAGACGTGCGCGCTGGGCGCGGCGGTTGCCGGCGCCGTCGTGGCAGGCAAAAAGGCCGGCGGGCACAATACCGTCTCGGCCGCGCAGAAGGCAATGACGGGACTGAAACGCAAGGTGTACCGTCCCGACCGAAACGCGCACAGAGTTTACCGGCGACTTTACGGGCTGTATCGCCGGCTACACGATTCGTTCGGCACGCCCGCCAGCGACGGCGACATGTACGGCGTGATGAAGGAGATTCTGGACATCAGAAACGAGGCGCGGAAATAGACATGCTTGAAGAACTCAAAGAACAGGTGCTCCTTGCCAACGTGGATCTGGTACGCTCGGGGCTGGTTGTGCTTACCTGGGGCAACGTAAGCGGCGTCGACCGCTATGGCGGGCACGTGGTAATCAAGCCCTCGGGTGTGGATTACGAAAGCATGCGCCCGGAGGACATGGTCGTGGTGTCGCTGGACGATGGGCAGGTGGTCGAGGGCGACCTTCGCCCCAGCAGCGACACGCCCACGCACCTGGAGTTGTACCGCGCGTGGAAGGACACGGGCGGGATTGTCCACACCCACAGCCGCTGGGCCACCGCATGGGCGCAGGGTCGGCGGGAGATTCCGCCACTGGGCACCACGCACGCGGACTTCGCGCCCGGGTATATTCCCTGCACGCGCCCGCTGAACCCGGATGAAATCCGCGACGATTACGAAGCCAACACCGGAAGGGTCATCGTCGAGCGGTTCGCCAAGATCAAGCCGCAGGAGTATCCGGCCGTGCTGGTCGCCGAGCACGGTCCGTTCGCCTGGGGCGCATCTCCCGCCGAGGCGGTCAAAAACGCGATTATCCTGGAGGAGGTGGCCCGCATCGCCGCGGCCACCGTCGCCATAGCGCCCCACGCCGGGGAGATACAAAAAGAACTGCTCGACAAGCACTTCATGCGCAAGCACGGCCCGGATGCGTATTACGGTCAATCTTAATTGATTCGCTGACTCGTAAACGTAACAGAAGCGCATCATTTGCTAATCAACGAGTCAGTATGTAATTAACTAATTCATTCGTACCTCAGCGCCTCGACGGGGTGCATTCGTGCGGCGCGCATGGCGGGGATAAACGCCCCGACCAGTCCGGCGATGATGGCGGATATGACGATTGACACGGCGGTGGAAAGGTTCACCTGGTTGGGGATTTCCTCGAACATGAATGTCTTTGCGGTCCACACGCGGAAACCGAACCACCTGTCGACGGCGTCCTGGATGGGATTGATGTATCGAACAAAATAATATCCGCCGGTGGCCCCGAGCACCGATCCCACCAGTCCCACCGCGGCGCCGTACGAAAGGAAGATTCCCGCAACGCCGGCGTTCGATGCGCCGATGGCCTTGAGAACGCCGATGTCCCTGGTCTTCTGGACCACGACCATGTAGAAGATCACGAATATCAGCACCACCGACACCATCGAGATAATGGCGAACATTATCACCGACAGCGTCCGCTGCCTTTCGATGGGACCGATAAGGTCGGCCTGCATCTCGCGCCACGTGCTGGCGCTTATCGAGGTCCTCGAAGCATCAGGATACCGGCGGAGGAAATCGTCGCATAGGTTCTGGATTTTGTTTTTCACTTTCACCAGCTCCAGCCCGCGCGAGTGCTCCTTGCGGACCTTTACGTGCACGTGCGTGCAGCGGGCCGGCTGTACCAGTTGTGGCGGGTCGTCGACCGAATAGCGCGGATACATGTTGTTGTAAAGTTGAAGCGTTTCGAAGGGGATATAGACCGTTTCCTTGTCTATTGACCACACGTCGGTTTTACAATCGTCCACCACGGTGAATTCGGCAGTGTCGAGGGTGAGCGTGGCGGCGCCCATTCTCCGGCCGAGGGGTATGAACGACAGGAACAGGTTATGCCCCGGCGCGATGTACCGGATGGTTTTTCCGTCGTCGGTGCGGTGGCTGAGTTGGGGCAGACCCAGGCCAAGTATGATTCGATAATCGGGCGACTGCACTCCGGCCTTTTGGCACAATTCGGCCAGCTGCGTGCGGAGTTTCCGGACTTTTTCGGTTTCCTGTCCAGAGTCGGTCTTTTCGGCGGCTTCGAGGCGGGCGTGCACGTCGGCTATTTTCGTCCAGTACGACTCGGCGCGCCGGAGGCGGAAGACGGCGTCGTTGAGAAACCTAAGTGCACTTAGCGCCCTGTCGCTGACGGTCAGCTCACCGGCATCGTCGCGGGGCTCGGTATCCGCATCGAGCATGTCTTTGACTTTGTCTATTTCCCGGTCCAGACCCTTTAGCAGCAGTTCGACCGGCGGATTGAACGACGGTTGTGATTGTCCCTGCTGGAAATACAGCCCCCGCTCGAAATCCGACACGCGGGTGCTTTGCGGCAGGCGGATGCCGACCACCTGCGCCATGAATCTGTACCCGATGTCCGGGTCGCGGAGGAACGCCTGCGTCATGATGGAGGGGGTTGCTGACTCAACCTGAGGTACTTTTTCGTGAAGTTCGGCGATGAATTCGTCGTATCGCCCCATGCCGCCCAGCGAGCCCGAGGCGGCGACGATAACGTCGCCGAAGAGTCCCTTGGCGGCGTCCTCGACCTTCTGGAGGAAGCCGCTCATTACGCTTATGACGATGAGCATCATCGCCACGCACAGGGCCACCGCCAGCACGGCGAAATACGCTATGACCCTGCTGCGCAAATATCTCAGGCACAGGAAAAGTTTGTACATCTTTAACTGGTTAACTGGTTAATCCGTTAATCAGTAAATCGGTAATCTGATCAAACGATAAACCGATCAACTGATTAACTATTCTGCGTTTTCGTCTCTGAGGATCGGAAACAGTATCACGTCGCGGATATTCTGGCGATTGGTCAGCAGCATCACCAGGCGGTCCATGCCGATTCCCAGCCCGCCGGCGGGCGGCATCCCGTGCCGCAGCGCCTTTATGAAATCCTCGTCCATCACGCGCATGGTCTCTTCGGACGACTCCCCGCGAATCTGCCTGCGGAAGTTCTCCTCCTGGCGGCGGGGGTCGTTCAGCTCGGTGTACGCGTTTGCTATCTCCAGGCCCATCACGTAAAGTTCGAACCTCATCGCCAGCGACGGGTCGTCATCCCTGGGGCGCGTCAGGGGGCACAGTTCGGCCGGGTAGTCCACTACGAACGTGGGGGAAATCAGGTGCGACTCGACTGTGGTCTCGAACAGGTCGTTAAGGACGATAGCGTCGTCCTTGTTGTCGACCTCGATGCCGAAGTTTGCGGCCTTTTGCCGCACGGCGTCGGCGTCGCTCATGGACACTCCGGCGTGCCTGCCAATGAGCTCTTCGTAAGTCGCCCGCCGGAACGGGCGCTTGAAATCTATCATCAATTCGCCGTATTCCACGCTGGTCGCCCCGCAGACCTTTTCGGCGGCGGTGGAGATGAGCTCCTCGGTGAGATCCATCATGGTCTCGTAGTCGCCGTAGGCCTCGTACGCCTCCAGCATGGTGAACTCGGGATTGTGCCGCGCGTCTATGCCCTCGTTGCGGAAGTTGCGGTTTATCTCGAAGACCTTTTGCATCCCGCCCACCAGGAGTCGCTTGAGATACAGCTCCGGGCTGATCCGCATAAACAGGTCCGTATCCAGCGTGTTGTGATGCGTGACGAACGGTCTGGCCGCCGCGCCGCCGTATATCGGCTGCATCATGGGAGTCTCGACCTCGACGTAACCGTGCGACTTGAGCGCCTGGCGGAAATGGTCGATTATGGCGATGCGCTTCTTGAACACCTCAAGCGAATCGGGATTGACCATGATGTCCAGGTAACGCCTGCGGTAGCGGGTCTCGGTGTCCTGCAGGCCGTGATATTTCTCCGGCATGGGCTCCAGCGACTTGCACAGCAGGGAGAGTTTCTCGGCCCAGATGGTGATCTCGCCTGTCTTGGTTCGTTGCAGCGGGCCTGCGACGGCCACAAGATCGCCCAGGTCCAGCAGGGCGGCAAGCCGCCAGGACTTTTCGTCCAGTGCGTTTTTCCGCAGCGCAATCTGTATGTCGCCGGTTTCGTCGCGGATGTGTGCGAATATTAGTTTCCCCATTTTCCTCATCAGCACCAGCCGCCCTGCGGCGTCGGCAAACTGGTCTTCTTTGTCGTCTTCGTACCGCCCGATGATGCCGGCGACAGGTTCGGCCGAATCGTATCGCCCGCCGTAGGGGTCGAAACCCAGCTCGCGAATTTTTTCGAGTTTGGCCTGTCTGTCTGCACGAACTTTCTCAAGCATGGTAGTTCTCGTCAAGGGCGCTTCCGGGTCGTTGCGAATATCAAGGATGGACGTTTCGAAACAGAAATCTTCCACATTTACACCGGACAAGTCAAGCCCCGCCGCCGGGATTGTAAAACGGAATGGCGGTTATTTCGGCGGGCGTTTCCGCCCGGGGCGTCACGACTTTAACCTGTTTGTCCCGCCCGGCCGCGCCGCGGCGCAGGCGAGCAATGGCGATTACCGCCTCAAGCGTGGGCGAATACGTGGCGCTGGTGACCGTTCCGATTTCATCGCCGCCGACGGTTACCGGCGCGCCCTGCCTGGGTATATGCGCATCGGGTCCGTTGTTCTGCGCGTCGCTGAGCTTCAGCCCGACTGTCACCACGTCGGTGGGGCGACTTTTGATTCGTTCCAGGGCGTCGCGCCCGATGAAGTCCTTGTCCATGTTCACGGCGCCGTCCAGGCCCGCGGCGAGGGGGTCGATGGTCTCGTTGATTTCGTGTCCGTAGCGGGGCAGGGCGTCCTCGATGCGTATCACGTCGCGGGCGGCGTGCCCGGCCGGCGCGATGCAGTTCTCGGCAGCATTCCTCGTGATGTAATTCCACGCCTGTGCGGCAATCATGTTGGGAACAATAACCTCCAG
>CAYZPY010000158.1:0-5379 GCA_964480425.1 uncultured Planctomycetaceae bacterium
GTCTCGTGGCGAGCATACTCGAATTGCTCAAACTCGAACTGGATGCGCCGGATTAGGTTCTATCGATTACGAGATTTATGATGAAATCTTTACAATCCTGCTCGGTTATTTCCGCAATCTCCGCCTGGCAAACTTCGGTTACTTTTAAATAAAGTCTCGCGCCAAGTTCCTCCAGGTACTCTTTAGGATGAACGTTTGTGTAATAGTATGTCCTCCATTCCTCCTGAGATTTCGGCGAGGCCTTCCTTATTAGTTCCGATACAGGTCCTACCTTGTTTTTCCTGGTCAGTTGCCACCTCATGTTCGCCTGGTTAAGTATCCATTCTTTAGGCATTTCCGTCCCCCTGTTTGTGGAGTTGGATGAATTTTCGTTTGAATTTATGGTGCACCGATGTATCGGGCGAGGCAATATGCGACTTGACGAGATAGCGGTTGACGAAGATTCTGTTCTTCAGATAAACATAGGCCGGGACCGCACCGTTTTGTGCGGAATTGCCTGAATCGAATTTCAGGTACACCTTTTTACCTAATATTTTATCTTCCAGATATTTAACGGCATCTTCTTTTCGTTCCACCCGGACCCCAAGAAGGCGAACTATCAATCCTGTGTCCACTTTCAGAGTATCCGGACCCACAACATCAGCCACCGTGTACGTCCTGTCGGGACTGAACCGAAATCCGTCAGGGTCAATCTGCGGGCGGGCATCTTGAATACGCGGGACGTAATTCGGTGCAGGCGGTATGGGCCGGCAGTCCTGTTGTCGAATAATGCGAAAATTATCGTAGGCAACAGGCAGTGTCCCAACCAATCCGATTTTTTCCTTAATCACGTCAATGTACGAATCGTTCACTTCATATCCGATCGAATTTCTTTTTAATTCCATCGCCGCCTTCAACGTTGTCCCGCTTCCAAGGAACGGATCAAGCACCGTATCTCCTTTGAAAGTAAACATTCTGATGAGCCGGCGAGGCAATTCATCGGGAAATGCGGCCTTGTGATTCGTCTGCCTGGCGCCCACGAAGCACCAGTGCCCGGAAAAATACTCTTTCCACTGCTCCTTGGTCAATCTCGATGCTTCCTTGACGTCCGGATGCGGTTTTCGCGACCTGCCCCGCTTCTTGAAAATGAGAATGAATTCGTAATCAATCTCAACGATTCCGTTAGGCGGATAAGGGAACGAGCCCATCACGTTCGCCCCGCCCGTGGTGTTCATGGTGGTTTTTTTTTTCTGCCAGATAATCGAACCCATAAAGTCAAAACCGAACTGCTCGCACTGAGCGATTATCTCGGCGTGAAGGGGCATCACCTTGTAACGCCCGTAGATAACGCTTCTTGCGAACTGGTCGCCGATATTTATGCACATTCGCCTGCCGCTTCGAAGAACCCTGTGGCAATTCCCCCACACGCAATACAACGACCTGAGATATTCGTGTAGTGTCTGGCCGTAACCAATCTGCCCCTGGGCGTTGTAATCTTTAAGATGCCAGTAAGGCGGAGAGGTAACGATGAGGTCTATGCTCTCATCCGAGACCTCTTTCATGTCGCGACTGTCGCCGATGATCACCTTGACTTGCGCTTCCATCGTATAACCTTGCTACGGAAAGAATAACGAACAAGCAGGTTTATTGCCCGGATTCATTCAAGCACCGAACGAAAAAACTATTTTCGTCACCGTCCCTGTCGAATTCCTTCGGAAATTACGTATAATAAGTATAATAACATTCAATCGTACGTGTCGAGTTAATGTTCGCATATGGGGAGATTGAAAAAATGAACATACGCAGGCCCGTCAGGGCGGGAAGTTTCTACGACGGCACTCCGGCGGGGTGCCGCCGGCACGCCGAACAGTTCATCAAAACGTCCGAGATGCCCGACGAGATGCCCGAAAAGATATACGGGGGGATCGTTCCCCACGCCGGGTGGGTTTATTCCGGGCAGGTGGCGGCGCTTACTCTCACGGCGGCCGCTGCGACCGGAACCCCGGACACGTTCGTGCTGTTCGGCGCCGACCACACGAATTCGGCGCACAAAGGCGAGGTCTACGCATCCGGCGCCTGGGCCACGCCGCTGGGCGAGGTGGAGATTGACGAGGAACTCGCCGCGGCAGTCATCGAAGCCGACGATTGCCTTAGGGAAAATCCCGAGGCCCACTCGTACGAGCACTCGCTGGAGGTGCAGATACCGCTGATCCAGATTATCGCGCCGCGTGCGAAGATACTTCCGGTGGCAGTGGCGCCTACGCCTGTGGCGGTCAAGATCGGGCGCGTGGTGGGCGAGGTCCTGGCCGGGCGTTCGTCCAATGCGACCGTCATCGGCAGCACGGACCTGACGCACCACGGGGGACACTTTCCGGCCCCGGGCGGAAGGGGCGAGACCGGAGCCAAGTGGACCAGGGAAAACGACTTCAGGATAATCCGCCTGTTCGAGCAGGCCGACGCCGAGGCGGTCATCACCGAGGCGACCGAGCGAATGAACGCCTGCGGCGCGGGCGCTGCGGCGGCCGCCATCGCCGCCTGCCGGAAATTAGGGGCGACGCGCGGAATACTGCTGAAATACACCAACAGTTACGAAATCACCCACGCCAACTACCCAGACGACCCCGACGACACCACCGTCGGATACGCGTCGGTCGTGTTCGCGTGAGAACGGTTAGAGGTTATAAGGTTAGAGTAAAAATATCCGGAACACCGTAAGGCCGAAAAAATTTCGAATTCAGGATTTCGGATTTTCCTCGGACCAGAGACCTAAAACTTCGAACATGCCTTGTTTGGGACTTAAATATCCGGGATTTTAGATTTGTTTCGTAATTATTCGTAATTAGAGCATTCGTCATCTTGCCCGCCGCAGGCGGGTGACTCGTCATCCGATCTTCGTCATTCGTGAATTCATAAATGCGGCTCCGGTAATCCGAATTGAATGTTACTCCGAATGCTATTGTCAACCTCACGGCGATATAATACTATGAATTGCCCTATGGAGCCCGTGCTGGCGCGAACGACGCGGGGGGAATGATTTACGGCGAAATAACGAGGTTTTACAATGGAAAGGACGAGGCGGCATGGCGACTAAAACGATTGCGGACATTGACGTAGAGGGCAAGAAGGTTCTGATGCGGGTGGACTTCAACGTGCCGGTGGCCGAAGGAAAGGTCACCAACGACAAGCGGATTCAGGCCGCCCTGCCGAGCATCAAGCACGCGCTGGACGCCGGCGCTGCGCTGATACTCATCAGCCACCTTGGCCGACCCAAGGGCGAGGTGAAGGAAGAGTTTTCGCTCAGGCCGGCGGCCGAACGCCTGGGCGAACTGCTGGGCAAGGAGGTAAAACTCGGACCTGCGGATGTGGCCGGCGACGAGGCGCAGAAGATGGCCGCCGACTTGCAGCCGGGACAGGTCCTTGTGCTGGAGAACATCCGCTTCAATGCTTGCGAGGAGAGCAAGGACGATTCCGAAACCACCGCCCTGGCCGGGCAACTTGCCAAGATGGGCGAGGTTTACGTCAACGACGCGTTCGGCACGTGCCACCGTAAGCACGCCAGCATGTACGCCCTGCCCGAGGCGGTCAAGTCCGCCGGCGGGCCCGCCGTGGCGGGCTTCCTGGTCGAGAAAGAGATAAAGTATCTGGGCGAGGCGCTGGCGGACCCGGCGCGTCCTTTCGTGGCCATCCTGGGCGGCGCGAAGGTCTCGGACAAGATAAAGCTCATCTCCACGCTGCTGGAAAAGGTTGACCGGATCCTCATCGGCGGGGCGATGGCCTACACGCTGCTAAAGGCAAAGGGCACGCCGGTG
This sequence comes from uncultured Planctomycetaceae bacterium, assembly GCA_964480425.1. Lineage (GTDB taxonomy): Bacteria > Planctomycetota > Phycisphaerae > SM23-33 > SM23-33 > CAYYMD01. The sequence goes on from CAYZPY010000158.1 coordinate 3,789, forward strand.
GGCAAGAGCCGCGTCGAGGAGGACCAGGTCGAGGCGATGAAGCCGTTGCTGGAGCAGGCGGGCGACAAGATAGTCCTCCCCGCCGACCACGTGGTGACCGAGGATTTCGAGTCCGGCAAGCCCACGACAACCGAGTGCGACGACATACCCTCGCAACTGATAGGCATGGACATAGGCCCGCGGACGGTGCAGCAGTTCGAGGAGGTCATACAATCTGCCGGGACTATCGTCTGGAACGGTCCGATGGGCGTGTTCGAGAAGCAGGACTACGCCACTGGCACGGCGGCGATCGGATGGGCGGTGAAAAACGTTACCGAGGCCGGGGCGGTGAGCATAATCGGCGGAGGCGACTCGGCCGCGGCGGTGGAGCAGATGGGACTGGCCGAAAAAATGACCCACGTGTCCACCGGCGGCGGCGCGTCGCTGACCTTCATGGAAGGCAAGCCGATGGGGCCAATTGAAGTCCTTGAAGCCAAATGATTTTTACATGACAATCGTACGACCGGCGCCTGCGAGTACGTCCGCGGGCGCCGTTACGATATGAGCGCTTCGCAAGTAAATCCCTGGGAACGATTCAATGGTCGGCCTCTGGTGGCGCCGTCGCTGCTATCGTGCGATTTGAGATGTCCCTCGCGCCAGATAAACGAGGTTATCTCGGCCGGGGCCGAGCTGCTGCACCTCGACGTCATGGACGGGCACTTCGTGGATAATCTTTCGTTCGGACCTTCGTTCGTCCGGGCGGTTCGGAGCATTACCGACCGCTTCCTTGACGTTCACGTGATGGTCACCGAGCCGGAAAAGTGGACCACGCCGTTCGCCGAGGCGGGCGTCGGCAGCATCACGTTCCACATAGAAGCCACGGAAGACCCCGCGGGGCTTATCCGTAACATGCGACGGTTGAACCTGGGCGTGGGCGTGACGCTCCGCCCTCAGACCCCGGTCGAATCGTTGCGGGCGTGCGTCGAACTGGTGGACCTGGTGCTGGTGCTGACGGTCGAGCCGGGCTACGGCGCGCAGGATTTCATCGAGTATTCCCCGCGGCGCATCTCGGACGTTCGCCACATGCTGCGCGACGATCAGCGCCTGGAGGTTGACGGCGGGATAAACGCCGACACCGCGCGCCTTTGCGCCGAGCACGGCGCGGACGTGTTCGTGGCGGGACATTCGATCTTCGACGCCGACGACGTCGCCGCCGCCTATCGCCAACTGTACCGCGCCGTGTCGGGCAACGATAAATAGCCGGCGGATAATTATGCCAACCATATACGTCATGCAGACCGGACAGACCACGTGGGAGGAGGACCTCCGCGTGGAATCGGCGGCCGGTTCGCCGCTGAGCGAGCACGGCCAGGCCCGCGTCCTCGACATATCGGGCAAGCTCGCCGATAGGCACATATCCACGATATACACCGGTCCTGGCGAGGCCGAGCAGCAGACGGCCAAGCTTCTCGCCGGCGCGCTGCGGGCAAAGGTGCGCACGCGAAAGAACCTCCAGGAGCTGGACTACGGACTCTGGCAGGGTCTGACACTCGGTCAGATAAAGCGCCGCCAGCCGAAGGTCTATCGCCAGTGGACCGTCCGGCCCGACAGC
>CAYZPY010000159.1:0-5108 GCA_964480425.1 uncultured Planctomycetaceae bacterium
GCCGGATCACCGTCAGCCCGTCGGGCTTGTGCAGGTCGGTGGCGACCTTGGCCAGCCAGACGTTCGGCGCTATTCCCACCGAGCATCGCAGGTGCCGCCCCGCCGAGTCGCGGATGGCCCGCTTGACCCGCCGGGCAAGGGCGACGGCGTTATCCGGGCGGCACTCGCGACCCATCAGCCGCCCGTACATCTCGTCTACCGAGCAGACCTCCTCCACGTGCAGGCAAGTCTCCACCGCCTCGACGATGCGATGGTGATACTGCACGTACAGGCGCGGACAGGCCTCGACCAGCAAAAGGCCCGGGCACATCCGACGCGCACGCCACACCGCCGTGCCGGTCTTCACGCCGTACGCCCTGGCCTCGTAACTTGCCGCAATGCAGCAGGTAGTCTCGGTGAGCATGGGCAGCACCGCCACGGGCTTACCTCGCAGCTCCGGGCGATGCTGCTGCTCGACCGAGGCGAAATAACTGTTCATGTCCACAAACAGGTAACGAAGCATGGTTTATCCTCGTAAGGGCACACGCGGACTTGTACCCTTACATATACCTAACAATCGGGATTTGTCAAGCCCATGACAAGAGGTGGCCGAATTTTTTTAATTTCACAAAACCGGAAAATTGGTTGTTTAGGAACGGTTAATGTATATAATTAACTAAGGTAACACTTTACAGAACTTTCAGCACATGGTCGGGGACAAAATAGTGCATGTGTGATACAGCAAATGTCTGTCCCGTTGTTTCTTCCGCCGGCCAGACATCTGTTGCTCTGAAATTCTTGTGGAGATGACAGATGGCAAGCAAATCCGACCAAGGGCAAAAGCACAGGTCGAGGGGTAAAACTGATATATCTCAAGGTGAGGGGAAATTCATTTCGGAAAACAATCTCAAGCCGCACCCCGCTACCGTCGCCCGAGATGCGCGCTCATCAGGCAATTCACAGTCCTATGCGTTTGGGACGGACACCCCCCCGGGCGAAGAACCGCCGGTCTTCGAGACGGGCCCCTCTCCTATTCGAACGATAATTGTGGTGGTTTTAGCGGCCTTTATCGCCGAGTTCGTCCTCATGGGGATATTACATTTCGTCCCTCCTGTCGGCGACGCCACAGAGGCAATCCTCTACGCTGCCGTGCCGTGCACAATACTCCTTCCCGTGCTGCTGTTGCTTGTATACCGTCCTGCAAAAAAACAAATCGCCCGCCGCCGCGCCGAAAATGAGGCGCAGGCCGAAAAGCAGGCGCTCCTCAAGTCCCCCAACGTCGCCGGTGTTATTTTCGTCGCCCTTGACACTCGTGGACGCATAACATTGATCAACAAGTACGGCGGGGAACTGCTCGGTTATTCAGATGCTGAACTTATCGGCAGGAACTGGTTTAGAGCATGTCTTCCCGAAAGAGTTCGACGGCAGACACAATCGGTTTTTAAAAGACTGATGACAGGCGACACAGGTCCTGTCGCATATTACGAGAATCCCATTGTCACTTCGGACGGTAACGAACGCATAATCGCCTGGCATAATGCAGTTCTTAAAGACGACTCCGGCAGAGTAACCGGCACGCTTAGTAAGGGCAGGGACATTACAGACCAAAGGCGATCGGAAGAGGCACTGCGAGAGAGCGAAGCCAAGTACTGGAAACTTTTCGAGCAATCATCCGATTCCTGCCTGATACTGAACGGCTACCGATTTGCGGACGCCAACAAAGCGGCCGTGCAATTTCTCGGATACGAGCATAAAAAAGATCTGATCGGCAAAACGCCCTGGGACATATCGCCCCCACTACAGCCGGATGGAAAAGAATCCGGCGATAAAGCGAAGGGATTAATCGAAGAGGCCAGGCAAAAAGGTTCTCATCGCTTCGAATGGGTTCATCTGGACAAATACGGTCAGGATCTTTTCGTCGACGTCTCCCTTATGCACATGCCGGAAATGGGAGAGCAGACTTTTTATATCGTCTGGAGAGATATAACTCAACGCAAGCAGGCCGAGGAGCAGTTGCGAACCAGACTGAATTACGAGCAACTGCTTTCACGCATCTCGTCCCTCGCATCGCAGGCAGAGGACCTCGATGCCTTTCAGAATGAGTGTCTGAGAATACTGGGTGAGGAACTAAAGGTCAGTCGTGTCTACATTTTTGAACACAATCACGCAACCGATTCAATGGACAACACCTTGGAATGGACCGCCAACGGTGTGCCTGCTCAAAAGGAGAACCTTCAGAAAGTGCCAACCGGCGCCGCCCCCTGGTGGATGGAGATGGTGAAAAACGGTAAACAGATTTGCTTCGAGGATATAGAGCATATTCCGGATGAGGCGACAAAGGTCATGCTCAGACATCAGGACATACTATCCATATTGGTTGTGCCCCTGTTTGTAAAAGGCCGCTACTACGGATTTATGGGTTTTGATGAATGTGTCCGTAAGCGATCCTGGCCTCAGGAGGATATCGATATCCTCAACTCCATTTCACATATACTGACTGCCACAATAGAGCGCAAACATACCCAGCGTATCGCCGAAAACAGCCAAAGACGTTTCGAGACGCTGCTGGAGAACCTTCCCGGACTGGCCTACAGGTGCTGGAGCAAACCGGACTGGCCAATGGAGTTCATAAGCGCCGGATGCAAAGACCTGACAGGATACGCCCCGCATGATTTCACCCGCCCCGAGGGCGTCGGCCTCGAGACGCTGATTCATCCTGACGACCGCCGGATGGTATGGGATGAGGTGCAAAAGGTGACGGAAAACGACGAGCCGTTCCAGGTCGAATATCGCATCCGGACACGAGACGGGAAGGAAAAGTGGGTGTGGGAGCACGGCGTCTGTGTGGGACGTGACAAGGACGGTACGCCCATCCTTGAGGGCTACATAGGCGACATAACCGCCCGCAGGCGCGCCGAACATGCCGAGCGCGAACTTGCCCGGTTTTCCTCCGAAAGTCCTTATCCGGTAATTCGAATTCGCCACGACGGTATAATCCTTTACGCCAATAATCCGGCGATGCAACTACTTCACGGAAAGGATTGTAACGTCGGCGGACAGGCGCCGCAGGAGTGGCTCGAGCCAACTTCCACGGCACTGCGCCTCGGCTGCATCCAAAGGCAAGAGGTATGCCACGATGAGCGGATCTTCACCTTTTACTACGCACCCGTTGCGGAAGAAAACTATGTAAATGTTTATGGTATTGACATTACACAACAGAAACGTTTTCAGGAACAGATGCTTCGGGCGCAAAAGATGGAAGCGGTGGGACAGTTGGCCGGAGGTATCGCGCACGACTTCCGCAACCAGTTGACGGTCATCCGCGGATTCACCGAAATGCTGTTTCGCGACGCCGGCGCCGAAAGGCGCCCGAAAGTGAAAAAGGACATAGACGAGATAATCAAGGCCTGCGACCGCGCGGCGCGCCTCACGGGACAGCTGCTGGCGTTCGGGCGAAGGCAGGTGCTCCAGCCGGAGGTCGTCAATCCGGCCGACCTGGTCCGCGAACTGGTCAAGCCGCTACGGAAGGTCATTGGCGAGGACATCAAACTCCTGGCCACGCCCGGATTGAGCAGCGACGACATATACATCGACCCCGGACTGTTCCAGCATGCGATTCTCAATCTGGCGCTCGATGCAAGGGACGCCATGCCCGCCGGCGGCGAACTGACCATATGGACCGGGTGCGTGGAACTGGATGAGGAGTTCACCGGTCGATATGAGAACAAGGCCCCGGGCCAGTATGTGGCGATATCGGTAAGCGACACGGGCGTGGGGATGGACGAGGAAACGCTGGTGCATATCTTCGAGCCGTTCTTCACCACCAAGGAGGCCGACAAGGGCTCAAGCCTGGGACTCTCGACGGTTTACGGCTTCGTGAATCAAAGCGGCGGCATCATCGAGTGCCTCAGCGAAAAAGGCAAAGGAACGGAATTCCGCATGTATTTCCCGTGCATAAGCGAGGAAGAAAAAGCCAAACAGGCCCGGAAAAGTCGCGCCGTCGGCGTCGAGCCCGCCCGTGCGGTCGGCCAACCCGCCGCCGGGAGGATTCTGCTGGTCGAGGATGAGCCGTCCGTGGGACGTATAATACACACCATGCTCGCCGAGGCGGGATACGAGGTAGTCCAGGCCAAAGGCGCCGAGGAGGCAATGCGCGCGATGAAAGACGGTCGTTTTGCCCCCGACATGCTGGTGACTGACGTGGTGATACCCGGACAGAGTGGCATGGCGCTGGCGAGGGAAGTATCGGCCATGTGTCCGAATGTATCTGTGCTATACATATCCGGATACGCCGGTGACGAACTGCACCGCCGCGGACTGGATAAAATCGCCGATAAAATCCTGGAAAAACCGTTCACGGGCGACGAACTTCTGTCCAGGGTCGCACAGATGATGGCTGTGTGCGTGCGTGCCCTTTACAGGTATGCCCAGCAGTTTGCCGGCCTGAACGTTGCTCGTTGCCGCACATCCGCCGATGTACGCGGCCCGCGCGGCAGAGATCCCGCCGTCTATCCCCTGCGCCCGGCGCAGGCCGAACTCAAGCACCGGCTCTCCCTGGGCCGCACGGCAAATGCGCGACGCCTTGGTAGCCACCAGCGACTGGTAGTTAAGTATGTTCAGCAGAGCGGTTTCGATTATCTGGCATTGCAGCAGGGGGCCCCTCACGCGGACCAGCGGTTCCTGGGGGAACATCAGCGTGCCCTCGGGGGGGGGCGTCGACGTCCAGTTCCAGGCGCATATTTTTGAGGTAATGCAGGAAATCTCGCTCGAACAGCGGCTTTTCGTCGGTGCCGGTGAGCGAGGCGAGATAGTCAACGTCCGAATCGTCGTAGCCGAATCCTTCGAGATATTCCACCAGCGTGCCCAGGCCCGCAGATATCGTGTATCCACCCCCGAAGGGATTGCGCCTGAAGAATACGTGGAACGCGCCGTCGGTCTTGTCCATGCCCAGTTTCCAGTACCGTAACGCCATGGTCAGTTCATACAGGTCCGTCAGCAGTCCCAGGCGCTCGCGATATAATTTTTTCAAAAACCCCATAATTGTCCGTATGCCGTATTGAGGAATTAGTTAAACGCACGAGTGTCCCAACGTTTGATTTCGAATTTTCGATAACACGATTATTCTAATG
>CAYZPY010000160.1:0-5081 GCA_964480425.1 uncultured Planctomycetaceae bacterium
GTGTCCTTCAACCACCACAGCCCCGCAAAAATCCTTACAAAGCAAATAGCTCATTTTTTACTTGCAAATTCCGGGATTTGTGTTATTTTGGTAGATGTAAGGAAATGCATTTATTATTAATTCGCAAATAGTGATTCGAGGGCCAATCTTTACTTGACTTGCCGTTATAGATTGGCGTGGTTTTATGTAGCAGTATCAGAGTCACGCAAAAAGGAGCATGGAAGATGAGCAAGCAAGCAACATTTCTATTGGCGACAGTCCTCGTGTTTACCCTTGCCGCCTCGGTACAGTCGGCCCCGACTCTTACGGGCGACGAGGTGTTCAAGGCAGACTTCGAGGATTCGACTGTCGAGTCCGGCACCGACGCCGCCAACCTGAACGCCGGCACCGCCGGCGGCACGTGGGACCTGAGCAGCGCCCTGGCGCCTGACGTGCAGGAGGACAGCGGAAACAAGGTGCTGTTTTGGGACACGGTCGGAGACGGTACGATCGTGTGCACCTTAGACGATCCCATCTCCATAGAAGGTTCGACCATCGCGATGGATGGGATCATCTCTCGGCAGGGAAACACCGGGCCACAGAAAGACGTGACCTTCACGTTTCTCAGCGGTTCCACCGAGGTCTTGAAAGTTAATTACGGATCGCAAGATAGTAATTACAATGTTGGGATAAACGATACGTATTTCAACAGCGACCCAGGCGTGGAGGATCGCATTAACGGCGCCGACGGGTACGGCGATCTCAAGGGACGACATCCCATGGAGACCGACGGTTTGGCGCTGTTCGAGTTGACTCTGGGCGCCTCTGATTTCGATGTGGAATTCACGAACGACCGCGCAGTCAGCGACGGCGGACCGGACAACTGGACCAAGACAGACTTCTCCTATCTCAACAGCGTTACCACTATCACGGGCTTTACGCTCAACCAGGATGACTCCAACGGCGGCGCCTTCGACAACATAGTGATAACCGCCGAGCAGGTTCCCACGCTGGGATGGAACGTCGCCAGCGGAAACTGGATCGATCCTTCCGGGACCAACTGGACCGTCGTCAAGGGCACGCCCTCTCAGAATTATCCCAACGCCGACATTGACGCCGTCGTGAACAACAGCGGCACAGCCGACGTCGCCACCGGCGACGCCGAGGCGCAGAACCTGCAACTGACCGACGGGACCGTCGACGTAAACGCCACCCGCACGCTGACCGTCTCCACAAAGACTACCGTCGGCGCATCGGGCACGCTCGACGTCAGCGGGACCTTCGATTCGGGCATCGTTGACAACCAGGGCGCGGTTACCGTCTTCAACGGCGGGTCGATTAACGCCGAGACGTTCACCTCCTCGGGCACGACGGACTTCCAGGCCGGGTCCGGCGGAACCATAACCAACCTGATCGTCACCGGCGGGACGATGACCGCCGCGGTGACTGTGAACGTCACAGACCTGAACCTCGGTGCCGCCGGTACGCTGAACACCTCCGACGCGCTGACGGCGGCCACCATGACGCTGGCCGGTACGCTAAACAGAACCGGAACCGGCGCACAGAGAGACGTCACCGTTACCGACACGCTGACAATTGACGGGGCGATTAGTCTCACCGGCGAAGGTACGCTGGACGTCAGCACCGCGGACGTGCAGATTAATTCAGGTGGAACGCTGACGATAGACGCCAAACTCACCGCCGCGGGACTGGAACTCAACGGCGGGGCGCTGGCCGGCGGGCAGGACGTCGAGGTCGCGAATTACCTGCGTCTGCAGAACAGTTCCAATCTCGACATGACCGGCGCTGCGCTGACGACCACCGGCGCAAACGTCAGTATCGACTCCGGTTCAACGCTGACGCTCGGCGGCGCGATGAACGCGGCCGAACTCGACCTCAACGGCGGGGCGCTCGCAGGCGACCAGGACGTTACCGTTACAAGCGCCCTGACGCTGCGAAACAGCGCGACCCTGGACATGACCGGCGAGTCGCTGACCACCACCGGCGCGCTGGTCGACATCGGGGAAGATACCACTCTGACCGTCGATGAAGCGATAAACGCCGCGACCATTAATCTCGCAGGTACGCTGAACCGCACCGGCGTCGGTGCCGGCGACAAGGACGTTACGGTCACCGCGGGATTGAATTTGAGCGCCGACCTTGACATGACCGGCGCCACGCTGACCACAACCGGCGCAGATGTCTCGATTGGCGACAGCGCGACGCTGACCGTCGATAACGCGATCAGCGCCAAGAGCCTGGACATCGCCGGAACGCTGACCAAGAACGGCGCAGGGGCGGCCAGAAACGTCACCGTCTCCGATTACCTCACCGTGGGTTCGGCGCTGGACATGACCGGCGGCGGGGCGCTGAATGTTGACGGGGCTGCGATTACCCTCCAGGACGGCGGGACTCTCAGCATCGACGAGAGTATCAGTCCTTCCGGGCTGGTGGGCGGCGGAACGCTAAACACCAACGGCACCCTGACCATTAACGCCCAGGACTCGCCGCTGGAGCACACAGGTCAGTTGAACATCACCGGCGGGACGCTGACGATTGACCTGCCCTCTGCCAGCAGCACGCCCGCGGGGGCGACCGTCCATTACGCCTTCGACGGCGACGCCACCGATTCGATCGGATCGCTCGACGGAACCGAGCAGGGCGATGCATCGTACGGCGCGGGCAAATTCGGACAGGCCGTGTTCTTCGACGGTGCCGGCGATTACGTCGAAGTCGCCGATGACGATGCACTGACCCCGTCCGAGTTCTCCATGAGTTTCTGGACCAAGATAGAAGGCGGCGGCATCCCCATATCCAAGCGAACGGCGGACAACGTCGGCGGATACGTCTGGGCCGGAAACACCATGTGGGTTCGGATCGACGGCACATGGCAGGGCCTGAACATGCCGCGCGAAGGCGGCGACTGGAGTTTCGTAACCGTCACATACGACGGAAACGTTCTAAAGAGCTATGTGAACGGGCTGGAAACGGGTTCGATAACCGACCCCGGCCAACTCAACAACGACGACGCCGTGCTGACCTTCGGAAAGGACAGCGAAAACGGCGATGACTTCTTCACCGGCGGAATCGACCAGTTCTACATGTACGACAAGGCGCTGACCCTTCCGGAAGTGCGTAACCTCTACGGAACGGGAGTCACGGAGTCCACGCTGGGCGACGTTACGCTGGGCGCATCTTCGCAGCTGAGCATCACCGGCGGCTCCGGGCAGATTAAGGTCAACTCGCTGGCCACCTCCTCCAGCCCCAAGGTCTCCGGCGGCATGACGGTCTCGGGACCTGTTACTGCCAGCGCGGACGCCAAGACGCTGACCATTAACGGCGCCGTCGAGGCCGATAGCTTCGACGTCACCGGCGACACCGGCGACACCGTGGTGACCACCGGCGGGGTTAACATCGCCTCCGGTGGGAGTCTGTCGGTATCGGCCGACGCAAAGCTGAAGACCGACGGCACACAGACCATAGACGCCGCGGACGCCTCCGTCAACGTACAGGGCGCCCTGCACGTGGCCGACGGAACGCTGACGGTCAACATGCCCAACGGACCGGCGGAACTTAATACCGCTCCGTCCACCACTGACCTGAAGGCGCATTGGAGTTTTGACGAAGGAGCCGGTACCACTGCTGCCGACGACAGCGGATTAGGACACGACGGAACGCTCAACGGCAGCGGCGTCGGATGGGACGCCGGGGCGGCCATCGGAGAATCCGCCGTCTCGTTCGCTAACGACGGCGACCGCGTGGACATCGGACAGGCCGTGGCCGAAATCGGCGACGATAACTGGACCATCGCCGCCTGGGTCAAGACCAACGGTTACGGGCAGATCCTCTCCAAGAGCGACGGCGATTCCATCTGGGATAACTCCGAGAAGTCAGTGGGCATCCAGAGCGGCGCCGACTGGAACACTCTCGATCCGGAAGGCAACTTCTATGCAACCGGAAACGCGAATAACGGTTTCGCCGGCGGGCACGACTACGACGGCGGCTCCAACGGTTCGGGCTACCTCGACGGCACGTGGCATCACGTCGTACTGGCGTACGACGCCGGCGCCGACGCCGGGTCCATCTGGATAGACGGCACGTCTCAGACACTTACGCACGATGCGTTTGCCGGCGCCGATAATGCCTCAGACACCATGACGCTGGGTTGGAAAACAAACGCCGGCAGCAATACGCAGTACGTCGGCTCGCTGGACGACATCTACGTTTATCAGCGAATTCTAAGCCAGTCCGAGATCGACTCGCTGCGGGATGTGAGTTACGGTCCCGCCTCACTGGGCAACCTGACTCTGGAAGGCGGCACGCAGTTGACGCTCGGCGGAACAGGCATGGCCAAGTTCTCCTCGGTCACCACCAACGGCGACGCAACCATCTCCGGCGAGGCCGTAATGTCCGGACGTGTCACCACCGGAAGCACTCTCACCATCGACGGCGATATGACAATGCAGACCGGTTCGTCTTACAGGTGGGGCAACGGCGACCTGGTGGACGTATCGGGCGAACTGACCTTCCAGCAGGACTGGGAACTGTCGGTCGATTCGACCGGGCTGGTCGCCACCGGAAACCCCGCCGACACCATGACGCTGTTCTCCACCGGCGACGGCGTGTCCGTGGTTTATACCGGTCCGGTGCCGGGCGACGTCAACGGAGACTCTTCCGTGGACACCGACGACCTGGGCGTTCTCCTCCAGAACTTCGATCAGGCGTTCGAAGGCAGGGAGTTCGGCGACCTGGTCGACGACGACTTCGTGGACACCAACGACCTGGCGTCGCTGCTTCAGAACTTCGGCGGGCCGTTCGGTACCGGCGCCGTCTGGGCGGCGGATTCTGAACTGGACGACACCGACGGGCTGGCCGTCGAAATCGACGGGACCAACGTGATCCTTACCGGCATCAAGGTCCAGACCACCAGCACCTCGCAGGTACCCGAGCCAGTCACGCTGGCGCTTCTGGGCCTGGGCGGCGTCGGCGTGCTGATTCGTCGTCGAAGAGCATAATCAGAAGTGATGAACGCTGATTAACGCAGTGAAAATTAAATAACAAAAAAGCGGCCGCTCGTACGGGCGGCCGCTTTTTATTGAACC
>CAYZPY010000161.1:0-5003 GCA_964480425.1 uncultured Planctomycetaceae bacterium
CGGTGCGCTTCTTACATTTCCTGGCGTACATGGTCATCAGCGTGGCGCTGCTCGGGTTCGGCGCCTCGGGCACGGCGCTTACTCTCTTAGGCCGGCGCGTGGTCCGCCGGCGGCGGGCGTGGTTGTACGGGCTGATCCTGGCGCTGGCGCTTGGCATACCACTGGTCGCCGTCGCAAAGCGCCGCGCGTGGGTGAACGTGCAGTTCATGACCTGGGACCTGACCCAGGCGTGGGGTGTGCTGGTGCTTCAGTTGCTGATGTTCCTGCCGTTCCTGCTGGGCGGGGCGGTTATCGGCGTGGTTCTCACGGACCGCCCCGGGCGCCTCGGCGGGCATTACGGCGCGAACCTCGCCGGTTCGGGCGCCGGGGGTCTGGCGGCGATCGGATTAATGTACGCCCTGAGCGGGGAGCAGATGCTGTGGGTCATGGCGGGGACCTGCTACCTGGCCGCCGTGGTGATTACGCCCTGGCGTCGGGCAGCGGCGGCGGGAATAATCACTGCGGCGGGGGCGACGCTGGCGGCGCTGATATACTTCGCGCCAGGCGAGCCGGTCGTCTCGCAGTACAAAACGCTCTCATACCTGAAATCCATACCGGATACGCGGGTAATATACAGTCGCCCCGGGCCTCTGGGGCGGGTGGACGTGGTCGAAGGGCCCGCCATCCATCACACGCCGGGGCTGAGTCTGCAATACACAGGACGGATTCCGCCACACCGCCTCATCGTCATCGACGGCGAGCAGACCAGCCCGGTCTACCACTGCCGCCGACGCCGGCATTGGCGATTCGCCGATTACACGCCCCAAGCGGCGGCATATCATCTCAACGACGCAAAAAGCGCGTGCATCGTGGGCGCCGGCGGGGGCGGCGGCATAGGTCTGGCCGTGTATCACGAAACGCCGCTCATAACGGCCATCGAGATAAACCCCCGCGTAATCGAGGCGATGCGAGGCCCGCTGGCGGACGTCGGCGGTAACATATACGACCACCCGTCGGTCGAGGTGGTCAACCAGTCGGGGCGGGGATACTTCGCCGCCGGGACCGAGAAATTCGACGTAATCGCCATGACCTCGACAAGCGGGCCGGGCGCCTCGGGCGCGGGACTCCAGGCCGCCCAGGAATCCTATCTCTACACGATCGAATCGTTCCGGCAAATGCTGGGGCGACTCGCCGAAGGCGGCGTGCTTTCGGTGACCTGTTCGGCCCATACGCCGCCGCAGGACGGGCTGAAGATTCTGGACATCGCCGCCTGCGCTACCAGGCGCGTCGGGCGGGACCCCGCCCGCTGCATCATGATGATCCGCAACTGGGCGTCGGTCACGGTGCTGGTCGCCAATCGCCCGTTTACCAAGCGGCACGAAAAAATAATCGAGCGATTCTGCAATAAACGCTCGTTCGACATGTGCTACGCCCCACAGATGGCGCCCTCGTCGGCGAACCGCTACCACGTGCTGGACAGGCCTTACTATTTCCACGCCGCCCGCGCGATGCTGGGCGAGCGACGGGAGGAGTTCCTGGACGAATACCTATTCGACGTCTCGGCCCCGACGGACGACCGCCCGTATTTTCATCACTTCTTCCGCTGGAGGTCGCTGGGAATAATCCGCGAGCAACTGAAGGGTCGCAGCCGGGCGTTCCTGGAGATCGGATACGTTCTGCTTCTTGCGGCTCTTGTCCAGATAGTGCCTCTGGCGGCGGTTCTTATCATACTTCCCCTGGCGCTGCGGGCAGGGGGGCTTGGCAAAACGGGCGGAAAATTCGCCACGCTCGGGTATTTCCTGCTGCTGGGCGCGGGCTTCATGCTGCTGGAGATGGGATTTCTGCAGAAATTCATTTTGTACCTTGCGCATCCGACGTATTCGGCGGGAGTGGTAATTGCCGGTTTCCTCGTGTTCGGGGGGCTGGGCAGTTATCTCAGCGGGCGATGGCGCATCGGCGCCTCCCGACAAAGGGTCACCGCCGCCGCGGCGGTGGTCGCCCTTTCGGCGACTTATTTGCTGGTGCTGGAGCACTGGCTGGCGATGAGCGTCTGGGCCTCTCTACTGCGGGTGGTTATCGCCGGGGCGACCATCGCACCGCTGGCGATGGCGATGGGGCACATGTTCCCGGCGGGTCTGCGGCAGGTATCCGCCGCTGCAGGGGCTCTGGTTCCGTGGGCGTGGGCGGTAAACGGATTCGCCTCGGTGACGGCGACGGTCCTGGCCCCGCTTATAGGCATGCACCTGGGCTTCAGGTGGGTAGTCGTGTTCGCCCTGGGATGCTATGCTCTGGCGGGACTGGTGGGGCGACTGCTGCCTCAGGCGCCCACGCCGCTGCAAATGTGAGACTTCGGCCCTGTGATGTCAGTTGATGATTTACTCAAACTGACCGATTTTTCTCGCCCCAACGGGGCGATAAGTACATAGCCGGTGGCGTAAGCCACCGGTAGGAAGGTCGCTACAGATTTCAGCCCCGAAGGGTCGCAAGCGGAGGTCCATGCATTTTGTTTTATTATGATGCGCTTTTGTCCCTTCGGGACTAAATAATCGGTCAGTATGAATGATTTACATAATCATCATCTAACCGGAACTGACAGCGTGCCATATAAAATTATTTCTTGCAGGCATAGTGCGCCGCGATAAAATCACCCTGCGGCCTATCGCTTTAACAGGCCACATCCGCTTTGACATGTTCCGACTGAAAGAAAAGGAATTAAGATGGCAATTCACTACACTTGTTCTCAATGTGGGGCCAAATTAGAAAGCCATGTAAGCATGGCCGGCCTAACCGACACCTGCCCAATTTGCGGAACGGAGTTCGAAGTTCCACATCCTCCTCATAGGCGGCGGCTGTTTATGGCCTGCGGAATCTCGGCTGTGGCGGTAGCGGGAATCGCAATAACAATGCTTTTATTGCTGAACAGCAATTCACAAACATCTTCGACGCCGCCACATGAGAATCCACAAGTTGCTTCCTCCCGGACAAATACCGAATCAACATTACACTTGCCCGACAAGCCATCGTTGCCCGAGGATAATCAGCCGCAACCGATTGCAGAGGTGGAAAATTATTACGGTAGATGGCTTGTAAAAAATGACAAAGAGCGTATTTGTGTAACAATCCGTCCCAACGGCACTGCCACGGTCGATTTTCAACTATACGAAGAACTTCTGAAAAATGACGTCGGCGGAGCCGTGTTTACCCATCCCTATTCGTATGATACACGGCGCGGGATTATCCGTCTCAGGGGCGGTGTAGCGACACTGCGCGACGACGGTTCTTTGCAAGTCGCCTACAAGAACGAGCCACTGGATTTCAAACGCATTCTTCCCAAAGACAAAACCACGCTAAAAACGGTTCGTCTATCCGATGAGACCAAAGGGCCCAGATTCACACAGCCATCCAAACCCACAAGAACGAACCGGAAGTCTGCCTCACCAGCGTCATCGCCAGTTGTGCTGGTAAACGATAATGTCATCCGCATTTCACCGCCTCACAGTAACTGGCCGGAATCCGAGTGGGATTCTGTGCGGATCAGTTTGCTGAAACAGAAATATACAAAAACCGACAAACATCTTATGCCCGCCTGGGGAGATAAATTTAACCAACTTTCCATAGCCGTGGGTCTGTCTAAAGCCATGAGAGAACAGATGGGAATGATGGCCCGGAATAAATTTCAGAATATGGATGTTATCACCTCAAATACATCCACCGGCAAGAATGGCGTCGTTGTCTGCGGATTCCAAAATCGCCGCGAACCCAACAAAAAACTGCTCCGTGTCGGAACGGTCCTGTCATATTTCCACCTCAATGACTGGAAGGATAAACACGGAAACCTTCTGATAAGACTACCAAAAAATTACTGGGACGGACCCGGCAGGGCTAAAATATATCTCTGTGACCGCAAGGAAGTCGCCCTGGCGACACATACGTTGTCCCTCGGCATGAAAGACGGCGCGGCGGCTTCTTCTGCCAAAATTAATAAACTTCAAAAAATCCGTCGCCTCAAAGGGCATACTACATCTATATGGTCCGTAGATTTTACGCCCGACGGACAACATCTGCTCACAGGGTCAGGTAAATTCTACGTCGACGAAAACAATAAAGATAATACACTTCGGCTATGGGATATAGAAACGGGACGACAGTTGGCTTCGTCTGATTCACTGCCCTCAAGAGTAATTGGTGTCGGTGTGCTAACCGGCGGCCGTATGGCATGCATCGCCACCGAAACCGATTTACATCTCTGGTCCGTTAAACCCAAACTGCGCTTTTCCAAGGGTCTGGCTGAAGGTCTTTCTGTTAAGAGTTTCTCGTTATCCGGCGATCGTAAATGTCTTGCGGCATTCTGCCTGAAAACGAAAGAGATTTGTCTTTGGAAGATGCCCTCGGCCGACCTGCTCGCCAAAGTAGTCGCCAAGTCTTATTCATTAGCATTGGACAAAGCCGCCGAGACGCTGCTCTTTTGTCCCGGGGAAAAAGAAGTCGGAAGTTTCAATATTTCCAACCAACGAAAAAATACTGCACTTCTGCAAAAGACGGAATGGGGATGGGTTAAGGCCATTGCTGTTTCACCGGACGGCTCCACGGGTGTTGCAGCATATGCCTACGTTCCCGCACTGAAGGTTTTCAGGGTCTCCGACTGCAAAATTATCCGAACACTGGGGGAAACCACTATTAAGAATGAGGACGGCTGGGTCGCTGTTTCAGGCCGCGGCCGCGTCAACGCAATTGATTTCTCACCCTGTGGCAATCGGATTGCCGTGGCTGGCGACCGGGGTGACGTGGACATATGGGATATTTCCTCCGGTAAGAAACTACACTCTTTTTCTGTCGGAAAGAACAATGTGCATGCCGTGCGTTTTTCCCCTGACGGAAAATTATTAGCCGCCGGCGGCCGCGACTGCTGGGTGGAATTATGGAATATTCCATCAAAGTAAGTTACATGGCGCCATTTTATTACTTCAAAAGTAACACTTCACCCATTTGCAATTAAAGGGCGAGAAAATATTTAAAATTTCCGA
>CAYZPY010000162.1:0-4979 GCA_964480425.1 uncultured Planctomycetaceae bacterium
TCGACAGCTTCAGGTAGGCCGCCAGCTCGTCAATGGTCATCACATCGTCGGCCTGTTTGCCGGCCATGCGCAGTTCCTTTCCGCTCAGGAAGATAGCCACCCCAGCACCGCAAGATGGGTGGCCAGGATGATACGCCATCTGTCAACCGCTGTCAAACGATGAAAGGGCCGCCAATGAGGCCGCAACACGGCGACCGAGGCGGGGCATGGGCTTGGTCGAGCGGTTTGCCGTTGGCCTTGCATGAGCTGCCAAGTCATTTCGAACCCGGTGCCGGCCAAAATCGGACATTTGCGGCAGAGGCCTTCGCATCAAGAACTTACGCAGCCTTGGACGCGCTGGGGGGTTGACCAAGCGAAACAGAGACTTTGGGGCGAAAGAGAGAGATACGGGGCCAAAACGGGGCTTTCGGGGGTGGCGCGCGTCCAAGCGTATGGCCGGGCGGCGTCGGGCAGGGCTCCCGAAACCCTTTGAACACTGGCCGAAAACGCGACGGCCCGCCGGGGTGTCGGCGGGCCGTCTTCTGCGCGATACGTTTTGCTCCGAGGAGCACAAGTGGGCCCTGCTGGATTCGAACCAGCGACCAATGGATTATGAGTCCACTGCTCTGCCGCTGAGCTAAGGGCCCATTGTCATTCGGGATGTTCACCAAATCTTAATTGCGCCCGGGCGTATTAACCGTCGGCGCTTGGTAAAATCTACTCTCACGTCCGCAAAGGTCAAGCCCGTACGTCATATCCGTGGTGTATTTACGGTGACGGTAAAGACATTGCCCGAGCTGTTACGTCTGCGTCTCGGGCGGTTGTTCGTTCGAGGTTCTGGGGTCTTTGCCATGCTCGATGAGGGCGATTTTCTTGACCCGTCTCTCGTGCCTTCCGCCGCGCTCGAAATCCGTGTTAAGCCAACTGGAGACAATTCTGCGGATGAGTTCTTCACCTAAAACGTCGCTTGCCAGACTGAGCACATTTGCATTGTTGTGCCTTCGCGACAACTGAGCGGTCAGTTCGTCGTGGCACTGTGCGGCCCGTATACCGTGCAACTTATTGGCGCATATGGTCATCCCGATCGCGCTTCCGCAGATCAGGATGCCGCAGTCGGCCTGCTTATCGGCTACTGCCTTGGCCACCGGATAGGCGTAGTCCGGGTAGTCGCAACTGGCCAATGAATTTGTGCCCATGTCGAGCACTTCGTGCCCGAGTTCGTTAAGTAAGACCGCCACCTTCTCCTTGGCTGCGTGTCCTCTGTGATCGCCGCCTACCGCAATTTTCATATTATTTCCCTTAATCGTGCTTCCAATGCACATTTTATACGTTGGGCGACGGAGCGATAAACATCCCTATCGCCGCCCAGTGGGTCCGCGATATTGCCGCCCGGGTCAAGACGCATGACCTTGTTTCGAGCGGTCGGCACGAGACGCACCACCTCGCCGGCGTGCACGTCGGTCATACAGAATATCAGATCCGACGAATTAATCAACTCGACGGTAAGTTTTTGGCTTCGATGATCTGTGATGTCGGCGCCCATTTCGCATGCGACGTTGAGCGACAGGTTCGTAGGCGGTTGGTCGGGCGCCGCCGTAACGCCGGAAGAATAGACTGCATAGCCCTTTGCGCCCAGCGAGGAGGTCCTGCAGGAAAGACTTCGGGCGAGCATCTTTTTTGCCAGTCCCACCGCGATCGGGCTGCGGCAGGTGTTGCCCGTGCACACGAACATTATGTTCAACGACGCCAGCCGGTTTATCTTGTCGCGCCCGAAGGGTCCGGGCCTGACGATTTGCATACCCCTGCTGTCGAACTTAACGATGGTGCTGCTGGTCTTGTAGATGGTTGGACCGGAGTCTATGAGCAAATCGATTTGCCCCTGTAGATATTTCAGCACGTCGCCGACGGTGGTGGGGGGGCGCAGCCCGGCGGGGTTGGCCGAGGGCGCGATAACGGGCCCGGTCGTGGAGGAAAGCATTTTTTCACACAGTTCGCCCTGTGGGCATCGCAGACCGATTACGTTTCTGTAGCACAGCGTCTTGTACACCCCCGGGGAGTTGAATTCTTCGGTGGCGAGTTTTCCGCCCGTTGGCAGAAGTACGGTGACCGGACCGGGCCAGGCCTTGGCGATGAGTTGTTGCGCTCGAAACGGCATGTCACGGACGTATCGCCCCATGTCACGCGCCCCGGACAGGTGAACGGTAAACGGACGGGTGGGGCGCGATTTGAGTCTCCTGATGCGCTCGACGGCGCGTGCGTCGGTCGCCAGTGCGGCAATGCCGTAAACCGTCTCAGTGGCGAAACCGACCAGCCCTCCGGCGCGGATTATTCTTGCGCCCGCCCGGGCGGCGGCGTCGAGTTGTTTGGGCGATTTTGCGGATATTACCTTCGTGGCCATTTTAACTATTATCAAATCTCCGCACCGGTGGAGTCAACTATTACCGGCAATCGTGATTCGCCCCGGGGGCGCGGAGCGGCGGGTTTATTGTGGGGTGATTTTTTTAAGCAGTTTTTGTGCTTCTTCGGCAAGCGGCGATTCGGGATATCTGTCTACGATGCGGTTAAGCGCCGCGGCGGCCTTTTCGGCGAGTTCCAGGCGGCGGTACGCCGTGGCGGCCTGCATGAGGAGATTGGGCGCGTGGTTCGAGGCGGGATTGACCTCGGCGAGGATTTCGGCCTCGTGTGCGGCCGGGGCGTAGCGCTCCTGCCTGATCAGCACGCGGACCTTCAGAAGCGACCAGTACCCCTGGAGTTTGTCTTCGGGAAACGTGCAGGCCCATTCGTCGAGCGTTTGTTCGGCGAGTTCGAAATCGCCCCTGCGCGAGTATGCTTCCACCTGCCTTGCCAGGTCGCCGCGGGTGAAGGGGGCGTTTTCGGGTGGGTTGACGTCGAACTTCTTTTTGGAGGTCCTGTAGAAATTCAGCGCCTTTTCGTACTCGCCCCGCGCCCGCCACACGTCGCCGATGCCCACGTATGATTTGCGGATGGAATCCGCCGCGGAGTCCTTTTCGAATTTGTCGACGACCATTTTGAACAATTTCATGCCCAGTTCGTCGTCGCCGGTGCGGTCAATCGCGATTCTACCGGCCCGGACGATCATGTTCGACTGGACCGCCGGTTCGTCGGTCATTTTTGCGGCCTTTAGCAGCGCCTCGACTGCGCGTTTTGGTTTGCGCGTCTCGAGCAGGGCCTCGGTGTATAAGGGGAGGATTGTTGCGATGGTTTGCGCCAGTGCGGATTTTCGTTTGATAAAGCCGGCGCCGGCGTTTAAGAGCCCGACGGTGTCGCCGACGCTGTGGAGCAGTTGTGCGCCCAACGCGGCCGCCTGAGGATCCAGCGCGGAGAAGTCGTAGCCGGCCACTATTTCGGCATGCATGGATTTGCCGTCTATCCTGTATCGGGTGACGCGGTCCCACGGTCGCGTCACGTGGATACGGTTGGTGCGTCGGAGCGTACCGCGGGACGTCTTGCCTGTCAGCGTCACGGTGTAGATGCCGTCTTTCAGATACACGTGCTGCACCTCGGGTTCGGTTGACGTCTGCCCGTCGCCGAAATCCCATTGCCAGCTTACGTCGATTTTGACGCTTCCGACCAGTTGCGCCTCGAACACGTACCGCTGGAAGTAGCGGTTGTCCGTGAAAGTCTCGCCGGCGTGAACGGGTATGAAGTCTATGTCGGGATTCTTTCCGCCCTGCCTCATGGGTCCGGCGGTGGCGCGGATGACAGGCGGGTACGCGCCGGGAGGAATCGGCGTGGGGTGTTTTTGCCCCGGCGGCATCCAGGCGGCGACCGCCACGGGATCGCCGCGCGTGCAGACGTGGTACATCTTCAGTTCGTGCAGGCCTGGGCGGAGTGTTATCCGCCCGTGTGGCAGAACCAGCTTGCCCGATCGCATAACGATTCTCTGTGGGTGGTGGCGACCACCGTTGGATACGACAAGATTGCCGTCAATCAGCAAAAACGAGGCGTCCCGGCTGGAAGTGCAGAAGATATAATCGCCGCCATTTGTCACGATGAGATGTGCGGTGTATACGGATAATACTTTATTTTCCGAACCGAACGGATTGTGCCCCAGAAATATCCTGTCGGTATAGTCCCTTCCGATAAGCGTGTTTGCCCTGTCGGCGATTTTTTTGACCTGATTGAATGTATTGAACATTCCGCCCGGATATTTCCACATTTCCAGCAGCACGCCACTGCGGGCCTGGAACCGTGGCTTGTCGGTTTTTTCGGCGTCGGGATTGCCGAAGTAGACGTGATATTTTCTGGCCAGCCCGACGGGGTTGAACGCCACCCGCGCCCGATCGCCCGGGCCCGTCATCAGCACCCGGGAGGGCACGAGATTTCCGGTGATGGTGGTTACTCGGACGTCGCTTCCATCGGATTTAATTTTTCCGGCGGTCGGCATGTCCACCACGACCAGGTCGGGGCCCGGGAGGTTGGTTGGCTTTGCGTCGGAGGGAAGCTCGACGAGACGACGGTATTTCCATTCGGCGTTCCACCATCCCCCGGCGGGCAGGGCCGGGGCGACGACCGCCGCGGCGATTATTATCTGAGCGAATAAGGGTTTTTTGAACTTCATGGTTGTTTGAGGTTATATATTAACGATAGAGACCTTTGCGTGTCAGTCACTTTTTGATTGAACATCGCGGAGGCGTCGGAGTATTGGGCGTATGGAGAAATTTCGCGGCGTCATATTCGACATGGACGGCACGCTGGTCGAGCCGCTGCTGGATTTTTCCGCCGTTCGAGCCGAGTTGTGCATCCCTCCGGACGAGGGCATCATCGAGGCCATCGGGCGGATGAATCCCAAGCGGCGCCGGCGGAGCATGGAGTACCTCCACCGCCGCGAGATGGAAGTCGCCGCCCGGGCGCGCCTGCTTCCGCATGCCGACGATGTGCTGGATGCGATAAGGCGGGCCGGGCTCAAAACCGCACTGCTGACCCGCAACATGCGCGACGCGATGGAGATGGTGTTGGCGCGGTTCGACATGTCGTTC
>CAYZPY010000163.1:0-4854 GCA_964480425.1 uncultured Planctomycetaceae bacterium
GCACGATAACTAATGGTAGATTGAGGATCAATGACGCCGTCCGAGGCGCCGGTCGGCACTTCCGCAACGCCCGAGTACAGCAGGCCGGTTTTTAGTTTGTCCGCCTTGCGGTCGATGAGCATGTCCGGCGACCACAGGGCGACTTTAAGCCGGCCCTGAGTCGAGGAATGCGCCTTGACGTAGATGCTGTTCAGCGTAAACGCCTTCTTGCCGGTGACGATGCCCTGTGCGACGACCTGCGGGCCCCCGGGCGCATCCGGCCCGCGGATCTGCACGCTTCCGTCGCCGGCGTGCGTCCACTTTCCCTCCTCGTCGCTGCTGCCCAGCACCACGCCGGGGGGCATTGCCTTGCCCGTCGTCTTTATCGTAAGTTCCGCCCTTGCCACGACTGCCGTTATCGCCAGGCAAAGCCCGACCGCAAAAAAAGTCCTGATTCGCATAACTGCTCCCTGGGGTAAACCTGGAGTGAATTTACATACTTTAACCGTCACCGCCTTTGTGTGTGTCGCTGAAATTTGTCCGTGCCCTGGATGTAGGCGCGGTGGCGTTCCTGCGCCGCCGCCGGTGGCTTGTAAAGAGCGTGTTGAAGGACTCGCCCGGTTGCCCCTCCGGGCCGTATAGCGTATAGCGGGATTACACCGATTGACTGATTAAAGGAATTAAAAAAGCGCGACGGTGCAGGAAAGCCGCCGCGCAAACTTGACGCTTTGTAATCGTCGGGCCGTACGGACCAATCCTACGCCCTAATCATCGTCATCATCGTCGCGGTGTTTCTTTTTGTCGTCGTCGGTGAGGTTCACGTTTATGTCGGCACACCCACCGAGGATCAATCCGCAGCAGGCGCCGGCGGCAGCCAGAAAGTTCCGTCGTTTTATTTTTTTGTCCTTATCCATTGCTAATCTCCATGAATTTCCCGACCGGGCGGGGACGCGATTCCGAGGCGGCATTATACATTGGGTCCGTTGCGCTGTAATAGAAAGAAATTCACGTTCCCGCATTTTTATCCCGCGTCGCCTACCGCCCGCAAAGGTCGGTGTCCTTGTCGTCACCGTAGTCGTGGCAGAGGTCGCTCTGGTATAGTCGGGCGAGGTGAAAGTCAGCCGAAGTCATTGAAACCGCGGGATTTTTACGCTGTTTGCATACGGGTCGTCATGGGATAGAATAGAAACCTTCGAGACTTCGCGTAAATTTGCGAAACGAACATTGCTGCAGGTGTTTTAATAATTATGCATATCAGGTTACCGGCGATTCTCGTAGCCGCCTTGGTGGCGTGCCTGCCACTGGCCGCGCAGGAGCAGTCTCAAAGGGACCGGCTGGTCAACGAGTTGATATCCGGCGCCGCCGACGGCGCCGAATGCGCCGACCGGCTGTACCGGGCCGCCATGGAGCACGAGGGCGACGACGAGACCAGGGTGTTTCTGCTTGAAAAGGCCGTCGAATACGGCGTGGACCGCGGGCGGTCTTCCAAAGCGTACGCCGTCGCCCAAAAAGCCCTCGACGCCTTGGACGAACTGCAAGGCGCCGATAAGTTGGAAGTCCTCATCAATCGCAGCCGGCTGTTCGAAAAATGGTACCGCATAACACCTCACGCCGACGCACGCAGAGAAATGGGCGCCAGGTGGCTCGATTCTGAAATTGCCCTGGCCGAGGCGTACGTGTCAGAAAATCAATGGGCCGACGCCGCCCGGACCTACCACCGGGCCGAAATGCTTGCAAAGTCGCTGGGCGAGAAGAGCATATTGCGGAAACTCAAGGAGCCCCTCCGCCGCGTTTACCGCATGCAGCAGGTGTACGCCAAGGTACGGAACCTGCGGCGCTCGCTGGAAAACAATCCGGACAACACCAAGCTGCGCGAAAACATCATCATGACGTATCTGGTCGAACTGGACAATCCCTCGGCGGCGATCGAATATGTCCGTGGCGGGATTGACGAGGTATTGGCGACTTACGTGCCGATGGCGGCAAGGGACGTCTCCCGGCTCACCGAGCCGATGTGCCTGGAACTCGGGCGGTGGTACTACGAAACATTGTTCGACAGCGCCGTGTCGACCGACGCACAGGCCGCTATGCTGATAAGGGCAAAAGACTACTATAGAAGGTATCTCGAACTGCACGAAAAAAAGGACGCCGGCGCCGTAAAGGCGCAGGCGCGCCTCCAGGAAATAGAAAACAAACTCGAAAAATACAAAGTCGCCCCGCTCGAAGACTTCATGCAGCGCGTGAGAATGATCTCGGCGGGATACGAGTGCGGCAACCTGGCGAAAATCTGGGTGGACGGCAAACTCGTGGTCGACACCGAGAGCGAAAACGAGGAGCACCCCGCCGGTAGGGGGCTTAACATGGTCGTCTGGCACAATCAAAAGGTGGTCAAAACCGCCCATTACGACACGTTCGCCGGCTCGACCGCGTCCGATAAATTCGCCGCCGACGTCAGTAAACTGCCCGACGGCGCGTTCGTCGCCGTCGCCGTTATGGACGAAGCCACCCGGAATTTTAACGCCCGCGCCTACCGTGCCATTCGTTCAATCGGCGGAAAGACAAACCTCGCCGAGGCGAAGTATCGATGCTCATACTACTGCATCGGGCAAAAGGGGCTTATGTCCGGAAAGGCCGTCGAAAAAACCGCAAGTGAAATGATCGGATACCCGCCCGAATTCGTGCAGAAATTCAAGAAGAAACGCCTTGGCGAAAAGAAAGGCGACGGCTTGGAGCGGACAAAACGTCGTCCCGGGGACCGACCCAACAACG
Organism: uncultured Planctomycetaceae bacterium; assembly: GCA_964480425.1. Lineage (GTDB taxonomy): Bacteria > Planctomycetota > Phycisphaerae > SM23-33 > SM23-33 > CAYYMD01. Next base: position 2,749 of record CAYZPY010000163.1, read on the forward strand.
TCACCGGGCGCCGGCAACGGATGAAGCGATTAAAGGACCTCCACGAACGCCTGAACAGGAAAGCGGACCGGGGCGCCGCGCCGCAGCGCTAATCTCTATATTTTCCCACAGCGCCTCAGGGCGATTCTCGACAAAAGCGCGTATCCCGTCGCGGACGCGACGGTAATGTTTAATCGCCTCGGCATGGCTGAGGGCGTCTTCTGCCAGGCGGTGCGAATTGCGGTTCATAAGACCTCCGTGTTGGAGCTGGCGCGGGTGCGGCGAAATTTCACCGGGATTTTCGCCGATTCGCAATATTTCCCGGGCATGTCCGTTTATAATAACGTTATCCGGCGATACGGTACCATTCAGGCAGGAACGTGCTAATGCAATACTCGCGCGCGGCATTCACGCTTGTTGAGTTGATAGTAATCATCTCGATACTGGCAATCCTGCTGGCCTTGATGGTCCCCATGGTGGGGCAGGTTACAAACACGTCTCGGCGCGTGGCGTGCAGGGGGAACCTCCACCAGGTGGGCGTTGCCCTGCGCGTGTACCTGGACAAGAACGACGAGATAATGCCCGTAGCCGCCGCAATGCCGTCGCTGCAGCTCAACGACGAACCAAGAATCTGCGACGTGCTGGCCGGATACCTCTCGGACCCGCGGGTGATGCTTTGCCCCGCCGACAAAAACGAAAAATACTTCACCTCGGAGGGAAGCAGCTACCAATACAACGCGATCCTGGGCGGAAAAAAGATGAAGGATTCTTTCCTCACCAGACGCTTCGAGGAGAACCAGATCCCCGTCATGTACGATTACAGGCCGTTCCACGGCCGGGCCGGACAAAAGGGCGCCATGAATTACCTGTTTGCCGATGTCAGCGTCGGCGACCTTGAGGATAAATAAGCGCGGAGCACGGCAATGGCTAATATAAAAGATATCGCATTAGGCGTCGTCGTCGGCTTGGCCGACGCATTCGACGCCGTGGGGCGGATAATAAAGCGCCACTGGATAACGGCCATAGCGGCCGTCGGCGTGATAGTGCTGTTGACCGGGGGCGCCGTGGCGGTGCTGCTGTGGCCCATGTTCGCGAACACGCCGGACCCCGCCGCGCAGTCGCCACGGGAGATAAAACAGTATCTCGCCTCCGGGGAGTTCGGCGAAAAGACGGTCGAGCAGCGCCGGCAGTACCTGCAAAAGGCCTTGGAGTCGCAAAACGACGACCGGACGGACCGGGACGGCGGGGACGCTCCCGACAGTCCTCGCCGACGGGGCATGTGGCGACTGTTGCGCGGCGGCGAAGAACTCACCGACGTGCAGCGCAAGCAAATGTTCGAGAACCTTAAACCGCTTTTCCAACAGCGCGCCGAGGAGCACCGAAAGCAAATGCACCAGCGCCTGGACGATTATTTCGCCTCTTCGCCGCAGGAAAAGCAACAGAAGTTGGACCAGTTAATAGACCGAATGCAGAGGTGGCGCGGGCGCCGCAGGGACGGGGACGCGCGCGGGCGGGGACGCGGGCAAGGAGCATCAACCAAACGCATGAAAAGGATGATCGAAGGGTCGCCGCCCGAATTCCGCGCAAAGATGACCGAGTTCATCAAGGACCTCCACAAGCGCATGGACGAGCGCGGCATTCAGCCGCCAGCCTGACCCGGCAGCCGGTATGACGAGTGGCCGCGTTTCGGTCGGCGGCCACACCAAACCTGGGTCGGCGGCGTTCCTGCGCCGCCGACTTTATTCGACGGCGGGTTCTCCGCGGCGGCGCCGGAACGCCGCCGCGCCGGACGCCATGCTGGTCACCAATAACCAGTGCGAGTTTGTCCGCGTCGGCAATCTTAAAGTCCACCGGCTTGGGGATTAATCCACAGTCCGCTGAACCGGCAACGCAATTCACACCGGCACTTGCGGGGATGATTTTCGTTTAAGGTTCTATGCGTTTGTTTAGCATGAATCGCAACAACAGCCGGGACGGAAGGAAATCCGACGACAAGACGATTGGCGTTTCTGATTTGCTTCCTGTCGCCGGCGCCGGGTTAACCAATAATTAATGTAAAATCGGGCAGTTTGTTTCAAACTGTGGGGTTTTTTCACAAGTTCATTCATAACAAGGCCCTCCCTGCGT
>CAYZPY010000164.1:0-4636 GCA_964480425.1 uncultured Planctomycetaceae bacterium
TCGTGTTCGGCGTAATATTCCCGGATCCTCTCGTCGCTGGGACGTGTAACCCTGCTCAGCACGTCGCCTTTAATCAGCAGATACGCTATCGCCACCCGGTCCGGATGCCTGTATCCGAACCCGAACGGGTTACCCGGTCCGTACGAATCCCCGGACATTTCCGCAGGCAGTACGTCGTTGAATTTTTCGAATTGCTGCTGAATTTCCTCGTCCGTCGGCTCGTCGGTCTTTTCTATAAAGTCCGCGGCGGATATTTCCGCCACACGCAGATTTATCTTCTCGCTGAGATCGGCGTACAGGCGTCTGAGGTAGGCGTCCGAGGGCGGGGTATTCACCCGCGAGGCGACGTGGGCGCGGTGAATCTTCAGCCATCTCGCCAGCGCGCCGCGAAGATGCTTGCCCGCAAGGTCCATGTCCTCGCGAAGGTCCGAGACGACGTCCTGGTATCTCTCGCCCTCCAGACCGAATGCCGCCAGCCACTGGTCAACGTCGTCCTGACCGACCACCACGTCCATATTCTCCGCCTCCTTGAGAAGAATGGCGTAGGTCAGGCGGAGCTGACGCTGGTTCTGATGAAGCTCCAGAAATTCAAGACCCATCGGGTGTCGAGCGTTTCCTATGCCCACGTATCTGCTGAGTATTTCCAGGTCAACACGTGCGGAATCGATATCGGCGACGGTTATGTCGCCGTATTTTGTATGCCCGACGGGTTGCTTTCTTCCTGACCTGCTGAACAGGGCGTTGAAGCCCTGCAGACCGATGAGAAAAGAAACCATAAGCACGGCCATGATTATCACGACCAGCTTCTGGCGACGACGAAAAAATCTAAAAGCCATTGTAGTTTCCTGTTATCCGTGATTTTGCGTGATACACTCCGGCCTCGCCGGAAGAGTGAATCATAGAAGGTTCCACCGGTGCATTGCAAGGCGATTCGCGCCGACGGCGCCGATACTCGTTACGGCGCGATGTCACCGACGCCCTGGAGCGTCTCGACATGATACTGCCAACCGACCTTGCGGGGCAGGTGAAATACATCGTCGGACTGTTTCGCGTCGGTGTTGATGTCGCTGAATACCGCGGTGGTCTCCCTGCCGCTTTCGTCGGTGGTGAAAATTTTCACCGGCAGGTGCGTTTCGGTGCTTATCCACATCTCGATGCACGTAACGCCCATCTTTTGGCGCTGGAAGGGACGGGGTATCATCTTGAGATAATCGGTATTCTCCGGGTCGTCCTCTTTCGCCGGGCGTGTGGTGACCTTGAAATATTTGACGACTTCCCTGGTCTTTTGTCCGAACGGAAGCGGAAACGGACCTCTCCCCAGGCGGAACGGCTCGACGGTCTCGCCTTTTGCGGCCACCTGGTATCGAGTCATCTGCCTGATGCGGTGCTTGGCCACCGTCAACCAGCGACCGTCGAAGGCGTAATCAACCTCCTCGCGAAGTTTCGGACCCTCGGCCATTTGCAGCGTCTTGAAATGAATGCGGAATCCCGCAGGTATGACCTCAAAATCTTCTTCGTCCTTATTGGCCGATTCCTTTTTCTTCTTCTGCGCCGCGCGATAGGCCACCCACCCGGTCCGCCTTTCCATGTCGCCAAGTTGCTTGTTTAGCACCATGTAATCCAGGTCCGCGCGGATGTTCTTGTGTTTCTCGCCGGCCTTTTCCAGCGCGTCGAGAATCTCTTTTGCATCGGGGTCCGCTACCGGCGCCGTTGAAGTGGCGGCCGCCTTGGGTTGCGAATCCGAATCCGCAGCGGGCGCGGTTTCCGGAACGTTATTGTCGTCGCACTCGCTGCCGCCGGAGGCAAATACGCACACGCACGGCAAAATTATCGCAACCAGAATATGTATTCGCGTTCGGGGTGTCATGACTCTCTCGCTTTGGCTTTCTTTGCGCCCCTGGAGTAAAGCCCGGTCAGTATCCGAAAAACGCCCAGCACCACGGCCAGCGCCAGCAGGCCTATTACCGCCATCCATCCCAGTGCCAGGCGATACGTCACATACGCGATTACGCCGTATCGCACGAACCGCCCGATAAAATTCGCGGCCGTGAACCGCAACCGCGGATAGCGGTACGTGGTGGCCAGTATCCGCACCAGGTCGACCGGAATCGGAACAACGTTGAACACCACCAGTATAAAGAACGGCGCGCGGGAAAACCACCTCATCGCCGCACGCACCGCCACGCTCTTGCGGACGGCGCCTATTTTCCTGTGACGGAGCATCAGCGTGAAAAGGTGGTAGTCGTTGAGATTCGCGATCGTCGAACCGACGCCCCCCACCGACGCCACTATCAACGCGGTGGTCCAGGCGTCGGTGCCCACCGCTGCGGCGCGAGTGGCCACCGCCGCAATTATCCATCCCGTAGGCAGGGGAAGAAACGTGCAGCACAGGGAGGTATAAATGCCCAGGCCCAGCAGCTTCACCCCGACCGGCAGGTGTGCGAACCATTGCTGAATACCCTTGCCCACGCCGGCGTATCCTGCCGTCAGAAGTCCCAGCAAAACGCAGCACACCGCCAGCGCCACGCCGTAAAACAGGAACCACCGGCTGACGGAAACACCGTCTTCTTCAAGCATCTCAGGCGGTGTGGAAATTATCGTCGACGATTCTTCCATCTTTCATCTTCACTATTCTGTCGGCGTATGAAGCGGCATCGGGGCTGTGCGTTATCATCACGATAGTCTGGCCATGCTGCCTGTTAATTCCGCGCAGCAGCTCCAGCAGCGCCCGGGAATTTTCCGAGTCCAGGTTGCCCGTCGGCTCGTCGGCGAAGAGCATCTTGGGGCTGTGTGACAACGCCCTGGCTATCGCCACCCGCTGCTGCTCGCCGACGGACATCTGCGACGGCTTGCGCCGGGCGACGTGTGACACGCCCATCCGCTCGAACAGTTCCCTGACGCGACCGTCGGCGTCGGCGCCGCACTTGCGGCGGACGCGCAGCGCCACCGACACGTTCCCCTCACCGGTCAGCACGCTTAGAAGATTGAACCGCTGAAACACAAATCCGATGTTGTCCCGGCGCAATGCCGTTCTGGACGATTCGCCACCCGGCGCCGATGCGCCGTCAATCAAAACACAACCGGAATCGGGCTTCGTAATCAGCCCCAGCACGTGAACCAGCGTGCTCTTGCCGCATCCGCTGGAACCCATGACAGCAAGGAACTCCCCGGTGGACACCTGCAAATCCAGTCCGCGCAGGACGTTCACCTTCGCCCTGCCTCGCCCGAACGATTTGTGAAGGTCTATGCCCTCAAGGATATATCGGCCCTGGTTCATAATATCTATTCGACCCTCAATGCTTCCAGCACGTCAACCTTCATAGCCCGCCACGCCGGGTACAACGCGCTAATCAGCGCCCCTGCAAGCGCGGCCGCAACCGCCATCAGTATCCACCGCCACTGTATCGTCACCGTCAGAAGCGGTTTAATCTCCTGGATGGTCCAGCCGGCCAGGAAACTCAACCCCACGCCCAGCACCAGCCCAACTGCGCTGAGCAGCAGCGACTCGCCCAGCACCTGGTGCAGCAGAAAAAAGTTCGAGGCGCCCTGCGCCTTGAGTATGGCGATCTCCCTCGTCCGCTGGAGCACCATGGTGTACAGCGTAATCATGATGAACAAGAACGCTATTATCAGCGCCACCACGTTTACCGTATCTACGTAAAGGAACATGATGCCGAACTTCTCCACCAGCATGCCGCGGTAATAGTCCAGCGGCATGACGTCCTGGTGCGTTGATGCGGAGATCGCATCCGAGGCCGCCTGCGGGTCCACGCCCGCCCGGAGTTTGACGAACATGACCGTGCTTGTCGTTATGTCGCCGTTGCCGAAAAGGAATTGCGCCGTGCGGCGCGGCACAAACACCCGCCGCATCGCCCCGGCGGGGACTATCCCCACTATCTTCCAGCAATGGTTCGCCGCCGTGACGGTCTGGTTCAGCTCGTATCCGCCCGCCTCGGCCAGGCGCGTGTCTATGACCATTTCCAGCCCGCCATGGGCGGACAGATCCTCGTCAGTAATGTCCACAAACGTAACGTCGTCGGACGGGGCGAGCAGTTTGTTCTCCAGCCAGCGGGAGAATTCGCTCTGCGGGTCGAACAGTCGGCCGGACAGCAGATCCCGCCCGCCGGTCAGCGTCCGCCACTGATGGGAATCAACGCCGGCGACCATCTGGTCCTGCCCCGCCAGGCGCATTGGCCAGGCGAATACCGGAACCACCTTATGCACCATGTCTCCGTGTTCGTCGAGTATCCTGTCGGCATACTTGTCGGACAGGCCTATACCGCTCTTTTCGGTGGCGCTTAGCCCCCACCCGCGGGGAAGAACCACCAAATCGGCGTCAACCGCCTCCCACCGGTCGGCGATCTCGTAAAGCGACCCGCGCGACAGACCGCTGAGCGTAATCAGCATGCACACTCCGATGCTTATGCCAATGGCGCTTAGGAAGCTTCGAAGTTTGTAATGCAACAGGTTGGCAAGCGGCAGCCAGGACATTTATATTCCAAGTATTCCTTTCAGTTCGCCGAGGTTCCTTATTACGTAGTCGGCTTCGGGGGCGAATTCCAACACACCTTTTCGGTCCAGCAGTACACTCACCGCCCCGGCGGCGTTCGCGGCGGTTATGTCGTAGCGGAAGTCG
>CAYZPY010000165.1:0-4604 GCA_964480425.1 uncultured Planctomycetaceae bacterium
GTGTCCTTCAACCACCACAGCCCCGCAAAAATCCTTACAAAGCAAATAGCTCGTCGGGACGATTAGGGTTTTAAAAAATGTTCCCATGCGTTAATATTCGCGCGTCACGCCGGCAGGGTCGCCTGGCGCGGCCTGGCAACGAGCCGAAGCGCAACGATGATTCGCCAGATGATCACGAAATATAAAATCATACTGCTGCTGATGTTCGCCCTTATGGCGGGCGGGCTGATTGGGCTGCAGTTTCTGCGCGGAGGCAACCGGTGCGACGGCAACCCCGGCGCAAACACCCCCCCACACTCGCACGTGCCGGCATGCCGATTCCGAGGTATCGCCCTGCAAATGCACAACTCCAGCGAAAGCTGCCCCTACGAAAAATACATCGACGAAATCGCCGACACCGGCGCAAACACGCTCTCGCTTGTGGTCACCGCATACCAGGAAAACGCAGAATCCAACTCGCTTTTCATCGACGCGCGCAAGACGCCCCCCGACGAGAGAATCAAAAAACTCATCGACCACGCGCACAAAAATGACCTCCAGGTCGTCTTGACGCCCATCGTCCTGCTGGAAGACGCCCGGGCAAAGGAATGGCGGGGCGCCATCGAACCGAGAAACTGGGACTCCTGGTGGGAAGATTACACGAACTACATCACGCACTACGCGCAAATCGCTCAGGAGCGCAAAGCCGAGGTGCTCATCGTCGGCGCCGAACTGCTCTCCACCGAGCACCAGGAGCAGCGCTGGCGGGGACTCATCAGGCAGGTGCGGAAATTATACGACGGCTGGCTGTGCTACTCGGCCAACTGGGACCATTACGAGGCCGTCAAGTGGTGGGACGCCCTGGACATAATGGGCATGACGACATACTACGACCTGACCGGCGACAAGGAGCCCACCCTGGAACGACTCGTCGAGGCGTGGAAACCCATAAAGAAAAAGGTCCTCGCCTGGCAGGAAAAGGTCAACCGCCCCATCCTGTTCACCGAGGTGGGCTGGCCGAATCAGGTGACCGCCGCCAAATACCCGTGGGATTATTACCGCTCCCCGCAGAAGCCCGCCCCGAAACTCCAGGCCGACTGCTTCGAGGCGTTCTTCCGCACCTGGGCGGGCGAACAGGCCGTGACAGGTATGATCGTGTGGGAATGGCGCAACCATCCCGGGCAGGAAATCGGACCCAAGGACACCTCATACGCACCCTGCGGAAAGCCCGCACTGGACGTCATCAGGAAATACTACTCCCCCGCACGCTCCCGACCCGCCGAATCGCAGGCAAAATCCGACGATGATAAATAGCGCCCGCCGCCGCGGTCTGCGAGCACCACGCCCGTGGGTGATGCGCCGTAATTACAGTTTATGATCGTCCAGTATGCGTGTTATGTCGTCCAAGTCCGCTTGTGAGAGTTTCGTCTCGGCGGCGCTTGCGTTTTCCTCTGCCTGGTCGGGATTCCGCGCGCCGACCAGCGCCGCCGTGATGCCCGGGCGGTTAATAGTCCAGTAAATCACCAGCTGCGCCAGCGTCATGCCGTGCGAATCGGATATGGGGCGAATCTCGTTTAAAAACTCGTTTACCCTGCGCACGTTTTGCGGTGCGAAGAGCGGGTCGTTGGCGCGGTGGTCGCCGGGTGAAAACTTGTAATCTTCGGTTATCTTGCCGGTCAGCAGCCCCTTGTGCAGCGGGCTGTAGGCGATCAGCCCCACGTCGTTCTCTATGCAGTAAGGAACCATGTCCTTTTCGATTTCGCGCCGGACCATGCTGTACTGCGGCTGGTTCGACGCCAGCGCCCCGGCCTTTCGGCAGGCGTCTATCTCCGAGACGGTGAAGTTGCTCACCCCCGCCGCGCGAATCTTGCCGTCGCTGATGAGTTTGTCCATCGCCTCCATGGTCTCTTCGACGGGCGTGGTGTTGTCGCGCCAGTGACACTGGTAGAGGTCTATGTAATCGACGCCCAGACGACGAAGCGACTGCTCGCACTCCCATACGACGCTGTCTTTGTTGGCGACCTTGTACATGTCGCGCTTCCGCCCGTTGGGCTCGGTCCACGTGAAGTGGAACTCCCCATCGGTGCTGTCCCACCGCAGGCCGTACTTGGTCAGTATCTGTATCTCGTCGCGATTGAAGTCCGCGACCGCCTCGCCGACTATCTCCTCGCTGAGACCGTAGCCGTAAACCGCCGCCGTGTCGATGCTGGTGACGCCAAGTTCGACCGCGCGACGAATGGCGGCGATGGAATCTTCGCGATCGGTCCCGCCCCACATCCATCCGCCTATCGCCCAGGTGCCCAGTGTTATCGCGCTGATGGTCACGTCGCTTGTGCCCAGTTTCCTGTATTCCATAATCGGTTTCCTTTTCGACGAACAACTCAGGAGTGTTTACAATAATTATACGCCCCACCGGCATAATCAAAACGGTAGGGGTGGGATTCGAACCCACGGTCCCGGCAAACGGGACACCGGTTTTCAAGACCGGCTCCTTAAACCGCTCGGACACCCTACCCGAAAGAAAATCCCAAATCCTAAATACCAGGTCCCAAAAGATAATATACCAAGCACGACGTTAATCGGCAATTTATCACCCGGGGACGGGATATTCAAGATATGCGAATCTATCCGACCGGAGGCGGATTGTGCGTTAATCATTTTATTGGTGCAAAATCGACCTGCCCACTGGACAGGATCGTGAAAAAATCGTTAAATATCAATAATTCCGACGGGGCCGGACGACGGCCTCGACGGCGAATCCTGCGGGCGTAATTCAGTGGCAGAATGCCAGCTTCCCAAGCTGGACGTCGGCGGTTCGAATCCGCTCGCCCGCTTGCCCCTGAGCGAACGAAGTGAGTCGAAGGGTTCGACGCCCGTTGACAGGACTTGTCAGCGGGCGTCTATCTTGCGCCCCGTCAAAGCGTTACGGCCCTTCACGCCGACAGTCTCACGGCCCGCGAAGATGGCGGTGGCTGCCACGACGTGCCAGCCACCGCCTCCCTCGGCCTGCAATCCGTGCAAGGATTCGTGCAAGCGCCCAAATCCACGCGCAAGCTTTCGTGCAAGGATTTGGGCCGGTGCGGAGGCTACCAGACGACGGTTTCTTCGGTCCAGCCTCCGTTGTCGAAGCTCGCGAATATGGCCGCATCCAAGAGGCAAGGGTAGACCTTGGCTTCGCGGCAGAGGGTCTGCACGGCATCCAAGACGAACTCGTAGTAGTCGCTGTCACCAAGGACCGCTGCCGACAGGCCGATGGGAAACCCAAAGGCCCGGAGCCACTTGGTCACCCGGCTGTCCAGTGGGATTTCGTAACGACTCAGCCCCAGGTACTGGAGCAGATTTCGTGACTGCTTTGGCCCAAAGCCTCGGAAGTGCGTTTGAATGAAGTTCGCCGCTGCCCGCTCAACATCTACGGTCTGCTTCAGCCGAACAGCCTCCAAGTGTCCATGGAGTTCATCCCAGCCCTTGCCCTCGATCCACAGCAGATTCGCTTCCAGTTCCTTACCGATGATGGTCGTCCGTCGCAGACCGCCAAATTCGGAGAGTACTCGCGTGGCGTAGACTGGCAGGTCTTTCTGTTTCTCGCAGACACTGAGCCGAAGTGGCGATGGGTTGAGCAGGAGGAACTTCGTCACCGGACTGGTCGGGCCTGAACGTTGCTGGGTGGTCAGAAGGCATGCATACACACCGGACCAGAAGGCCTGGCGAGTAACAGGTGGCTTCGAATCCGTGAGGTTGTGCGCGATGCGGGCTTTGACGAATGGATCGTCCGACCATTCCTTGACGAAAGATCGGACCTTCTCCACGTCACCATCATCGATGATCCACTCGTGCCGCATGGCCCAGAGGATAGCACAAACACAGGCGACGGGCTATCCGGCGTCAACGTGACTACCCCTGGTTTGCCAGGGCGACATGCCTATCGCTGAACGCCGGAAGTGCATCGACCGCAGCGCCGACGTCCAGCAGCACCGGGTCAACGTAGATTGACATGGTCAGGTCGAGTGACGAGTGCCGCATCGCAGCCATGGCCACGCGCGGGGCCACGCCCGCCTTGCTGAGGTGTGTGCCGAAGGTGCGGCACAGGGCGTGCAGGTCGACCACGCGGTCGCGGACGTCCCTCTTCGTGATACTGGCGGACGCCAGGTCGCGGTTGAAGATCTTCACGAAGTCCCGAGGCACGTAGAAGAGCGGCCTGCCCGCCGGCAGGCGGGACAGAATGTAAGCGATTTACCCACCGTGGTTACTATAGCGCCGCCGCATGAAGAGGATTGAAAATACGCCGGACGTTCGGGCTTTGCGGTTGTATGCGCAATATTCATTGTTTCTTAAAGCGCACGCAATGGGCGCGGCGGGGGCGGCGGCTTATAATCCGGGTCCGTCGAAAATCAAGACACCGCACAGGAGAAACCGAAATGAACGCACTTTGCAAAACCGCAACACTCGCAGTGGCGCTTTTCGCCGCGCTGGCGTCCGGGGCCGACAAACCCCAGGGGCAGGAAAAGAAACTCGGCAGCGTGATATTCATCCACCCGGACGGGACGTCGGCTTCGACCTGGGCGGCGGCGCGGGCGCTCTACCACGGACCGGACGGGCAGTTGAACTGGGACCGCCTGCCCGCCATC
>CAYZPY010000166.1:0-4580 GCA_964480425.1 uncultured Planctomycetaceae bacterium
ACTTCATCACCGACGCCTGGCTGACGAAGACGCCGATGGCCCCGGCGATGAAGAAGGCCGGCACCAGGCACAGCAGCACGTGCTCCCGCGCGTACCACTTGGCCAAATGCAGGGCCTCCATGATGCCGCCGCCGAACCGCTCCCAGCCGACAGGCAGCCAGAAGAACAGCAGAAATACCCCCGCGATCAACAGCAGTTTCTTCCACTCGATTTTCCACTCCGCCATATTTCCGCCTTCTGTCTATAAGTCTGTTACCAAACGCTCACGCAACGGCCAAAAAACAGGCCTCTAACCGAGACTCCCGAGAATCTCGCTGGTTTCCTTTGCCCGTTCCTTGAGAACGCCCGTGACGCAGTTGGTAATGTTCAGGATGCAAGGGGTCCGCAAGGAATACATCATCTTCAGCCCGTCCTTGCGCTGACCAATTAGACCGGCGTTCATCATCACGGCCAGATGCCGCGATACGTTGGACCGGTTGGCCTCTACGTGCTCGGCGATATCGCAGACGCACTTCTCGCCGTCCTTCAGGTAGTCCAGAATGGCCAGGCAAATCTCCTGCCCGGCGGCAGCAATCACCTGCGCCATCAGTTTGTACATCCTCTTCTGGTCGGCATCCATCAACGCTTCTCCTTGTTGAGTCCGTGACTGTACAATCACATAGTATCGGATGGGGCACGTGAACACAAGATTTTTTCTCTGGCGAATGAAAAGATCCTGGTCTCGGGTAAGACCAGGCCGAAATAGGCCGCGGGAGGCATGTTCACGGGCCGGGCGTTTCAGTGCATCCTGGCAGGTGGATCTCGCCGGCGTGATGAGTTGCTCGCCGGGCCCTGTTCGCCCGGCGGGGCTGTCGGAGGACGGATTCTGTTGGGGTTGTTCCGATGCGTTGTAAATACAGTCGAAACTATCAGAATGTGTATGAAAACGTGTCGCCGGCGTCTGGTCCGCGCGTGAGGAGGGCATCTTGCCCTCGCTGTTTCCGCCTATGCCGCGGCCGGAACGGCCGCGGAACGCGCGGGCAAGATGCCCGCGACACGGGTCCGGCCGGTTTTCGTACACGTTCTCAGGAGATTTCAGCGGTGGAAGGGGCTAAAACCGGTTGCGCGTTTTTGCGGTCGTTTACGGGCAAAAAGGCCGCCGCCGTTCAGGCGGTGCTGATGAGCGTGTATCGGGCGTTGAATCTTCGCAGCCGGGACCCCCTGGCTACGATCGCCTCGGCCCTGCGAACCTACATGAGCACTTGCGAACTACCCCCGCCGCCGGTAGAACCTGCCTGTCCGGCAGGCAGGTCTGTTGCAGATGGGTGAAGTGTTACTAACTTTTTATGATGATTTAATAAATAAAAATACTTGATATTGCTTTTCGTTTATACATTCATCCCCCTACAAGAGCGGTGGCTATCGAAAAAAAGATGAGGACGCTGGAGACGTCCATCATGGAGGCGATGAAGGGTCCGGAGGTCACGGCAGGGTCCACGCCGATTCGCTTGAACAAAAACGGGAGCGTTGAGCCCATGACGTTTGCGAACGTCACGGCGGTGAGCATAGCCACGGCTACGGATATTGCGATTTGCATCGGCTCGCCGAAGGCAAGCACGATGATTGCGACCAGACCGGCCAGGATTATCCCCAGCGTCAGCCCGCGGAGGAACTCCAGTCGGAACACCCTCAGCCAGTCGCCGACGTCCATTTCCTGCACGGCCAGGCCGCGGATCATAAGCCCGGCCATCTGCGTTCCGGTGTTTCCCGCGGTGGCGTTAATCAGCGGCATGAAGAAGGCGAGCATGGCCACCAGACGCGTGAAGCCCTTCAGGGCGACGACGGTGAGAATCTCCCCGCCCAGCAGCAGCATCAGCCAGGGCAGTCGCTTGCGGATCATGTCGAAATAGGAGGTCTGGAAGTACCCGCCTTCAAGCGCCTCGATGGCGACCATTTTCTGGAAGTCCTCGGTGGTCTCTTCCTCGACGACGTCCATAACGTCGTCGATGGTGACGATTCCCACCAGTATTCCCTCGCTGTTGACCACCGGAAGCGCGACGACGTCGTATTTTTTGAAGAATTCGATGGCGTCTTCGCGGTCGTCCCAGGCGCTCAGCGCGGCGAACTGCTTATCCATCAACTCCTCTACGCGGCTCTGCGGGTCGGCCAGAACCAGGTCCTCCAGGCGAATCTCGTCCAGCAGTCGCCAGCGGTCGTCCACGACGTATATGACGTTGAGCGTCTCCTTCTTGGGCGCGACCTTGCGTATGTGGGCCATGACCTTCTCGATGGGCCAGTTGGGCCGCACTGCTACGTATTCGGGCGTCATGAGCCGTCCGACGCTTTCTTCGGGATAGGCCAGCAGCGTGCGGGCGATCCGCAGTTCCTCGCCCTTTAGCGAGGACAGCAGACGCTGGGCGAGTTGTCCGGGCAGTTCCTCGAGCATCTCGGTCCGCTCGTCGGGCGGCATTTCGTTAATGATGTCGGCGACGCGCTCGGAAGTGAGCATGCTGAGCAGTTTCTCCTGCTGCTCGATTCTCAGGTCGCCGAAGACTTCGGCGGCACGATCGCGGCGCAGCATGCGGAACGCCACGCCGAGGTCGTCCGGGGAGATGTCGTCCAGGGCATCGACGACGTCGTGAAGGTCCATCTCGTTGAGCGTCCGCTTGAGCGAGGCGAAGTCCCGCTGCTCGATGAGCATTCGGATCTCGGGTTGTATGATTTCCTTAATCATTTTCGGGCCTGTTCAAGATGTCGTCGAGGACGGTGCATTTTCTATCGCGCGGGGCGTGAAGTCAATCGTGGGCGAAAATTGGTCCGCGCGCCGGATGACATTTGAATTATAATCGCGGCGCGCCGTTGACGATGAAGACGTATTGCCCGCGCGAGCGGCGCCTGGTGCGAATGATGCCTACGGTCGAGCAGAATATCCGGATATGGGGCGAGCAATACGCCTGGAACGGCGGCGGCGAGGAGTGGTCGCGTCGCTGGGGCGGTCCGCGTCGACACTGGCAGAGCACCATCGCCCCGCGGATAGAGGCGTTCACCCCGACAGGCACGATACTGGAGATCGGACCGGGTTTCGGCAAATGGACCGAGTTTCTAAAGGAACTTTGCGGGCGCCTGGTGGCTGTTGATTTGTCGCCCAAGTGCGTCGAGGCGTGCCGGCGACGGTTCGCCGATTGCCCGGACGTGTCGGTGTTCCGCAACGACGGACGGTCGCTGGAGATGGTCCCCGACGGGTCGGTGGACCTGGCGTTCAGCTTCGATTCGCTGGTACACGCCGAGGCCGGCGAGATAGGCGCGTACCTGGAGGGGCTGTCGCGGAAACTGGCGGGCGACGGCGCGGGCTTCATCCACCATTCCAACATCGGGCGATACGCTGGCTACTTCGCGGCGGCGGATTTGATACCCCCGCGACCGCGATGGTTCCTCTATCGCAAGGGCATTGTTGCGCTGGACCACCTTCGGGCGAGGAGCATGACTGCCGAGAAGTTCGCCGACCTTGCCGGGCGCGCCGGACTGCGGTGCGTGGCCCAGGAGCGGATAAACTGGCTGGGCACGCGACGGTTGATCGACTGCATATCGCTGGTGGTCCGACCCGGCTCGCGTTGGGACCGCCCCCCCCGACTGTGCACGAACCGGAACTTCGTGGTCGAGCCGTCCGACCCGCGGATAATCGCTCGGCTGTACGCCGCGGAGTCTTTTGTGGCGAACAAATAGACGCGCTATGGCATAAATTACAAAGCGCGGTATAATTAATCCATACAGGCCGGATGCGCGGAAGGCCGCCCCTTATGGGGAGGAAAGTCCGAGCACCACTGAACCGCGGTGGTGGGTAACGCCCACCGTCCCGCAACAAAATTCCGGCGAGCATGCCGGTTTGGGCGCGGGACCGGGAAAGTGCCACAGAAAATATACCGCCGTTCGACGGGCTCACGACAGGCCTTTTTCGGGCCTGCCCCTGAGCGAGCGGGGGGCGTAGCCCGAGTGAGTCGTTTTGAAGGGCTTGTCCTGAGTCTGTCGAAGGGTAAGGGTGAAAAGGTGCGGTAAGAGCGCACCGCGGTGGCCGTGAGGTCGCCGGCACGGCAAACCCCACCGGGTGCAAGGCCAAAAATGCGGCCAATGGCGTGGTTCAGGTCGAGGCCGCGGGTAGGCCGCTTCCCGCACCACAACAGGACGGCGACAGCCGCCCCGACGGGCGCATGCCGTCTGTGGTGCGCGAGAGCGCTGCCGCAAGGTCGCGCCTAGATAAATGGCCTTCACCGCCGGCGGTCGGCCCGACCGGTCGGCGGGACAGAACTCGGCTTACAGCGCATCCGGCCGGGCGACTTATTTTAAATTGCAAATTTGAGATCAGGGCGTGCCAGTACCATGCACGGGCACGGGCACGTGGAATACCTAATTGGAGCCCGCCAAAAAGTCGGCGGGCAGGTTTGGAATTTGTCGGTCCTTGGGGCGCAGCCGGTCCCGGCGGGACTTCGCTGTGCTTCGGCAGGACGGACCGTTTATTTCGGATTTTAACAGGTCGGGGCGTAGCTCAGCTTGGATAGAGCGCTGCGTTCGGGACGCAGAGGTCGCTGGTTCAAATCCAGTCGCCC
>CAYZPY010000167.1:0-4560 GCA_964480425.1 uncultured Planctomycetaceae bacterium
TCGGAAATTTTAAATATTTTCTCGCCCTTTAATTGCAAATGGGTGAAGTGTTACCGTACTGTTAAGCCGGAATATATCGAAATACTCAAAAATTTTAAAAATTTTATTTCCGAAAACAATATAGGAGAGTTAGTACCCAAACAGTGGGAAGTAACCTACGTCAATCACATATTAAAAGGGGCCCTATGGAACACCCCTGAAAACTGGACCTCGATATTTAAGTCCCTGCCCGGACTAGCAGAAGTGCCGGAGGGCTTACAGTTCGAAGGTTTTGGCGGACATTGGCATTTTCAAATCCCACCACAACGCGGCAGGCTGCACGTCTCCCTTCAGCACACATTGGTTGGTAAAGAAAAAGAAGAGAAGACAGAAGCACTCGTAATGAGACTTACCGCGCGTGGGCCTGTAGAAGAAAATAAAGATCCCATTGACGGATTGGATCTTGGACACGATATTTTGGTGCGGTCTTTTTACGAACTGACTTCGGAACGTGCGCATGAATACTGGAACAGGGAGAATAACGATGCTAACGGATAGCGCCGCCATTCTGTCGGGTGAAACGGAACCTGCCTACCGGACAGGCAGGCCTGCCGGTAGGCACGGGTTGTCGGACCGAGAAAAAATAGAGGAAGTTTCAAAGAATAAACAAAAATGGGACCGGCTAATTGACGATTGCCTAATCAAATGGGGCATCAACCCAGAGAGTTTAGAGGATGAATCTTTTATCCCGCCTAACGCTGATATCATTGGATTGGCGTGTAATGCTGCAATCCACCTCAAGGACATTGGCGTAGATCCTCCTGATAAAATTGTGCCTGATGGAGAAGGTGGAGTTTGTTTTGAGTATGAAGAAGGTAGTATGTTTGCTTCGATACGAATATATGCTGATAAAAGTAGAGAAATTCTGATATTTGACGACTGTAAACTCTGTGAACGGCGGCCCTTATAAACGTGGACTAAAGTGTGTGACGAAGCAGAACCCATTGACGATGATGAATATTTATATAGAAGAATCCTTCCTGAACACTACAATCCCCATCACTCGGGAGAAGTCAGCCCGGAGGCATTTCGGCCTAAAAGATACGATATGACGGGACTTTCTCTATTCAGGGCGAAATATATTTCTGCCGAAGATGTAGCGACAAAATAACCGGGGTAAACGTTATTGGATTGCTGTTTTACGCGCCGGTGATTTACGCAAATACGGTATAGAGGTTATACCACGCAAAGGCGATAAACCCGGACATTCCGAAATACCCAGTCTAAACTACGATAATCGTAAAGATGACGCTTCCGAGGAAGCACAAGCGCGTTTGGCTCGTAAACTATGCCTTAAGGTCCGAGGCCCTCTGCCATAGTCATTTCATTTTTGCGAATGTGATCAACAAGCAACCTTTCAGCAGGAAGGAAAAGAAACCCTTATCCTAAAATTACAACTGTTTACGGCTCGATGATGAGCAGTTTTTCGCCGACGGGCCCGAGGCGTTCGATGGCCTTTTGAAGCCACTGGTGAGCGTCGGTCAGCGACGGGTCGGAATCCAGCGCCTGCTGATAGTATGCGACGGCCATCTCGTACTGGCCTCGGGAGTGATAAATTCTGCCCATGTAATACAGCGACTCGGCGTCGGCGGGGCGGCGCTGGAGGACCTGGTTGAAGAGTTTTTCGGCCTGGGCGACGTGCCCCACCTGGAACTCGCTGATGGCCTCGGTGCGCATTTTGTCCAGCGTGCAGCCGCCGGAAACGAGCACCACCGTCGCAAGCATACCGATTAGAGCAAACCTATTCATATTTCGGCCTCCCGTCTTTTCAATTCGCAGGCCGGACCCTTCCAGCCGACAATATCATACGCGCCGCAGGCGGATTTGTCATAGAGAATCGCGTCGGTTTTCGCCGAGGCGATCGGCGCGCCCGTCACGCCGGGCCTGCAAAAAACCTTTGGGCACCGGGCGGGAACTGGTTTAACATTTCCGCACACGCCGCACACGCCGGGTGCTACCGTTTTTCCCGCAATGTTTCCGAAAACGACAATGACTCGCGTAAATCGCCAAACTGCATCGCCGGACCCGGAACAGTCCGGCGCCGCACCGCGCGCCCGCAGGGGCTTTACGCTGGTGGAGCTGCTGACGGTCGTGGCCATAATCGGGATACTTCTGAGCATCCTGGTTCCGTCCGTGGGCGCCGCACGCTCCTATGCCCGGCGGGTCGCCTGCGCCAATAATCTGGACAAATCGTACCTCGCGATAAACATGTACATCAACGACAGCGGCGTCTATCCCTGCGCACAGGACCCCGTATCCACCGACCCGTTCTACTGGTTGTGGATGGGTCGCGGCTGGCGCGACATCATCAAGCCCTACCTGGGCGGATGGGTCAACAAGTCCAATCCCTCGATACTGTACTGCAAGGCCGACCCGGCGAAGGACAAGTACCAGGCCACGAGCTACGCATATTCGATGAGTTTCTATCACAGCGTCGAACAAATCAACGCCATGGACAGCCCGGCGAACACCTACCGCAATCCCGTGGCGTCCGTCGCCCAAACTGAAGTTCGGGTGGAGCATCCCGCCAAAAAGTTCCTGGTGGGCGAATGGACGAGCAATCACGAGCCCTTCGTCGGCGACAACGGGTGGTGGTGCTGGAAGGGACGGCGAAACTTCCTTACCGCCTCCGGCGCCGTGCGCTATACTGAAGCAGGTAAAATCCTGCCCGCCCGCGACGGTTTGCCCGACCCGAACCTCACCGTCGACGGGATATCGGGACGGGACCTACCGTAAAACGACGCGAATCCAAATCCTAAAGGACACGAAAAATGTCGCCAATCTACGATGACATAACGCAGACCATCGGACGAACGCCGATGGTGAGAATACAACGGCTGATTCAATCCGAGGCGACGGTGCTGGGCAAACTCGAGTCGTTCAATCCGCTGGGTTCGGTCAAGGACCGCATCGGCATTGCGATGATAGACGCCGCCCAGCGCAACGGGAAGATATCGCCCGGGGCGACGATAATCGAGCCCACCAGCGGAAACACGGGCATCGCGCTGGCGTTCGTCTGCGCCGCGCGCGGATACCGCTGCGTGCTGACCATGCCCGAGTCAATGAGCATCGAGCGCCGCAAGGTCCTAAAGGCCCTCGGCGCCGAGGTAATCCTCACCCCCGCCGCCGGCGGCATGGCCGGGGCGGTGGAACAGGCCGAGAAACTCCTTGCCGATACGCCCGGCGCATACATGCCACAGCAGTTCAACAATCCCGCCAATCCGGAAATTCACCAAAAAACCACCGCCGAGGAAATCTGGTCCGACACCGACGGCGCGGTGGACATCGTCGTGGCCGGGGTCGGCACGGGCGGGACAATCACCGGCGTGTCCAAGGCGCTCAGGCAGCGAAAGGACACGTTCCAGGCGGTGGCCGTCGAGCCGGCACAGAGCCCCGTGATATCCCAGTACCTCAACGGTCAGGAACAGGCGCCCGGACCGCACAAAATCCAGGGCATCGGCGCCGGATTCATCCCCCGGGTGCTCGACCTGGACCTGGTGGACGAGGTGATACAGGTCGACCAGGACGAGGCGATTTGCTGGGCACGCGGGGCGGCTTCCAAAGAGGGCCTGTTCGTGGGCATCTCCTGCGGGGCGGCGCTGTACGCCGCCGACGTCGTCGCCCGACGCAAGCCCAACGCCGGCAAAACCATCGTCGTAATCCTTCCGGACTTCGGCGAGCGATACCTCACCAGCCCGCTGTTCGCAGACATCACAGAATAAAACGCAGCCCCTATTTTTTGCGGTGAGTTCGAATTTTGAGGTCGCAATTTGCGACCTCAAAAGGTCGGGGCGGTAGGCGATATACGCCATATGCCTTTACCGAACATGGGGCGATCATGGCGGCCAATGTATTGAATTCACCCCGCGCCGTGGAAGCGAGCGTGTACGTGGTGCGGGCGTTCGTACGTCTTGGCGATATGCTCATGCAGAACAAGGAACTGGCGGCGAAGTTGGCCGAACTGGAAAGAAAAATCGGCAGGCACGATGGGGCCATAGCCGCTTTGCTTGAGGCAATTCGCCAATTGATGCACCCACCGAAAACGCCGCCCAAAAAACGAATCGGTTTTCAGACGGAGGCGGAAAGATAAGCCGGAACGAGTACGAATCTTGGGATAAGAAATGGACGCGGACACATCAAATGACTATATCGCCGAACTTCTGGGCGACCTGCCGATGTTCTCGGCGCTGGACGAGGCGGCGCTTCGTACGCTGGTGGACCGCTGCCGCGTGGTCAAATACCCTTCCGGGCAGGTCATATTCCTGTCGGGTCGGCCGGCGGACAAATTCTACGTCATCCTGTCCGGCAGGGTCGCCGTCTACAAACTCTCGCCCGCCGGCGAGCGCCAGATAATACACCTGTACTCTCGCGGGGAAAGTTTCGCCGGCGCGGCGATGTTCTCCGGGAGCGGATACCCCGCCAGCGCCGAGGCCACAGAGGATGCCCGCCTGCTGGAAATCTCGCGCGAGGCCCTGGAGGCCGCTTTCGCCGCCGAGCCCAGAGTCGCCATGGGAATGTTGG
>CAYZPY010000168.1:0-4433 GCA_964480425.1 uncultured Planctomycetaceae bacterium
TATCGCCGCCTTTCCGTCGCGCGACACGTCTATCACGCCGAACGGGCAAACGAACACGCACATACGGCAACCGATGCAGCGGTCCCGGTCCATAAGCACCGGCGGGTCGCTTTGCGAGGGGCGGTATATCGCCTCGGTGGGGCAGACCGCAACGCAAGGGGCGTCTTGGCAGTGGCGGCACTGAAGGGGCATGCCGTACTTGCCCGTCGGAACCATGTGCACTCGCGGCTGGGGGCGATCTTCGGAACTGATCGCCTCGGTAAGACTGTCCGCGTCGCTGTGCGCCATGGCGCAGGCGATAACGCACGACCTGCAACCGAGACAACGGTCTTCTCTGGTGACAATTACTTTGGCCATAAAAACACTCCCAAAAGGGGCTAACCTGCCGCCTTCGCCTCGGTGACGGTTTTGGGTTTATATGGAACTTCGTACATCGGTCCGGACAGGTGCAGCGCAGCGCGCTTGCGGTCTATGTGGTCCATCATCAGGCGCGCCCCGGCGACGGGGTCGGCCTCGAATGCGAACTTCCCACCGAACATTTCTTCCATGCCCTCGGTGACGAATTCGGTAACCACCTTGGAGCCCTGTACCGGAAGCGGCTCGCCCAGGACGGTGTACACGCCTGAGGCGGCCACGTAGAAGCCGATGGACACGGCTTTTTCGCTCATCCATTCAGGGGCCGCGCCGGCGACGGGCAAATCGGCGATGGACTCGCCAAGCCCGCCTTCGGCGACCATGTTGGACAGGATCACCAGTATCCGGCTGTTGTCCACGCATGAGCCCACGTGCAGCACGGGCGGTATTCCCACGGCCCGGCAAACTTCCTTGATGCCGTTACCGGCGTACTGTTCGGCGGCCTCGGGCGTCAGCAGCCCCGCCTTGGCGCACGCCACCGCCGTGCATCCGGTTACCGCCACCAGCACGTCGTTGGCGATCAGTTCCTTGCACATCTCCACGTGCCCGAAGTCATGCTTGTGCTTGGGATTGTTGCACCCCACCACGCCTGCAACGCCGCGCAGGCGACCCGATATCACCGCGTCGTTCAGCGGGCGGTAACTTGGCCTGTATTGCCCGCCAAGGGCGGTGAAGATGTTCTCCGCCGTGAAACCCGCCACCAGCGGACTGGTCTGACGGGGCTGGTATATCTTTTCGGCGTTGCGGTTGGGGAAGTTCTCGATCGCGCTGCGGACGATCTGCTTGGCAATCTCCATCGCGCGTGATTCTTCGAACTCGACGTGCTGTGCGTAGGGGAACTTCGCCTTGGGCGAGGTGGAGATCAGCTTCGTGTGATACTTTTGGGTGAGATTGCCCAGCGAGGGGAAGATACACTGCACGTCCACGATCATCGCCTCGACCATTCCGGTGGCGACGGCCAGTTCCTGCTGGAGGAAGTTGCCCGCCAGCGGTATGCCGTGGCGCATGAGAATCTCGTTGGCGGTGCAGCATATTCCGCCCAGAGAGATGCCCTTGGCGCCCTTGCTTTCGGCCAGTTCCACCAGTTCCTTGTCCTGGGCGGCAGCGACTATCATCTCCGAGAGGGTCGGTTCGTGCCCGTGAACTATGATGTTGACGTTCTGTGGGTCCAGCACGCCGAGGTTCGCCCTTGAAACGACCCAATCGGGCGTTCGGAACAGCACGTCGGAAAGTTCGGTGGCCACCATGCTCCCGCCCCATCCATCGGCCAGCGACGACCGGATGCCCTGGAGGATGAGGTTCACCGGGTCGTTGTCCACGCCGATGTGCGTGCGGTGCATTATCTCCACCACTTCCCTGTCCACCCCGCGGGGCATGACTCGGTGCTTTCGCCAGCGGTCCTGCTGGTCCTGCGGCGCCCGCGCGGCGAACACCACCTCCCCGTGCTGCTGGGAGAACTGCCCGAAGCACACCTCGGCCACGTCGTGGGCAATCTGGCGAAGTTCCTTCCCGTCGGTCTCAACATCGAGTTGCTCGGCCAAGGCGCGGAGTTTGTTCTCGTCCTTTATCTTGTAATCGCAGTTTTCGTCCTCGGCGGCCATCAGAAGCGTATGCGCGATGTCCCTTCCGTGGTCCGAGTGCGCCGAGGCGCCCCCGGCTATCATGCGTATAAGGTTCCTGGCGGCGATAATGTCGGCGTTCGCCCCGCAGACGCCTACCTGCGGTCCGTCTCCGAACGGATCGATTCTACAGGGTCCCATCGTGCAGTTTCTGCAGCATATTCCCAGCGAACCGAATCCGCACTGCGGCTCCATGTCTTCCTGTCGGTCCCAGGCGAAACTTACACCGTCCTGCGACGTGCAGGTTAACATTTCAATCGAGGCCGGATCGACGCTTCTTTCATCGGGCTTTTTCACGGGTGCACCTCTTTTCTTATCCGGAAAGTAACATCCTCAAACACTCTTATAGACCATGGGTGTTGCACTCACAGATAGCATTGCAAATGAGTCTTTGCATTTTATCCATTGAAAGAACGTTATTCAAGAACGTTTCCGCTCCCGAAAAATGCTTGGCATGCCGGATTTGTTTACATATTCTTAGATTCAAGACGAGATCAAAATAAACCGCCAAACACACGAGAGGCGAGTAAATGGACAGACGCACGTTTTTACGGAAAATCTCACACGGCGCCGCCGTCGCGGGCGCCGCGGGTCTCGTAAATTTCATGCCAAAACAGGCCCGCTCCGCCGGCACTTCACACACCAGGCCCAATATCCTGATAATCATAATCGACGACCAGGGCTATGCTGACCTGGGCGCGTTCGAGCATCACCGCCCGGACATATCAACGCCGAATCTGGATCGCATCTGCGGCGGCGGGGTGCTGCTGAGCCGGGCGTACGTCACGGCGCCGGTTTGCAGCCCGTCGCGGTCCGGATGGAACACCGGAAAGTATCAGCAGCGATGGGACCGCAGGGCCGGATGGAGTCCGGGCCTGCCCGGTAACGTCAAAACGCTCGCCGAGCATCTCAAGGCCGCAGGATACGCCACCGCAAAGGTCGGTAAAAACGATTTCGGAAAGGGCTATCACAACCACAAGCCGCGGGAGTATCCGCTCAATCACGGATACGACGAATTTTTGGGCTTCTCATCACACGCGCATGATTATTTCCTGCTCTCGGAGGAAATCGAAGACGCCACGCCCGATCCGCACGGCACCAGCGCCGCACTCGGCCCGCTGATGCACAACAAAAAGTGGAAAAGTTACAGGCAGGGATACACCACCGAGATATTCACCGACTGGGCCATAGAATACCTCAAGCGGCGCAGCGACAAAGACCGGCCGTTCTTCCTCACCGTTTCTTACAACTCCGTACATCACCTCATCCATGAGGTTCCGCCGAGGTACCTGAAAAAGTACGGCGTTAAAAAGATTCCCGATTACGACCCCGCCGAGATGGGCAAATATCTGGAATACTACGACAAGTACAACCAACTGGGCGCCATCAAGGACGAGCAGATGCGGAAGTATTTCCTGGCCAATCTGAATTGCCTGGACGACAACGTTGGTCGGTTGCTGGAGGCAATGGACGAACTGAAACTCTCCGACAATACGCTGGTGATATACTTCTCCGACAACGGCGGCTCGCACCTGACCGGCGCGGACAACCGCCCCCTGCGCGACGGAAAGTACACGTTGTACGAAGGCGGCATCCGCGTGCCGATGGCGCTGCGCTGGCCTGGCAAACTGCCCGCCGGGGGGCTCTACAAACACGCCGCCTCGACGCTGGATATCGTCCCGACATGCCTGGCGGCGGGGGGAATAAAGATTCCCGAAGGCCTGGACGGCACGAACATGCTGGACGCCCTTAAAAACGACAAGCCGGCGCCCACCGGACAAAAACCGATGTTCTGGAAGTTCGGCGGGCAGTGGGCCGTACGACACAACGACTGGAAACTCGTTTGGGGAAAAAAGCCACGCAGAAAGGCGACCAGCCAGATTATCCAGGGACCCTACTCGACAAAAGGACGCCCGCAACTGTTCAACCTCGCCGACGACCCCGCCGAGCAGAACGACCTGGCCGGGGAGCGCCCCGGGACAGTCGCCCGGCTGAAAAAACTCTACGAGCAGTGGGAAAATACTCTGAGGTGATGTCGCGCCGACGGTACGCTGCGGATTAACCCGCGGCGGCCGGGTCGGATTTGGGCGCCCGGACGGAATCGCACAGAAACCAGTTCGCCGGTGTCCGCATCGATCTCGAACACGTCCGCGTCGGCACCACCGCTGATGTAGTAAACGGCCGTGTCGACGGCGTCCATGTCGACGGAGGTTACAGTCATCACGGCAGTTTCGTTCTCGTCCACTTCCGCGAACGCGGCGGAAGTTATTTCAGGCGCGTCGTTGATGTTGGTTACCGTCACGTTTACCGTGGCGGTGTCGTATCCGACGACCCCGTCAGAGACGAATGTTGCTTTGAATCTTTTATCCAGATAAACGTACTCGTACACACCTTGAGAAT
>CAYZPY010000169.1:0-4361 GCA_964480425.1 uncultured Planctomycetaceae bacterium
ACGGATACGTTTATCACGAAACGCATTTTGCCTTTCCGCCGCTCGACGACACCCTCCAGGCCTACCATCGGTCCTTTGCGAATGCGGCAACGGTCGCCCTTGGCAAAACCCGGGTACGGGTCAATGACGCTGGGCGTTTCTATCAGCCGCCGAAGCGAGGCGAGTTCGCCGACCAGGCGGCGCTGGTCCACAACATCTATCATATTCGCCACGCGGTTTGTCTTCAACGCCGCCAGGCGGTCTTCCTCTTCCCCGCAGATGAAGACGTATCCGGAGAACAGGGGCAGCCATGTGTTCCACTTTCGGCCCCGGCTTCTCCTGGTCGCCTCGTACATCGGCAGGAAATACTGGCCGCCGGCACGTAATATGTCCCAAGCCAGGGCCTTTTCCTGTCTGGGGCGCGTGTGGGCGACCCACCACGTGCCCTGTATTTCCTCGATGGACGCCTCATCGGGCGAGAGCATCGGCGGATTTTCTTTTAGCGTCAGCATGTCAATCTTCCGTAAATGTCCTGTTATTAATATACGAAACTTGCCTTACGATAGCATCACCGATTTGCCCGTCACCGGACGGATACGCCCACGAGAACTTCAGCCGAAGAACTCTTTTACGCTTCCTGCCACGTATTGAATCTGCTCATCAGTCAGTTCGGTGTAGACCGGAAGTGCGAGGGTTTCGCCGGCCGCCTGCTCGGAAACGGGAAAGTCGCCTTTGTTATAGCCCAGCGAGGCGAAACATTCCTGCTGGTGCAGCGAGAGCGGGTAATAGATAGCGCAGCCGATGTCGTTTTCCTTCAGGTGGGCCAGGAGTTCATCGCGCCGGGGCACGCGGATGACGTACTGGTTGTAAATCGTGGTGTTGTAGTCGCGGATTATCGGCGTGGTCACCTGCTCGACATTCGCGAACAATTCACCGTACTTTGCGGCGTTTTCGCGTCGCCTTTGCGACCATTCGTCGAGATATTTGAGCTTAACAAGCAGTATTGCGGCCTGGATGGTGTCCAGGCGGAAGTTTCCGCCGACCCACTTATGGTAATACTTGGGCTTTGAGCCGTGGTTGCGGCACTGTGCGAGTTTGTCGGCAAGTTCCTCATCCTGTGTGACGATCATGCCGCCGTCGCCCAGCCCACCGAGGTTCTTTGACGGGAAGAAACTGAAGCACCCGACCGTGCCCATCGAGCCGGCCTTTTTGCCCTTGTATTCGGCGCCGATCGCCTGGGCCGCGTCTTCAATGACGGCCAGGTCGTGCTTCCGGGCGATTTCCATGATAGGGTCCATTTCGGCTACCTGTCCGAACAGGTGGACGGGCATGATGGCCTTTGTGTTTTCCGTGACGGCCTGCTCGATTTTTGCCGGGTCTATGTTTAAGGTATCCGCCTCGATGTCCACAAATACGGGCGTCGCGCCCGCACGCCAGATGCTTCCCGCCGTGGCAAAGAAAGTGTATGGCGAGGTGATGACCTCGTGTCCGGGGCCTATTCCCAACGACATCAGACTCGCCAGCAGGGCGTCGGTGCCGCTGGAGACGCCTATGGCGGATTTGCAGTGGGAGTATTCGGCTATCTTTGCCTCTAATTCTTTGACCTGCGGGCCGTTGATGCCCAGTTGGCTTGCCAGCACGTCGTCGACGGCCTCGTCCACTTCGTCTTTTATCGCCGAATACTGCGCCTTCAGGTCCAGAAGGGGTACTTGCATGTCAATCCTCTTTCGCGTGGCTTATACCTGGGACTTCTTCTTGAAATCATCGTATGAAATTTTCCCTCGAGACATTTCCGTCGGCAGGGGGGCCTCCTCGTCGAGGTCGAGGCACTTTAATACGCCGGGTTCGACTTCCTTATATCTGTATCCGCTTTCGGGGCAAACCATAACGCCGTCGGCGTCGACATCGCCGAGGCGGTGGCCGTGCCTGCTCATCCATCCGGCGTGCCTGGCCGGAACGCCTATCATCAGGGCATAATCGGGCACGTCACGGGTTACTACCGCTCCGGCGGCGATGAATGCGTATCGCCCAATCTCCACGCCGCACACGATAGTGGCATTGGCGCCGACGGTGGCGCCTCGCTTTAGAACGGTCTTTTCGTAAAGATTACGCCGGACTACCTGGCTGCGAGGATTGGTCACGTTGGTCAGAACGCAACTGGGCCCGAGAAACACGTCGTCGGCCACGATCGTGCCCGAGTAGATGGCGACGTTGTTCTGCACCTTGACGTTATTTCCGATTTCGACGCCGCCTGCGACCATGGTGTTCTGGGCGAATATGCAGTTTTTACCGATTTTCGCCCCGCCCATGATGTGGGCGAAATGCCATATTTTCGTGCCGGACCCGATTTGTGCGCCGTCGTCAACGTAAGCGCTCTCGTGTGCGAAATATGGTTTTTCGCCGACTGCCATAGTCAAGTCACCCTATGCGGACTGGTACATGGTTCGGTCCGTATGGCTATTGGCTGGCCCTGTTGCTTTAATGACTCGCTTCCCGCCTGTAGCACCTTGACCACCCTCAGCCCGTCGTTTCCGTCGCTGCGCGGCGTCTTATCTTCGGCTATGCAGTCGACAAAATGCTGGCATTCCACGCGCAGCGGCTCAGTGCGGGGTATCCGGGGTATGAGTATGTCGCCGGTTCTCAGTGTAATCGCCTCTGCGTAACTGTCGACGGATGTTTGCACATCCGCGCCCTTGTCGTAAACCCTGACCTTCTCGGCCGCCTCCATGTCATCGAAGACAACCATCTTCTGCGAGCCGACGAGTGTTACTTTGCGGATTTTATGCGGGTCCAGCCAGGAAACGTGGATGTGCGCCATTTTTCCGTCGGCGAATTTCAAATTGGCAAAGACTACGTCCTCGATGCCTTCCTGGAGATAATCGTGTCCGCTGGCCGAGACCGAGACCGGTTCGGCGCCGAACAGGTAGCACGCCACCGACACGTCGTGCGGCGCCAGCGACCACCACGCGTTTTCCGCCTTGCGAATGATGCCGAGATTCACCCGCTGAAAATACAGGTAAAGCGGATCGCCGACTTCTCCGCCGGCGATGGCTTCCTTCATGTATTCCACGGCGGGATGGTATTCCAGCAGGTGCCCGACCATCAATTTTACGCCGTTTCGCTCCGCTTCCTGAAGCAGCTCCTGTCCCTCTCGGGCGTCGAGTGTGAGCGGCTTTTCGACGTAAGTATGTTTTCCGGCCCGGATGGCCTGCATCGCCAGTCGGTAATGGTGTTCTGCCGAGACGGCGATCACGGCAGCGTCCACGTCAGGGTCCGACAGCGCCTCGTCCACGTCGTCGGTGACGCATGCATCGGGATAATGATGCTGCATTGAGCGCCGAACATCCTCGTCAAGGTCGGCGACATATCGAAGGTTAACGTCGTCCAGGGCGGCAAAGTTGCGGACGATGTTCTTGCCCCAGTTACCGGCGCCTATGATTGCAATGTTTATCATTTATTTGTCTGCCTCGTTAATCAGTTGACCGGCTGATTGACCGTTAGTCAATACAGAAACCCTTTGGTTCGGGTAAGATTGCAGGGAAAAACCATATAGATCGCCGGTCCCACGAACGGGCTTCTGTGAATTACACGTTGGCGGGCGTGTTAATCTTTTGTCTCCTGAGGGCCCGCGCGGTGCGAAATATTCCCAACCATGCGGCGCACATCAGGGCCAGCCCGCAGGGTTCCGGAGCGTCGGCCTCGATGATAATTGCGGGCCGATATGCGACGTTACTCGCACCGCTGCCGTAAAATTCATCCGATATGGTGCGGGATCCCCACAGCCACAGACCGTTATTCTCCGCGTCTTTCGTGATCCAGTCGCCGACGATTTCAGCATTCAGTTGAATTTCCATAACGTCGCCCGTCCGGTTATCCGGTCCTGCCATGCCCAGCCACGCCCCGCCTGCGTCTTCAACGGCGTCGGCGGGCTGACCGGCGCCGTCGAGCCAACGGACGTGTTCACCGCCGCCCGTGTCGTAATACTGGTATAACGCTGTAGGACGCATCGGCTGGAGATACCACCGCGTATTGCCGGAGTATAAAGCCCGCGCGTAGACGTCGTAGTCGTCTGCGCACTGACGCGACCTTGTAAGCCGAAGTGCGGCGTTATGGACTACAGTATCCTTGGGCCAATCGCCAAAGTCGAACCGCACGAGCATGTAATCGGTGTCGTAATCGGTACCGCCGCTGGTCAGATAAGACGGTTGGCCTGGGAATAAATTGTTATCGCCCTGATGCGCGCCTACTGTAATGTCTGCGTACGTCGTGTGGATTCCGGCCTGCAAAGACTGTCCAACAACACCTCCGGCCATCAAAACAAACAGAAATGTAAACGGCGGAGTAAAACCGTGGCGCGGGGCGGAGCAAAAGCGTAGCGCCCA
>CAYZPY010000170.1:0-4279 GCA_964480425.1 uncultured Planctomycetaceae bacterium
CCCCCGGCCAGAGCGGTCATCAGGGCGGGGCTCGCCGCCGCAATGTCTCGCGCCAGGGCGGTAACCTGCGTCAGTAAAATACTTGCCAAAAAACTCGAATCGGTATATCATAGGGAAGTTCATTATGTACCTAACGCAGTCAGAATGCTCAGCTCCCCCCCGGACGCAGAGGCGCTTGGACGCTGGTCGCTCCAACCGCAACATTATGTCCTTTTCGTGGGCAGAATCGTCCCCGAAAAGCGACTCGACGTGCTGCTGGACGCCTGGCGGCGCGTCAAAGCCGAGCCGCACGATATCCCCCCCGGACCGTGGCGCCTGGCGGTGGCGGGCGAGTTCTGCGAGAAAAAATACGAGCAGAAGTGTCGCAAACTCGCCGGGCGGGACGTTATTTTCACCGGAAGTCAGACCTATCCCGTCCTCGCATCGCTGTATTCGCATGCCGCAATGGTCGTCCAGCCCAGCATACTGGAAGGCATGCCCATGGTCCTTCTGGAGGCGGCGTCGCACGGATGCTGCATACTGGCGGCGGACATACCCGAAAATTTTGCAGCCATGGGCGAAACTATCGTATACTTCAGAAGGGACGACCCCGCCGACCTTGCGGATAAGCTTCGGCGGTGCATGTCCCGCGAGAAACTAAGGAAACGGAAGGCTCTCAGGGCCAAAACATGGACGGAGGAGAAATACTCCTGGACTGCGGTGGTTGAAAGGATGGAACTGATATACCGTCAGGCGGCCCGGAAACGGATTTAAGATGACTACAATCGCAACACCAGTTGATACCCCTGCCCTTGGGGCAAGTCTCGGCCGCCAGTACGCCGGCGCGGGCGCCTCGAAATCATCCGTCGTGTACCAAAAGGCCAAGCGCGTCACGGACGTCGTTTTGGCCTCGCTTCTGCTGGTGCTGCTGGCGCCGCTGATGCTGATCGTCGCGGCGCTGATAAAGATCACTTCCCGCGGACCGGTCATCTTCAGACAGACCCGCGTGGGACTCAACGGCAAGTGCTTCACCATGTACAAATTCCGCACCATGCGCAACGGCGCCGAGGGCATGCGCGACTCGCTGGTGCACATGAACCACCACCAGGACGGACCGGTGTTCAAGGTTCCCCAGGACCCGCGCCTTACCCCCATCGGAAAGTTCCTGAGGCGCAGCAGCATCGACGAACTTCCGCAGTTATTCAACGTTTTGACAGGCGACATGGCCGTGGTGGGGCCAAGACCCCTTTGGCTGCCCGAAGCCATGAGTGTCAACGGAAGTGCCACCATGCGGACGTGCGTCAAGCCGGGTCTGACCTGCCTGTGGCAGATTTCCGGACGGAGCGAGCTGAGTTACGACCAGTGGGTCCTGCTGGACCTGTACTACATCGCCCGTCGGAATTTCATGCTGGATTTGCTGATTATCATACAGACCGTCCCGGCGGTTCTCTCTGCCCGCGGCGCGTATTGAGCGGCGCGCCGGCCTCGAATCGCCACCGTCGTTAATTGCTTCACCAAGGGGTTTATCCTGCCGATACACATATAGCCAAACAGCGCCGTCGCATTGTAGTGGCACTTAACCAAAGGCAAAGACCGGAAGGACACAGGAGGTTGAACTACCTGCTTGAAATGCTCGGGAAGGGTCTGGAGATGAGCCCCGCCGAACTGCTGGCGGAGTACCTCACGCATCCCAAACGCTCAAAATCCAACCTGCCGATAAACCGTGGACTGGACCTCCTTAGGGTCGGCAAACCAAGGGCCGCCGCACGCTGCCTGGCGCCGCTGTGCCAAAACGGTCCGCACCGCGCCTTTGCACACGTCGCCTCGGCGGTGGCGTGCGACGAGGAATCCAACCCCCGCGGGGCGATGTCGCACCTCCGCTCCGCGATTGAAATCCGTCCCGGGCGCGCGGATATTCTCTCGGCCATGGGACTGTGCTGCGAAAAGGCGCATCGAAGACAACA
The DNA here is from genome assembly GCA_964480425.1 of uncultured Planctomycetaceae bacterium. Lineage (GTDB taxonomy): Bacteria > Planctomycetota > Phycisphaerae > SM23-33 > SM23-33 > CAYYMD01. The sequence goes on from CAYZPY010000170.1 coordinate 1,944, forward strand.
GGCCGTTAAATATTACCTCCAGGCAATCCACAACGACCCCGCCGGCGCCCCGGCGCGGTACAGACTTGCCGCCGTGGGTATCTCCACCGAACAGTGGGACGCCGCCATCAAGCAGTGCATGGCGCTGACCCACTTCGAGTTGCGTCATAACTGGCTGATAGGCGCCATGGGAATGCTCAATTATCGCGCCGGACAATACGACCGGGCGGTGGACCTCTTCCAGGCAGCCATCGCAATGGAGCCCGAGAACTGGGCCCTGTCGGACCAGGACACCGAGGAACTGGTCAGCCAGGGGAAAATATATCAGGCGATGGAGCGCCTCGGGGAACTGCTCCAGCGCCAGGGACCCTTCGCCGACATCCACACACGCCTGGGCGACCTGTACGGACAAATCGGCGACGACGAGCACGCCACCAAACACTATCTAATGGCGCTGGACATTCAGCCGGATTATCTCGAAACCACCGTCAAACTCGCTTCACATCACCTGGTCTTCGGGCGCATCGAGCAGGCGGCGGAAACCTTCCACCGCGCTGCGGAACTGAACAACAGGGTCATGTACAACTACGCGGCCCTTGGGTGCGCGCACATGCGGCTCGGTCAAAAGACCCAGGCGCACAACGCATTCGAACTGGTCGCCGCCGTCGAACCCAACACAGTCATGCTCATAAGCGAGTCCATGCGACTGCAATTGCTTCTGGTGGAAACAGGCCCAACCGGCGACGAGGCGCAGCAGGCCCTTATACGGGCGCACGACAACGACCACCTGCTGCTGAGCCAGGTTCGCCGCCTGACCGGCGAACTGGCGCGAAGCGATCGCGCCGACATCAGATACTCGCAGGGCATACTTATGATGGCGCTGGGACAGGTAGACCAGGCCGAAAAACACTTCGCCCGAGCCGCGCAAATCAATCCCGCACATACGCCCTCGATCGTCGAGCTGGCGATAATCCGCCATAAAAAAGGCCTGAACGACCGCGCCGTGGAAACCTTCCTGAAAGCCACAGACACGCCACAGGAAATCCTCGGCAGGCATTACCGCATGGCGCTGCTCTACGCCGACCGGCGCAGATTCGCACGCGCCACCCGCTCGTTGGCGCAGCGGCTTGGGGAACGATGGCCACAGCAGCGATCGGCAATCTCCACCTCGCTGGAACAGATGGGACTGCTCGACGCCGTGTCGTCCGCGTGGCGAAACCTACAAAAAATCCACCAAAAGAACATCAAAAAGAACTGACCCCAACGACGGCGCCTGAACCGGCGCCCAAGGACTGCTCTCATCCGGCCAGGAATTTCTCCAGTCGGTCCAGGCCCTTGTCTATCGCCTCCATGCTCGTTGCGAAACTAAGCCGCACGCACCGGTCCTGCCCGAACGCCACACCCGGAACCAGGGCGACCTCCACCTGTTCCAGGACCGCCTCGGCGAAACTCATTGAGTCCTTGACCCCCACGTTTCCGAAAGTTCTCCCGTAGTGCGCGCTGACGTCTGGGAAGCAATAGAACGCCCCGTCGGGCCTGACGCACCGAACGCCCTCGATGGCGTTCAGCCGGTCGTGCATGTGCCGCCCGCGCGAGGCGAATTCGCTCCGCATGGACTCGATAACCTCGGCTGCACGCGGATCTGTATACGCCGCCAGCGCAGCCGCCTGAACGAAACTGACCGGATTAGTGGTCTCGTGGCTCATCAGACCCTTAATGCTGTTGATTATTTCGGCAGGACCCGCCGCCCATCCGATCCGCCAGCCCGTCATGGCGAACGACTTGCTCAGCCCGTTGAATGTAACCGTCCTTGCCGACAATCGCTCGTCCAGCGAAGCGAACGAAACGAAGCGCGTATCGCCGTAGACGAGTTTCTCGTATATCTCGTCCGAGAAGACCATCAGGTCGGTCTTCAGAACCGCCTCGGCTATGTCCGACATTTCCTGTGGCGTGTATGCGACGCCGGTGGGGTTGCAGGGCGAATTCAAAATCAACACCCTGGCGTCCCCGGCAGCGTCGAGGATGTCGCGCGGGACGATTTTAAAGCCGTTTTCGGCGGGGGCGTCCAGGAACACCGGAACCCCGCCGGCGAGTTTGACCATCTCGGGGTAGCTCACCCAGTACGGCGCCGGTATCAGCACCTTCTGTCCGGGGTCGAGCACGACCTGGCAGGCGTCGTAGAGAGCGTGCTTTCCGCCGAATGTCACAATTACCTGCTCGGCGCCGACAGTGATGTTATTCTCGGCGGCGAGCTTGTCGGCGATGGCCTGTTTGAGCCTGCCGCCCGCGCGGGGGGTATACTTGGTGTCGCCGGCGCGGAGGGCCTGGCAGGCGGCCTGCTTTATAAATTCCGGTGT
>CAYZPY010000171.1:0-4118 GCA_964480425.1 uncultured Planctomycetaceae bacterium
CCTTCTTCATCATATCACTCCTTTATATCTGTTACCTCGATTATTAAGACGTTAACGACCCGCCTTTACTCATCAAATTTTGAAATTTTGCAAACTACCAGTCGATGTCGCTGGAGAAATCATCTGAAACAATAATATCCGCCCGTGCGTCAGGCGCGAATACGAAAACCATTCCCGCGGCCAACAGAATTGCTGCAAACTTTCTCATTTTACCCCTCCTTTTGCCAATCAATACACTTGTTCATAGAACCCTTCGCAACGGGCTTACCGCGAAGAAGAAGAACACTTATTGATAAATCTCCATCAATTACACACAAATATTATAACACGGATTCCCGATGCGCCGAGAAAAAAATATGAATATTTCGCTTATTTTTGCGATTTTTACGCAGGGATGGGCGGTTATTCCCGTACGGCCCAGTCCGGGCGGAGACGCCCCGCCGTCGCTGAAGCGAGGCGGCCTACTCCTGCCTGCCTCGCTCCGCTCGGGGCAGGCAGGCGCTTTAGTGAAGTAGGAACAGTACTGTCCGGTTAACTATTTGGACTATTATTTTAACTTACATAATTATAAGTCGTTACCAAAATTCATGACCTGCGTCGATTTCAATCTGGTTGTAGCATCTGCTCGTGGCCTGCCCCGGTTTTATGTACCAGTCGTTATGAGAGTCTCGGGTAATGGGTTCAACGCCGGCAGGGCCGGAGGGAGGGGCGCAGCCCGACCTGAGGGCCTGCGTCGACACCGCGCCTGGCGACAAGGAACGCCGCAGCGCCCGGCGACATTGGTTTACCGGTCTCAGTAGCCGGCGTAAGGTGGCATTAGGTGTGCTTTTAATGGCGGACGTTTCCGCAAGAGTAGTGATTACTCCCTGTAGTAATTCCTCACACACTATTGTGTTTCTCACTCGGCCGCTTTGTCTTCTCTTCGCTTTCTCTGGGGGTGGAATCGAAGGCGCGTGTGCATTGATTCGCGGACTGCTTCGACGGCCTCGTTGTACAGCGCCTCCTGGGCGCGGACTTTGTTTTTGGGGGTTTTGAGCGGCGCCCAGTTGCCGTCGGGCAACATGCGATGGGATTTGACGTTATCGGCGAAATACGTGTTCAGGGCATCGATGAGGCGGTTCTCGTGATCCTTGGCAGTGACGGGAAAGAGAATCTCCAGGCGTTTTTCCAGATTCCGAACCATCCAGTCGGCGCTTGAAAGGTATACCTCTTGTCGCCCGGCGTTGCGGAAATAGAATATGCGGGCGTGTTCGAGGTAGCGGTCTATGATGGAGCGCACTTCGATATTTTCCGAGACGCCCTTAACGCTAGCGCGCAGGCAGCATATGCCCCGCACGTTGAGCATCACCTTAACGCCCGCGCGCGATGCGCGGTAAAGCGCCCGGCAAATGTCGGGACATTCCAGCGAGTTGACCTTGGCCATTATGAGTCCGGGCTGTTCGCGCGTGGAGGATTGGATTTCCCGGTCGATCAGGTCTATGAACTGCTGTTTGAGCCCTACGGGCGCGATGCAGATTTTATTCCATTCCACCGGCTGGGAATACCCGGTCAGCAGGTTGAAGAAATTCGCCACGTCCGCGACCATCTCTCCGTCGGTTGTCATGATCGCCACGTCGGAATACAGCCGGGCCGTCTTTTCGTTATAGTTGCCGGTGGACAGTTGCAGGTACCTGCGTATGCCGAATTTTTCGCGCCTGATAATCAGCAGGCACTTGGCGTGCGTTTTGAGCCCCGCCACGCCGTATATCACGTCGCACCCGGCGTCCTCAAGCGCCCGCGCCCACTCCACGTTGCGCGCCTCGTCGAACCTGGCCTTGAGTTCCACCAGCACGGTGACCTGCTTTTGATTGTCGGCCGCACGCATCAGCGCCGCCACTATGGGCGAGTCGCCGGTGGTGCGGTAGAGCGTCATTTTGATGGCAAGGGTCTGTGGGTCGTCGGCCGCCTTCCGGAGCAGACGGATTATCGGGTCGAATTTCTCGTACGGCAAAAACAACATCACGTCGCGTTCGGAGAGCACGTCGAACGGCTCGTCCCGCCCCGGCATGTCCTGGGGCTCCTGGGGGGGCCAGTCTTCGTACTTCAGGTGGTCCAGTCCGGGGCGGGTGGTTATGTCCATCAGACCGTGGGCGTCCATCACGCCGTCGATTTCGTATATCCGCTCGGTGCCGACCTCGAACGTGGTCATCAGTTCGCGATTGATTGCCTCGTCGGGCGCGGAACTTATCTCTAGGCGGACAACCTGGTGGCGCTTGCGCTGCGAGATGACCTGCTTCATGGATTCCAGCAGGTCGCCGGTTTCGTCGTCGTCGACGGTTATGTCCGAGTCGCGCGTGATTCTGAAAATCGCCGTGGCGCGGATGCGAAATCCCTTGAAGATTTCAGCGGCCTGTTCTATCAGCACATCCTCCAGGAACGCCAGATGCAATCCTTTCTCGGCCGGTATGGTGATAAACCGCGGCAGCGACCGGGGCAGCGGAACCACCACAATGTGCGCGGCGTTGTGTTGTCCTTCCCCGGGCTCAATCGCGAACGCCACGTTCAACCGAAACCCCGAAAGGAGCGGCTTGGGGTACATCTTCTCGATGGCAAGGGGGGTGATGACGGGATAAACCTCGCGATGAAAATAGTCGTGCAGGTACTTGCGCTGGTTATCGTCCCATTGTTCCCGCTTAAGGAATCGCACGCCCCGGTCGGACAGCGTATTGATAACTTCGTCCAGTGCGGCGGCGTGGTCGCGGTACATTTCCAATACCCGCCGGCGGATTGCTTTTAACTGTTGGGTCGGCGTCATGCCCGAGGCGTCCTTTTTTCGTGAGCCGGCGTCGCGCGCCTGGACGAGCCCCGCCACGCGGACCATGAAAAATTCGTCGAGGTTGGAGCTGACAATCGCCAGGAACTTCAGCCGCTCCAGCGGGGGCACGTCCTTGCGGGCGCCCTCGTGCAAAACGCGGCTGTTGAAGTCCAGCCAGCTCAGCTCGCGGTTTACGAACAGCTCCGGCGAGCGGAGTTTCGCGTCTCGGGACGATTTTTGGTCGGCTGTTTTCGCCATGCGATCAGGCCTCTTTGGGTTTTATCCTTCTTCCAGTCTCACTTTTAATCCGAAGATGTCTTCGAAGAGGTCCGCCTTCCTTTCCAGTGCCCTTCTTTCCAGCGCCAGGTCCGTCGCGCCTGGAATATGCAGAATGAATTCGTCGTTGCCCCTCTCGACCGTAAAGTCCGAGACGTGTCGGCAGTGCCCCCGGTCGAGCGCGTCGGCCACACGGAGTATCGCCGCGAGTTTGCTTACTATGACCCGCTTTTCGCGCGGGAGGGTTATGTACGGAAGGTGGCTCTTTTTGGGCATGCTGCGACGGTGGTATCGCGCGGTGTTGGCGACTATTTCCTTCTCGTCGGCGCGCAGGCCGAATATCTCCGAGTTGGAGATGATGTAGTACGAATGTTTGTGGTGTGCCCGACCGTTTATATATCCGCCCACCTCGTGAACCAGGGCCGCCACCTCCAGCAGCATGCGGCAGCGGGGCCCGAGACGATGCACCGACTCAAGCTCGCCATACAGTCCGGTGGCGAGTTCCATAACGTGATCGGCGTGGTCCATGTCGCAGTGGTACCTGCCGGCAAGCGTGCGTGCGGCGAGAAATATCTCCGCGAACGCCTCGCTGTCCTTTTGCCCCGTCGCCTCCTGGGCCATCTCTATGAGCAGTCCGTCCCTCATCGAGACGTCGGCCACGTTTATCCGCCTGGCGCCCGTGGCGTCGACTATTGCCTGGAGGACCAGCAGGGCGGGCACGATGGTCTCGGCCTCGGCGAAGGGAAGCCGGTATTTTTTGGCGAGTTTTTCCGGTGTGTGCGCGGTGCACCGGGCGATCAGACCCTCCAGGTCGCTCGTTTCCAGCGTGCTGACGTGTTCGGTGGGTCCTTCCTGCCCGGCCTGTGAAGCGGCGAAACGCGCATCGCCGCCGACGGCGATTACGGTTCGGACCTTTTTAAGCGGAAGCGAGTCTTTCATAGCGGTTATAACCGAGGCGATTTGCTGTCGCAGCATGTCGGCGGCGCGGTGCGGCGGTTGAGCGGCGGTTTCCAGCGCTTCCTGCAGACGGATGGATCCCAGCGCGTAG
>CAYZPY010000172.1:0-4096 GCA_964480425.1 uncultured Planctomycetaceae bacterium
ATCGACAATGCTGCGGCATTGCCTGCTTCGCCGTCCTTGCCGGACTCGTCCTCAGCGACGAACATGACGACAATCTTTCTGCAAACTGCTCTAATCGTCGCAGGGTTTACTGATTTTCCTGTGAGCCCTGCTCTGCGCCGCCGCCGGACCCCACGCCGCGGATGGCCCATCGGGCGAACTTCATCCGGGTATTGGAGGTGTCGTCCACGCGGATGGTCACTTCCTCTTCGGTCGTGTCGACTATGGTGCCCACGATGCCGCCTATGGTCGTGACCTTGTCGCCTTTCTTGAGGTTGGCGAGCATCTGGCGGCGCTGGGCCTGCTGCTTGCGTCGGGACCTGCCCATCCATATGTAAAGCAGCAGAAATCCGCCGATGATTATGATGAAAAACCACGGACCCTGTAGCAGCGAACCGCCGCCCCCGACGCCGTCGCCTTCGTTCTGTCCGGACTTGTCTTTGCCCTCGTCCTTGTCGCTTTTTTTCTTTTCGCCGTTGGCCTTTTCGTCGCCGACTTCTTCGCCACCGACTTGTTCGCCCTCGGCGGGTGAACCCTGGGCCTGGTCAGCGGGTGTCTCGGCGGGCGAGGCCTCGGGCGCTTCCGAATCCGACGGCGACTCATCCTGGGCGTAAACCGGTCCGCAAAGCCCGAGCAGTAAAATAGCCGTTAAGGTAAAGTATCCGAAAATTTTCATGCCAGTTTCCTTTCCAAATGTTCCTTATCGAGTGAGGCATTTTGCGCTATCAGGCGGCGTCAGTCAAATATAAATGCGCCGGCACCCCGCTTTGAATTTATACGTCGCCGTCGTACAAGGCGCGGTTCCAAAGTTCGGCTTTTTCGGTAAGTTCGCCGGCCGCTATCGCCTCCTGCACGTCGGACATGAACGCCGCAAAGAATCTCAGGTTGTGGATGCTCACGAGAATCGCCCCGAGCATCTCACCGGAGGCGAAAAAATGCCGGATCGCCGCGCGCGAGAAGTTTCGGCACGCGTAACAGTCGCAGGCGTCGTCTATCGGCTCGCGGTCGGCGGCGAAGCGGGCGTTGCGCAGGCGGATTCTCCCCTTGTGCGTGAACGCCTGGGCGTTTCGCCCGTTGCGCGTGGGCAGGACGCAATCGAACAAGTCGGCCCCGCACGCCACCGCCGTCAGTATGTCCCGCGGCTCGCCGATGCCCATTACGTACCGCGGTTTGTGGCGCGGCAAATCGGAATCCATTCGCTCCAGGACGATGCGCCGCTTTCGGGCCTCCTCGCCTACGCTCAGTCCACCCACGGCGTATCCGGGAAGGTCGAGCGGTACGATTTTTTCGGCCGAGGCGGCGCGCAGGTCGGCGAACACGCCACCCTGCTGGATTCCAAAGAGCGCCTGTCCGCCCGGCGATGCCCGCCAGGCGTCGGTGGCCTGGGCGGCCCATTTGGCCGAGCGGTCAACCGCCTCGGCCACGTCACGGCGCGGGGCGCCGGCGGGGGGGCACTGGTCCAGTTGCATGATGATGTCGGCCCCAAGTGATCGCTGAACCTCCACGGCGATTTGGGGCGTCAGGCGGACCTCGGCCCCGTCGACGTGCGAGCGGAACGTAACACCCCCGTCGTCAATGCTGCACATACGCGCCAGTGAAAAAACCTGGTAACCCCCGCTGTCGGTCAACACGGGCCCGTCCCAGCCCATCATCCGGTGCAGTCCGCCGGAGGCGGCGACCGTTTCGACGCCCGGGCGCAGCATTAGATGGTATGCATTGGCCAGGACCATCTGCACGCCCAGTTCGCCCAGCATTCCGGGCGTAACGCCCCTGACGGCGCCGCCGGAGCCAACCGGCATGAACGCCGGCGTGCAGACCGGTCCGTGCGCCGTTTCGAGCAGACCCGTGCGGGCTTTTCCGTCGGTATTTCGGACATCGAAGCGAAACATTCCGCCTGGGACGACTTGCGCTGGGGCTTAAAGCTCCACGAAATTGCTCAGCAGTTTAAGCCCCGCATCCTGGCTTTTTTCAGGATGGAACTGTACGCCGAACACGGTGCCCCGCCACACCGAAGAGGTAAACTCGTATCCGTAGTTGGTGACCGCGGCTGTGACGTGACCGTCGATCGGCGTCACGTAGTAACTGTGGGCGAAGTAGAAATACTCTCCGTCGTCTATGCCCCTCAGCAGGGGGCTTTCGCTGGTGATGCGGATTTGGTTCCAGCCCATGTGCGGCACGGGCAGTCGCTGGGATACCAGGTCGGGCGGGAAGTGGAACCGCACGACCTTGCCGGGGCAGACCCCCAGGCCGGTGTGCTGACCTTCCTCGTGCGAAACGTCGAACAGCAGTTGCAGGCCCAGGCAGATGCCCAGAAACGGAACGCCGTCGCGGACGGCCTTTAGCAGCGGCTCGACGAACCGGCGCTCCTTCAACCTGGCCATGCCCTCCCCGAACGCTCCCACGCCGGGCAGGACGATTTTTTCGGCCGAGGCGATATCGCTTATCGTCGAGGCGATCTGCGCATCGGCGCCCACCTTCTGCAGCGCCTTTTGAACGCTGCGGAGATTTCCCATTCTATAATCTACGACTGCTATCATGACCAAACCAATCCCCCACGGAGTTACTGCCCTGCGGTGCGCGCCCGGGCGCGGTCGTGTCGCCTGCGCAGACCAATCTGCGTCGGCGTCATCGCTGCTTGCGTATTACCACTATCTCAACTCGCCTGTTCTGGGATTTTCCTTTTTTGGTGGAGTTGCCGGCCACGGGACTGGTCTGACCCATGGCGATGCACTCGATTCTTTCGGCGTCCACCCCTCTGCTGCGCAGGTAGCGGGTCACCGCCATGGCGCGATTGGCCGAAAGGTCGAGATTGTCGTCCCAAAGGTGCTTGGTCTTTTTGATGGGGTCGCTGTCGGTGTGACCGTACACCCTCACGGGCAGACCGTCATAGCTGGTCTTCAGGTCGGATGCGATTTCGTTTAGTTTGGTTTTTCCGGCGGCGGTAAGGGCGGCCTTTCCAGAGGCGAACAGTATGTCGCTCCCGACGGTGATGCTGTCGCCCACGGCGGTCCTGGTCCATCCGTCGGGCTTTTTGTCGCCTTCCTGAACGGCTTTGAGCTCCGCCTTGGTTCGAGCCAGCTGCGACTCGGTGGAATCAAGCTGGGCGAGCAGGTCGGCCTGTTGCGACTGGCAATCGTTCAATCTGCTGTCGAGTTCCTTTTTCTCGGCCAGTATGTCCTGCTGCTCTTTGAGGAGTCTCTGGATTTCGGCCTTCTCTTCCTTGCAGCAGCCCGAGCCGAATACAAGCCCCGAAAGCAACACCGCCATTAGACCTGCGTTTGTGAACCTTAACATGCGAATTCTCCTTCTACATGCGCTGTTTACCTGCTTATCCGTATTTGGCACGATGAATTATAAACGTTCAACACGACATTTAAAGGGTCGTTTCGAGACTATTTCCGGTTCTCCTTCCAAAGCACGATTATATTCCGCCCTCACCCGCCCATGCGCCGCGCGCGGGCGATAGTCATAACCCCGCGAATCATCCACCGGAAGAGTTTCAGCAGCACAATACCTCCCGCGGCCGAGAGGAGCATCAGAAGCGCAGTGTCGATTCCGCCGGTCACTTTGCCGGCCTCTTCGTAGACCGCGAACTTGGTTCCGTACAGGTTGAATTCCACGTGGTTGCCCCACTGCATGACAACCAGTAACACGGCGGCGAAAAGCACAATCCCGCCGAACACGGTGAAGAAGTACGCCTTGATGATATTGCCTTTCATGGTTGCTCCTATCCAAAAATGGTTTTAATCGTAAAGAAGTACGGGTCCAGCAGCGGCATTATATCGTCGTAGAACAGAATGACCACCACCGACGCCGCGGCCAGCCAGGGCCCGTAGGGCAGTTCGCGCTGGTTGTGCCTGGCCCACAACCACAGCGCCCACAGCAGTCCCATAAACGGCGCCACGAAGAACGCCACCACCGGCGCCTTCCACCCCGCCACCGCGCCGACGGCGGACAGCAGGTGCACGTCGCCCAGGCCCATTGCCTCCTTGCCGAAGCCAAGCGTTCCGAAAATCCTCGCCGCCCACACGATGGCGCCGCCCACGAGGTATCCAAACAGCGCCGAGACGAATCCGCC
>CAYZPY010000173.1:0-3995 GCA_964480425.1 uncultured Planctomycetaceae bacterium
GGTTCAGCGTCATGAAAGTGCTTCCCCCGCCTCCGACGGCGGCGGATTGCAGGCCCCACTCGGCGAGTATATCGGTCATGGCGTCGACGGCGTAACCTTTGCCGATTCCGCCCAGGTCAACGGTGACGCCCTCGTCGGTCACCATTGCCGTGTGCGAGTCGGCGTCGATGACGATCGAGTCCATGCCGGCGGGCACTGCGTGCGGCGAGTCCGCCGTGACGTCGAACGCGCCTCCGGTGGCGCGCCACACGCGTCGGGCAAGGGTGAGGCATTCTGTCGCCGCCGGACCCAGTATAATAGACTGCCCGGGCGATAGGGTGTTGAGACGGGCCACGTCGCTCGTGGGGGCGTATCGGCTAAGTGCCTCGGCAAGGCGGTCGAGTTCTTCGAACGTCGCCCCGGCCGCGTGTGCGGCGTATTGCCTGTCGCGCCCGCAGATGATTACGACGAACTCGGTAGCCATCGCGTCGTGGCGAAACGTGTGGACGTTTTCGGCCGGTGGAATGTCGGAGATTGAACTCATGAAATTTTACGGCAATGCCATGCTCGGTTCGTCAGTCCCGCCCGTTGGCGCCGCGGGCGAACCGCCGCCACAAACGCCGCCTGAGGTAAACGTTCATTGTCACATCGGGCCTAAGTCCGGCGTAGCCCTTCTGCACGAATCCGTCCGGCCGGGTTCCAAAATCCGAGTGCGTAATCACCACGGCGGATGCGTCTATCGTGGCCGGATCGGGCCACATTGAGTGATACCCGACGTAGTCGAACCTCCTGAAGTACCACGGCAGCGGCCAGTAGTCCGCCCCCGGGGCGACCACGGTGATGACCATCGCCCGCGCGCGGGGGTGCGCCTTCGCCAGGCGGTCGAGCCAGTCGGACAGGCGCGGCACGTCGCAGGTCGTGTGAGCGTAGACGTACGGATTGCGACGGTCGGCGTGGAACCTGAAGTTGCCGAGGTACGCCTGATAGCCAAGGTGCGCGACGCCGGCGGCGATGAGAATCACTACCGGTATTTTCAGGTGCAACTTTCCGGCAGCGCGCACAATCGCCGCGGCGCCGATTCCGCCCAGCAGTATCATCCCGTGCAGCGGACCCATGAAGCTCCACGGCGTCTTATAGGGGATGGCGGAATATATGGCCGCGATTATCAGCGTGTATATCGCTATGAACCGGGCGAGCCGAACGTCGCCTTTGGTCCTTCCGGTCATTGCTGCCGCCAGGCCAACAATCGCCAGCGCCGCGATAATACCCTCAGACCACCACAGACCGGGTGCGTTATGAAAGAACGTCAGGCGTTTAAGATAGAAGTACCACGGGTGATGATGGATTTTCGCATCCTGGGCCCGCCCGGCGAACTGCACGTACGACCTGATGGAGTCGGCGGGTCCGGACCAGTTGGACCCGAAGGAACTGTAGAGTACGACCGACACCACCGCCGCCGCGATTACCGCTATGACCACGTGGATGATTTTCAGTTTTCTCTCCCGGCGGACACCTTCGCCGCGCCCGAGTCGCGCCCATGCCGCCACGATAGTCAGCGCCGCGCCCATGGCCGCAAACGCGATGATGCAGGTCTCCTTTGTGGCGTGCGCCAGACCCGCCGAGACGCCCGCCAAAACGGCCCGGACCCATCGCCCGGTAGAGCAGTATCGCCAGGCGAATGCTATGAGCACGAAGGTAAAAAACACCAGCAGCGTTTCGTGTATGTAGTAGCGATTGTAAAAGACCATGAAGTGCGACACGGCCGTTATTCCCGCGGCCCACAGCAGCGCCGGTTTGCTCAACCCGCCATACAACAGCGGCAGCATCAGGATAAGCGCGGCGCCGAACACGGCCGGAACTATGCGGAAGGTCGTCTCGTCGGTCTGTTCGATGTTTTCGGTCCCGCTAATCCACGCTGCCGGAAGAGTGAAGTAATGCAGCGCCGGGCCGTGATACTCGTGCGGGTGGTACTTGTACGCGCCGCCTTCCAGCAGCGGGGCGGTTCTGTACGCCTCGACGGCCTCGTCGGTGTGCATCGGGCGGCGCTTCAGGCCGACGGTGCGAAACGCCAGTCCCGCCGCCGCGACTATGCAAATCGCAAATGTCCAGACCAGGCGGTTATTCATACCGCACCTGTTTAGCGACTAAACACACAAATTACCAATATAGTTTATTCGCATTGGAGGTGTGTGTTGGTATGCCGGGTACGTATCGCCAAACAGGTGCGGGACGTCATTCCGCCGCTTCGCCGTAAACTTCGACCTCGGTGTAATGGTTCATATCGTCGGCGGTGCTGCCATTGCTGTACAGGCGGACGTACCTTGCTATGACGCCCTTTGGATTTTTGCTCTCGCCCACATCGGGATTGGTGTTGATGAGTTTTCCGTCGTTGGTCTCGACCCACTCCTTGTCCCGCCCGACGCCCATGCCGGCCGAGGCGTCGTGGTCGTTGTTGAACACGGTCCGAACGTTCCGACTGAAGTCCGGATCGCTGGAGACCTGCACGATGACGTCGTGGTAGACCCGCGCCTGGGCGTGATAGTGCCACACGACGATGGCGTAGATTCGGTATTCGGACCCGAGGTCTATCTGGAGCCACTGTACGCCCGGTCCAAGTTCCACGTAACTACCGGTGATGGCTTCTTTGTCGCCGTCGGTGGCGTATTTAAGCTCGCCGATAATCGGCTCGGTGTCGCTGGAGGTCGCCTTCTTGCCGAGCGCGACGTTCCTGGCGCCTTTAGGCGCGAGGAAATCGCCGCGCGACTCGCCGGTTATCTCGCCGAGATTGTCCGAGCGGATGTCCTGCGGCGTGCCGACGAACTGTGGCTCGGGAAGCTCGATGTCCAGCGGGGCCAGGTCTACCTGCCTTTCGGTCGTGGTTTGTTCTTCCTTTTTGCACGAGGTCGCCGAAAGAGTCAATGCGGCGATAATCGCGACCGCCGAGGTTTTAAGTAATGTGGAAATAATTATTTTCGATGGCATGTCGGTTCTCCGTTTGCATTCGTCACAATAACCTATGCGGTTTGTTCAAAGGTTCTGTCGCTTGCCGTGGGCGCCCCGGGGACCCGCCGCCTGCCCAGCGCCGTGCGATATGCGTGCGTGACAGCCACAATCGCAAACGCCAGTGCGGTGTAGCGGTGTATCTCATACATCAGCACCTGCCCTTCGGGGCCGTAGATCTTAAGCATGCTCAGCATGATTGTCATTATCAAAACCACACCGGCCGCCAGCGCGAACCAGAAAACCGCCTTTTGAGCGGCGTCGAACCTGTCCGGAGGCGCAATTTCACTTTCGATGTTCGCGGGTTGGAACCTTCGCGGCAGGTCGCGTGCGGTGAACCGGCACAGGTGAGCCCATGTCACCGCCAGGGCCGCCAGTGTGGGAGCGAAGACGGCGCCCGAGGCCGTGTGGACCATCAGTATCCATCCGGTCATGCGGTTGTTCAGAAAGACTGCCGCGTAGAAGCCCGTCACAAACAGAACCGCAAACGATACCGCCAGCACCGCCACCAGCAGGCACTCCCACCAGTGTCCGTGCCGCCGCGGCGTCCTGTCGCGCCGACGCACGCCAAAGACCAGAAAATGCCCCGCAATCAACAGCACGGTGACGCCGAGCAACACTGAGGACGCGATGCGATACATGATTCTATCCTATAACGCCGCGCGACGGGGGGCAACGTCTTATTTGAAACGCCCGCGCCGGTGGGTTATAGTTATTCACCAGGAAACGAAACTATGACTTCCAGGCAAAAATACAAGCCGCCGGCGGCTTCGGGATATTTCGGCCGGTTCGGCGGGCGGTTCGTGCCGGAGACGCTTATGGCGGCCCTGGAGCAGTTGGACAGGGAATTCGGCGCCGCCATGGACGACGACGAATTTGCCGCCGAGTTCGACCGCTGCCTGCGTCAGATAGCGGGCCGGCCCAGCGAGATGTATTTCGCCCGGCGGTTCACCCGGCGCCTCGGCGGCGCGAAGGTCTACCTCAAGCGCGAGGACATGAACCACACCGGCGCCCAC
>CAYZPY010000174.1:0-3991 GCA_964480425.1 uncultured Planctomycetaceae bacterium
ATGCTGGGACAACGCCAAGAAGTGGATAGAGACCGGGCAAATGGGCGGAAAGGGCTCCGATGCGCACAAGGCCGCCGTCGTGGGCGACACAGTCGGCGATCCGTTCAAGGACACCTCCGGTCCGAGTCTGAACATCCTCATCAAACTGATGAGCATGGTGTCGGTGGTGTTCGCCGGGCTGACCGTCAAGTACGCTCCGCAGATAGCCCAGTGGCTTTACATGAAATGACCGGCGCAGGATATAAACGCCGCCGCGCCGCCGTCGGCGCCGAAATATAATTACATTGATGAAAAAGGCACACAAACACGAACAAAAGGCGGCGCCGAGACGGTTGGCGGTAACGGCGGCGCTGACTGCGCGCGACGACAATGCCTATGACATTGTGGTGCTGAACCTGGGCGAAATCAGCCCGGTGACCGATTACTTTGTCATATGCACCGGTACCTCCGACAGGCAGATGCGCACGGTGGCGGACCATATAATCGAAGAGGCCGAACAAATGGATCAGAAGGTGTGGCGCGTCGCCGGAAGAGAGAGCGGCGACTGGATACTTCTGGATTTTGTAGACGTGGTGGTGCATATTTTCAATAATGAATTGAGGCGTTTCTACGACCTGGAGTTGATATGGGGCGAGGCGCCAAGGGTGAAGTGGGATTAGCCCCGGCCGTTGCGGCGTTATTCTCCGACGGCAGGCAGGAGTCGATCATGAAAAAGAAGGCGATCGTAAAAGACAGGTTTATCAAGTCCCTTAAAAACATTCTCGACCCGTGCCCGCTGATAGGCGACAAGTGGTTCTGCAGTCCCGACGGGGGCGATCCCGCCGATTTCCAGTTCCGCGGCATCCGCAAACTGTCCAAGGCGACGGGAAGAAAACCCGGAAAACTCGCCAGGGAACTTGTGGATGAAATAGACCTTTCGGACGTGGGCGGCGAAATGGAAATCACCGAAGACATGATAATCAACGTGAGGTTCCCGCACAAAGGATGAATGTTCGAAGCGAGATCGAGTCGCGCATCGCAAGGGCGATGTCTTCGGCCGGCGCCGGCGACGACTCCGAGGCGCTGGTCGCTCCGGCGGCGCGGCCGGAATTCGGGCATTACCAGGCCAACGGAATAATGCCCGCCGCGAAGCGAATGGGGACAAATCCGCGCGAACTGGCCGAAAAGGTCGTCGCCGCGGCCGAACTTTCGTCTTTTGCCGATAATGTTGAAGTCGCCGGTCCGGGTTTCATCAATATTACGCTTAAGGATTCGTTTATCGCCGGGCAACTCGGCAGCGCGTTGTCGGATGAGCGCCTCGCGGTTGATAAACCGAAATCGCCGCGGACGGTCGTGGTGGACTATTCCGGGCCTAACCTCGCCAAGGAAATGCACGTCGGGCACCTTCGCTCCACCATCATAGGAGATGCCCTGGCGCGCACGCTGGAATTCATCGGCCACCACGTCGTCCGACAGAACCACGTCGGCGACTGGGGCACGCAGTTCGGTATGCTCATAGCTTACCTGGACCGCCAGGCCCAAAAGGGAGAACCCCCGGCTGAGCAACTTGGCGACCTTGAGCAATTCTACCAGCAGGCGAAACAACTTTTTGACAAGGATGCCGACTTTGCATCCGCCGCACGGGATTACGTCGTGCGCCTTCAGTCGGGCGATGAGAAAATTCGGGACAAGTGGAAACACTTCCTGGATATGTCGTACGAACATTGCGCTGAGATTTACGAGCGTCTTGGGGTGAGTTTATCCCACGACGACGTTCGCGGGGAGTCGGCGTATAACGACGACTTGCCGCAGGTGGTGGCGGACCTGGACGAGGCAGGCCTGCTCACTGAAAGCGACGGGGCAAAGTGCGTTTTCCTGGAGCAGTTCACCGATGCCGAAGGCCTGACGCTGCCGGTCATCGTGCAGAAGTCCGACGGCGGCTATCTGTACGCGACGACCGACCTTGCGGCCATCCGCTATCGCGTCGGCCGACTGCGGGCAGACCGCATCCTTTACGTAACCGATTCGCGCCAGGCGCTGCATTTTCGCCAGGTATTCGCAGTGGCGCGGGCTGCGGGTTTCACCCCGCAGGAGGTCTCGCTGGAGCACGTGGCCTTCGGGATGATGCTCGGCAGCGACGGTCGGCCATTCAGGACGCGCAAGGGCGGAACGGTGAAACTGGCCGAACTGCTCGACCAGGCCGTGGGCCGGGCGCGGGAACTGGTGGAACAGAAGAACCCGCCTTCCGGACGGGTAGGCCTCGACCTGTCAGACGACGAGAAGGATGAAATATCCCGCGTCGTCGGAGTCGGCGCTTTGAAATATGCCGACCTTGCCCAGAACCGCACCAGCGATTACGTCTTCTCCTGGGACAAGATGCTCTCGCTGGACGGCAACACGGCCCCGTACATGCAGTACGCCTACGCACGCATACGGAGTATCTTTCGAAAAGGCAACCTCGAAGAATCCGAAATCCCAAATCACAAATCCAAAATATATGTCGCCCACGCTTCCGAGCGTTCTCTTGCCCTCATACTCCTCCGCTTCTCCGAGACCATCGAGGCGGTGGCCGACCAGTGCACCCCGCACGTCCTGTGCACGTACCTTTTTGAACTGGCCGATGCGTTCATGGACTTCTACGAGAACTGCCCGGTCCTCAAGGCCGACGGGCCTACCCGCGCCTCGCGCCTGAATCTCTGCCGCCTTACCGCCCGAACCATAAAAACAGCCCTGTCGCTGCTCGGCATCCGAACCATCGAGAGGATGTAGAAAATTGTGACAGAACCTATGTTCTCATAACAAATACAGTATACCCCCCCCCCCGAATATTCATTCATTTTAACTGTGGATTGATTCCGGATCAGGATAGGTTACAATGCGGCGGTAGGAGTCCACGGAGTAGTGCGGGTTGTGGATTGATTCCGGATCAGGATAGGTTACAATCAGACCAGGCGCGATTCCATGCGGCGTGGGGTTGTGGATTGATTCCGGATCAGGATAGGTTCGCGCACCTTGTCGAACTTAATTTCTTTCTTTGCGGTAAGGGCATCTACTAACGCTGTTCTTTCATCCTTATTAAGCGGTCTTTCTTCCCCTCCCACATCGAGCACGCGCAGGTTGTTAACCTCCTGTAGAACGCGGAACTGCTGTACGAGCCAATGTGCTATTGGTGAGCGTTTCTCGCCCGGCTCCAGTTCACAGTAGCCGATTGACTCCGGTTTCCAGGTTATGGGGCGCTGGAAAAATATGGCGTCGTAAACATCTTCTTTGAGTTCATCAGTCAAACCGTCATGAAAAGATGCCTGTTTAGTCCAAAGTTTTTCAAACTCCTCTTCATACATCTCACGCAACGTGTATCTGTCCCTGATTCGCTGTGTCTCATCGAGACAGGAAAGATATTCGCCGAGTGTCCGGCATCGCGCATCGTCCATTTCCGCCTGTAATTGTGCTGCCTCCTTTGCAATCTTTCCGTCTTCTTTGCGTTTTTCGGACTTGCGGTTGGATTTGAATCCGCGTCGCTCGCAAATGTGATATATAACCCGACCAAACTCAGGGAGCGACAATTTTTCATCCAGTCCTTTCTTTCGCAATTCGTACGGGTCGGTTTTCCAAAGTTCAGGAAGCGGCTTTCGGTGTTGTGGAAAGTCGGGCAACATACCGGCACTTTTGAGAATTTCGCGAATGCGCCGTTTTCTATCACTTCTGCGCTGATGGACGCGACGTGCGCTTCGGGCTTCGCGACGCTGCTGTCCGCGCGGCTTTTCCTTTTTCATATTCATAGATTCTACACCCTCGGGGAATACCCGCACGCCCGCGAGTATTCTTTGATCCCCATCGAAAGTCTGGCCTTTATCGGCGATCATTGCCCAGCCGACGGAATTGCTGCCCAGGTCCAGTCCAAGTGTATAATCTGCCATGGCTTACCCCTTTCGTGTAAACCCGAAAAAATGTCCGATTATCCCACGAGTGTCCCAACGTTTGATTTCGAATTTTCGATAACACGATTATTCTA
>CAYZPY010000175.1:0-3924 GCA_964480425.1 uncultured Planctomycetaceae bacterium
CGACTGGATTTGAACCAGCGACCTCTTGACCCCCAGTCAAGCGCGCTATCCAAGCTGCGCCACGCCCCGACTGTGGCAAATTCCAAATTCCAAATACCAAACTCAAAAAGTTTGTACGGAATATTATAAATCAAATTGTGGCAGCGGCAAGGTAAATTGCTCGCTGTGCGCGTAAGAAAAGCCGGCGCAACGGCGGCGATGCAGGTACATCCGCCGCACCCATTGACCGTTGCGACCGGCTATCGTGCGCATCGGTCATCCGGGGCGGGTCTTTAGTTGTAATTGATTTGTTTTCGGCGTGTCGGATTTGCCGCACGTGTGGGGGAATCTTACGTTTCAATCGTCCGGGAGATTTTATGTCCGTCCCGGCCGCGATGGAGGAAATATGCTCGGCTACTATGCAAGGAGGGCAGCGCTGGTTGTCCTGATTGTGGGCATGTGCCTGATGGTTGGGCTGGTAATCCGTCACACCATCCAGTCGGCCGGCGCCGAATCCGATTCTTCCGGCGGGCTTCTGAGACCCTCGTCGCACGTGCGACGGGTGGATCGTATGCTCGATGAAATCAGCGGCCGCGGAAACACAAAAGATATGCTCGACGCCGCGGAGGACGATTCAAACAGGCGTGACGAAAAATAATCGCGGTCAAGTATTTTTGCGCGCGGGTCGTCGGCCACACCAAACCTGGGTCGGCGGCGTGGGAACGCAGCCGCTTTAAAGCGGGGGCTTAATCTTTGTCGTTAACGCGGCTATTTTGATTTTCGTTTTCTTTTTCGCACGGGCTTGTCTGTGCCGAGAGTGGCCTTTCGGCGCAGGATGTGGTGGTAGTGCTGGACGAACCGGTGCGCCTCGTCGCGGACGGACTGGAGCAGTCGCAGGGCCGGGTCGCGCCGCGGCAGGCGGATTGGCTCAATGCGTCCGGGCGCGTAAATCTCCTCCTGCTTCTTTGCCAGCGCCAGGATCATGGGCGGATGGACGGGCAGGTTATCGAACACCGCCTCGGCGGCAGAGAGTTGCCCACGCCCGCCGTCTATGAGGATCCCGTCCGGGAATAGTTCCTCGTTCATCCCCGCCCGGCGGTATCGCCTCGCGACGACCTCGCCGATGGCGCCCGGGTCGTCGCCGCCGCCGGCGGTGCGTATCTTGTAGCGGCGGTAGGCGTTCTTGAACGCCCGGCCGTCTATGAAGCACACCATCGCGCCGCACAACTCTTTGCCGCCCAGGTGGGCGACGTCTATGCCCTCGATTACCCTCGGCGGTGCGGGCAGATTGAGCAGCGCCGCCAGTCGCTGCAGTCCCTCTGCGGGGTCCACGAAGAACACCTCCGGCTGGACGTCCTGATCGGCAAGTCCGCGCTTGTGCAGCCCCTGAAGCGCGCGGAGTTCGTCGCGCAGTCGGGCGGCGTGCTCGAACCGGAGATTCTCGGCGGCTTCGTTCATCCGGCGCTTCAGTTCGCCGCGGAGTTTTGCGCCCCTCGAGGTCAGGAACCGCTTAAAGTGCTTTATCTGCATCGCGTAGTCTTCCTTTGAGACCTTGGCGGCGCAGGGCGCGGTGCACTGCTTGATGCTGTAGAGTATGCACGGTCGGAAGCCCCTGCGCGACTCGTCGCCTTCGATGATGTCCAGGTTGCACGTGCGGAACTTGAACACGCGCTGAAGCGGCGCAAATGCGTTGCGCAGGTCGGCCGGGGAGACGAACGGTCCGTATAGTTTGACGCCCCGTCGCCTTGGCTGGCGCGTGATCGCCACGCGGGGGAAATCCTCGTCGGTGGTGATTTGCAGGTAGGGGAACGACTTTCCGTCCTTCATCCGCTCGTTGAACCGCGGCTGGATGTCCTTTATCAGTCGGTTCTCGCGCAGCAGGGCGTCGACCTCCGAGTCGCACTGGAGGAACTCGACGTCGTCGGCCAGTTCGTTGACCATTCTGTGAATTTCCGGCCCGCGGGAAGCGAGCAGGTCTGCGCCGGGCTGGAGGTAGCTCGCCACGCGCGAGCGGAGGTTGTTGGCCTTTCCAACGTAGAGGACGCGTCCGGCGGTATCCTTGAAAAGGTACACGCCGGGTTCGGGGGGAAAATCGGCCGTCTTTCGGCGGAGTTTTTCGACGGAGGATTTCGACATATTTTCATTATACAAAACGATTGTATCTCAGGCGAAACCACGACGGCGCCGAAGCGGTGACGTTCAGGGGGGAGTGTTCAGGTCGTGGAGAATTCCACGCCCACCGAAAGGTACCCTTCCGACAGCAGGCTTTTGCGGTTGACACGGACGACGGTGGCGTCCACGTTGTGTTTGGACAGCGCGGAGAATTCCGGTCGGTTCACCCCGGCGACCTTGAGTCGTATGGGCTGGCCCGGCTGCAGCGGCGTCGAGGCCGGAACGTACATCAGCATCCCGCCCTCGGATATGTCTATGGTGCGCGCGGGAAACTCGCGCCTTGAGGTCGGATGATAAAACTGCACACCGGTGGCCAGCGGACGCCGCCGGTAACGCCTGCGGTCGACTGACTGTTTATCGGACCCGGCCATGTTATACTCCAAACTTGCGAAGTGAATCTTTACTGTATTATATCGCGATTTGCATGCGGTTGGTAATTATAAATAATCACGGTCGAATGTCAGGTGAATTTCGGTTAATTTTTCGCAACGGGAGCGGATTATGTCAGAACAATTGCGTCGGATAGGTATATTGACCGGCGGGGGCGATTGTCCCGGTCTGAACGCCGTGATACGCGCGGTGACCAAGTCGGCACTTGGCGGCGGGCTGGAGGTCATCGGCATCGAGGACGGGTACCTCGGACTTATAGAAGGGCGGATTCGCTCACTGAAGAACATCGACGTGAGCAACATTCTCACCCAGGGCGGCACGATACTGGGCGCCTCGAACAAGGCCAACCCAGCCGCATACGCCGTTCCCGACGGGTCCGGGGGTTGGGTGACGCGCGACGTTCGCGACCAGGTGTCCGAAAACTACCGCCACGCCAAACTCGACGCCCTGGTGGTAATCGGCGGCGACGGGACCATGTCCGGGGCGGCGGAGTTGATCCCGTACGGGCTGAACATCGTCGGCGTGCCCAAGACCATCGACAACGACCTGTGGGGCACGGATATCACCTTCGGGCACGACACAGCCGTGACCACCGCCGCCGAGGCGCTGGACAAAATTCACTCCACCGCATCCAGTCATCACCGGGTGATGGTCATGGAGCTTATGGGGCGCTATGCCGGGTGGCTGGCGCTGCACGCCGGGGTAGCCGCCGGGGCGGACGTCATCCTCATCCCGGAGATTCCATTCTCGCTCGATGCGGTGGCGGAAAAGTGCCTCGCGCGCAGCAAGCACGGAAAGCGATTCACCATAATCGCCGCCGGCGAGGGCGCCAGGCCCGCCGGCGCCGGTCGATTCGTCGACCACGTGGACGAATCCTCCCCGGACCCCATCCGCCTGGGCGGCGTGGGCGAACACGTCGCCGAGGAAGTCCGGCGGACGACCGGACTGGAAAGCCGCTCGATCGTCCTGGGGCACATACAGCGGGGCGGAACGCCCACCCCGCACGACCGTCTGCTGGCCACGCAGTTCGGGCACTACGCATTCGAGTTGATCAGGCAGCGACGCTTCGGACAGGTCGTGGTGCGACTCGGCGGGGAGACCACTTCGATTGCCATTGCCGAGGCGGCCGGGAAGGTCAGGACCGTCCCGCCGGATTATCCGCTGATAGCGGCGGCAAAGGCCATTGGAACTTCCTTCGGCGAGTGAAGAATATGCCACAGGCGCGATACGTAAAACGGCTCGGCGTGATATTCGTTTGCCTGGCGGCGCTTGGGTGGGCGGCGCCCGCGTGCGGCGAAAAACGGGACATCGGCGAGCGGTTATCGGCCGCGATCAAGGCCTACGAAAAGTCCTCCGGTGCGACGGTGGGTCTGCTGGCGGTCG
>CAYZPY010000176.1:0-3820 GCA_964480425.1 uncultured Planctomycetaceae bacterium
AGCCAAATTCTATCCAGTTGTCATTATTCGACTTATGATGGGACACTCGTGGGTTTAGCCAAAAATTTAATAATCAGCCCACGGAAGGGCGCATCGCAAAAGGAGAGAAGGAAATGGCAATTCACTCACATTTTATCGGCATAGCGACGGCTGCGCTTATCGTGCTGCTGTCATGCGGATTGTGCTCGGCAGGAGTTGTCTACACCGGTTCGCTGTCGTCGGATAACGCCGGCGAACTGGACGGCAACGGCGAGTGGATAAGCGGGACCTCGACGGTTTCCTGGACTGTCGAGCAGGTCGGCAACCTGTGGACCTATACCTACGAGATTGACGTCGCCGACAGGGATATCAGCCACTTTATCCTCGAATTGTCCCTCGGCGCCGAGGCGGACGACTTCACCGGGCTCTCGCTGGTCGACGCAGAGGACCACGACGTGGATTTCGAGATGGAGATCCAGACGTTCACGCCCGGCGGTCAGGGCGGATCGAACCCCGGTCTTCCGGACGACATTTACGGCATGAAGATCGAGCCCGATGACGACACGACGTTCGTGAAGTTCGGTTTTACCACACTCCGCCAGCCGGTGTGGAGCGACTTCTACGCCAAGGACGGCGTCAGCCTGACCGAGGGCGGCACCGTTCACATGTTCAACGGCGGCTTCGGCGATCCCGACAGCGACCCGGACATGGAGACGTTCCCCGCCGCCGACGGCTCGCAGGATTTCCACCTGCTGGCGCCCGACGCCATACCCGAGCCGGCCACCATGGCGCTGCTGGCGGTGGGAGGCGCATTTGCGCTGATAAGACGCAGGCTCGCGTAAACAGGACGAGTTGAAAACATCACTTATCGGGCAATGCGCTCGATAACGTGCTCCGCGAGCCCCGGCGCCCACCGGGGCTCGTCCGTTTTTAGAACCCGCGGATATTCGATTCGGACGCGAATCGGTGCGGGGCCTTTACGTTCCGTGGGATTTGTTTTTCCCCCTTCCCTGTCGCGAGCGGGCCTTTTTTTCCGTGGCTATGCCTTCGTCGCCCTGCTGCGCCATCCAGTCGCGCAGTCGCTTCCTTAGGCGTGCGATTCGCCCGGCGTGTTCGGTCCGTGCGGCGATATTGTGCAGTTCGTGGGGGTCGTTTTTGAGGTCGTAAAACTCCACGGCCGGGCGGTGCTGGTATCGGCGGACCAGTTCTGCGGCGCGGTCGTCGGTCTCGGCCAGTTTGCGCCACTGCGGCCAGTACGGGTGCCGCCCCCCGCCGTTGGCGGTGATGATGTTCGTGAACTTCGCCTCGTGGTTAAGGTTCAGGATGAGTTTGTATTGCCCGTCGCGCACGGAGCGGATGGGGTAGCATCCGCCGTTGTTTATGCCGAGGGTGGTGTGGACGCCGTAAACGAAGTCGCGGTGTTCGTCCGCTTCGCCGGTGAGCACGTCGTGGAAACTTCGCCCGTCGAAGCCCCGCCCGCCGTCGGGCGCCCCGCCGATTCCGGTGTCCGCGCCGGTCGGGTCTCCCCCGGCGGCCTGGATCAGCGTGGGGACCACGTCCACGTACTGCACCATTGCGCCGGTCGCCCGCCCGGTCTTTACGCGCCCGGGCCAGCGGACGATAAGCGCCGTGTGCAGGCCCGCCTCGTAGCATGTCCACTTGGCGAACGGGAACGCCGCGCCCTGCTCGCTGGTGAAGATGAAGATCGTATTCTCCGCCCGCCCGCGGTCCTCGACCTGCCCGGTCAGCACCCCCACCTCGTCGTCCAGCGCACCTATCTCGGCCAGGTAACGCCTGCGCACGTCGCGCATGGCGGGCGTGTCGAGGTGGTATGGCGGGACGGCAAGTCCGGCCGGGTCGTACTGCTCGACCGGGCCGCGGGTCCACGGCGAGTGGGCGTTGTGCGAGCAGTAGACCAGGCAGTAAGGTCCGTCGCCGGCGTTGATGAACTGCTTTGTCTTTTTGGGATTGACGTCTTCGAACGGGAACGATTCGCGCGGGGCGAAGTGCCTCTTGCCCGCCAGACCCACCCGGTAGCCAAGGTCCCGCAGGTGATGCGCCATGCTGCGGACGCCGTCGTGGACGCGGCTGTGGTTCGGATACGCGCCGTTGCGGACGGGGAACAGACCGGTGTAGAATTGCTGGCGCGTCGGTGCGCACATTGCCGTGGCGGTGAAACAGTTCTCGAACCGCGTGCCCTCCTCGGCCAGGCGGTCGATGTTCGGCGTCCGCGCGTCGGGGCTGCCGTAGCAGCCGAAGTCCCGCCACGTGGTGTCGTCGGAGATGACGATGACGATGTCGGGTCTGGTGGATTTTGCGCTTTCGGCGCCGCCGGACACACCGCCCAGTGCGACCGCGCCGGCAAACGCCCCCGCGCGCTTGAGAAACCCGCGCCTGTTCATGATCATTCCAACTTCGCCTTTATCTTCAGTGCGTACGCGTAATCGCAGGACTTCTCGTCCGGCAGCGAAACTCTCATTCGTAGGGCGGGCGTTCCTTGGGGACGCTCGCGGAAATACTATTTTTCGCTCAGCATTTTCGCCCCCACGCTTTTTCGCCAGGCGCGGAGTTTGGCTTTTAATTTCTCCGCCAGTTGGGGCTTTTGTCCGATGATGTTGTTCCGCTCGCCGAGGTCCTTCGACAGGTCGTATAGTTCGAAGGCGTTGTCCAGGCCCAGTACGGATTTCTCCAGCCATTCGATGAGTTTGTACTTCCCGCATCGGATCGCGCCCATGGGCGCGATGCCGAGGTGGTGATAGTGCGGGTAATGCCAGTAGAAGCATTCGCGGTCGAGGTCGGCGTGTGGGTCTTTGAGCAGCGGCGTGATGTCCACGCCGTCGAGATTCTCGATATTCGGTTCAATTCCGGCCAGTCTGCAGAAGGTCGGCAGGAAGTCGTTGCTGATAACCGGTTCGTGGCATACGGTTCCGGGCTTAATCACGCCCGGCCACCTGGCGATCATCGGCATGCGGATGCCGCCTTCGTACAGGTCGGACTTACTGCCCCGAAGGGGTCGGGCGTCCTTTGGACCCAGGTGACCGTTGTCCGAGTAGAACACCACCAGCGTGTTATTCTCGATTCCCAGTTCCTTTATCTTGGCAAGCACCTGCGCGACGCTCTTGTCGAGCGTTTCGAGCATGGCGGCCTGTTTTGGATTATTGTGGCCGTATTCCTCATCCGTATCTGCGCCGGGCTTTTGGGCGTACTTTTCGATGAGTTCCTTCTTCTCGACCTCGGGCCGATGGATTGTGTTGTGCGTGATGTAGCAGAAGAAGGGCTTGTCGCGATTCTTTTCCATGAACGTCATGGCGCGCCGGGTAATCTGTCTGACGTGCTGCCAGTCATTTTCGTATGGGCTCTTTGGTCCCTTGTGCGCCTTGTGGGTGGTGAGTACGTCGTCGAATCCCTGCGAGCCGGGGTCGCCTGGCCGGCCCGGCTTGTATTTCTTGTCCTTGTTGAGGTGCCACTTGCCGAAGTGCCCGGTTGCGTAACCGGCCTTTTTGAGGACCTCTGCGACGGTGACCTCCTCCAGCGGCAGGCGGGGCAGGTTCCTGGGAGCGCGGAGGCGTTTTTTGCCGCCGCTGCCGCCGATGTACTCGGTTATGCCGACCCTTGCGGGGTACTTTCCGGTCATCAAGCTGACCCTCGTTGGCGAGCAGACGGGCGCCGCGGCGTAGGCGTCGGTGAAACGCATGCCATCGGCGGCCAGGCGATCAATGTTTAGCGTTTCGTAAAATTTGCTGCCGTAGCAGCCCAACTGGTGCCAGCCCAGGTCGTCCGCCAGTATCAGCACGATGTTGGGCTTTGTTTCTCCGGCGGCGGCGCGGGCTGCGATTGAAAA
>CAYZPY010000177.1:0-3809 GCA_964480425.1 uncultured Planctomycetaceae bacterium
AGTTTTTTCACGTCTACTTACGACAATCATTTACAGACAAAGCAATTGGCTCGCATGTCCGGTTGTCCGTCGCGGCGGCGGCGTGTATGTTGAATGATTATGGTTCGCAGGGAATCGGCGAAAAATCTGTCGCGCGGCAAGTGGGACACCACCGGCGTTCTGCTGGACGAATCCGCGGCGGGCGGTCCGGTGGATTTGCGCGGGATATTCGGCAACGACCGCCCGGCCGAGGTCGAGATCGGCGCGGGCAAAGGCACGTTCATTCTCGCCCGCGCCTCGGCCAGAGGCGACATCAACATGCTGGGCATCGAGCAGGCCGGCGCCTACTGCCGATACGCCGCCGATCGCGTGCGCCGTACAGGCCTGACCAACGTCCGCATGATAATCACCGACGCGGCGCACTTTTTTAAAATGTGCCTGGGCGAGGAATGCATCCGTCGCACTCACATATACTTCCCGGACCCCTGGCCGAAGCGCCGCCACCACAAGCGCCGACTGATCACCCCGGATTTCGCCGCCGAGGCGCGCCGCGTGCTCGTCCCGGGCGGGATGCTCTTGACGGTAACCGACCACATGGACTATTTCCGCTGGATTCGCCGCGTGCTCGACGCCGCCGAGGGACTGGCCAGGGCGCCTTTCCCGGCCGTGAGCGATGCGGCGGGCGAACTGGTCGGAACGAATTTCGAGCGGAAGTATATCGCGCAGGGCAGAAACTTCTACCCCGACGCGAGAATGAAATATGCAAAATAATTGCCCCCTCGGGGGCGAATCCACCTTGTCAAAATCAGGATATCGTGTAAAATGAATATAGACGGTCGAATTTGTAGTTATTATGCAAACCGATTTACAGGAGGCGCTGCCATGAACGAGGCGGCGATGAGAAAAAAACTTAACGAGCTGCACCAAACGCTGACCGAACATCCCAGCAGGCCCAGACGTTCGTCTAAGTCGGGCATATACCAGCCCGAGGTCACGGCAGAGGAGCCGAGCGTCACCGAACTGCTGGAGCGGCTTCGCATGGGCGTTAAGTATCTCGTGTTCGACCTGGAGGCGACCCGGCGGGAGAACCGCTATCTCCGCGAGATGCTCGAAAACCGACCCACGGACAACGGTCATAACGAAGACGCCGGCGGATTATTCTGAATATTCGCGGAGGGCGCCGGCAATTCGACCCAAACAGCGAAGCGGTTTTTATTGCTCATGACGAATAAGCGCGGCGGCGTCCCGTTCGGCTGAACTCATGGTCGAAACCTGCGCCGTTGTCGTTGACATCTTCGTCACAGCTGTGGAAAATGCCACCATGGCTGACCCAAGCGAACCGCCGCCGGTAAAACTCATCTGCGGTATAATCACTGCCCGAAAGGATCTCTACGACGAAATACTCGGGCTGTTGGAGGATTCACTGGCCCCAGTCGAGCTGCAAAGCGGCTGGATGGACTTCGAGATGACGGATTACTACAGCGAGCGGATGGGCCGGCCTCTGTTCCGCAGGTTCGTGGGTTTCGCCGGCGTGGCAAGTCCCGGGGTTCTGTGCGACGCCAAGATGCGCACCAACGCCATCGAGGCCCGCCTGTCCCGCCGACACGCCGGGCAGGGACCCCCGCGCTGCGTGAACCTCGATCCGGGATACGTCGAGTATTCCAAACTCGTCCTTGCCAGCATGAAAAATTTCTCGCACCGGATATACCTGCGGGACGGTGTTTACGCCGAGGTGACCATGCAGTATCGCGGCAACCGCTGGCGGGCGCTGGAATGGACGTTTCCGGATTACGCCTCCGGCAGTTACGACGAATTCCTCACCCGCGTGCGGGATGCGCTGAAGGACCACGCCGGGCGGGACAATCCCCCCCCCGATCGAAAGGAGCCCGGCGAGTGATAGTGTGGATATACATATCCGGCGGACTGGTCGCCTTTACGATATCGGCCCTGGCAACGCCCCTGGCCCGGGCCCGCGCCGAGGCGATGGGCATGATGGACGTGCCCTCAGATCACAAGGCGCACAGGCGACCCACACCCCTGCTGGGGGGAAGCGCCATACTGGCGGGAATCCTGCTGCCCAGCGCCCTTGCCCTTGCGCTGGGTTCCCTGTGGGCGACGCAGGGTCCGCCCCAATGGATGGGGCAACAGGTCAGGATTCATCTGCCCGGTCTGGCGCGCAAGGCGCCCGCCACGGCCGGTATCCTGCTTTGCGGATTCGTACTGCACGTGGTCGGCCTCATCGACGATCGCAGGAACCTCGGTCCCTGGCTGAAACTCGCCACAGAACTCGCCGTGGCGCTGGTGGTGGTGCTGGTGCTGGATGTCCGCGTCATCACCGCCGTCGGCGAGCCGCTCAGTTCGATCGCGACGGTGCTGTGGCTGCTGGCGATCATCAACGCGTTCAACTTTCTGGACAACGCCGACGGACTGGCCGCGGGGGTGGGCATAATATGCGCCGCGGCGCTTCTTGCGGCGGCGGCACATCTGGACCAACTGTTCGTCAGCGCCGCGTTGTGCGTGACGTTAGGCGCCATGCTGGGCTTTCTACCGTACAACTTCCCCCCGGCCAGCATCTTCATGGGTGACGCCGGTTCGCTGGTGATAGGGTATTTTCTGGCCGTGGCGTCGTGCCTGACGACTTACGTGCGAGGCGGACAGACCTACTACACCTACGGCATCTTCGTTCCGCTGGTGCTGATGGCGGTTCCGCTGTACGACCTGCTCAGCGTGATAATACTTCGGATAAAGGCCCGCACCAGCCCGCTGGTGGGCGATCGGCGGCATTTCTCACACCGCCTGATGCAAAGGGGAATGTCCGTGCGGTCAACCGTGCTGACGATTTACCTGTGCACCGCAGGCACCGCGATCTCCGCTTCGCTGCTGCCGCACGTTGCGGATAATTTCGGCGCGGCGCTGGTGTTCGCTCAGACCCTCATCATCCTGCTGATAATAGCCATGCTCGAGACCGGCGGCGGCAAAAAATGAACGACCGGGTCGGCACACCCCGGACCGGACGGGCGGCGCGGGCGCTGGACGCCGCGGCGACGGTGATACTGCTGGCGTGCGTGGCGGGAAGGTGTTTCCTGGGCGAGACGCCCTACCGAGTGTCGGCGACTCGGGACATATCGGCGGCGATGAGTCGGGGGTCCGTCGGCGAAACTGACGGAGGCGCCTGGGCGCCGTACGAAAAAACGGAACTTGCCGGGGTGACCTTCGCGGTGTTGATACTTCTGTCCTGTTCGTGCCGACTGGCCGGCGGCGCGATATCTCCGCGCCGAAGAAGCGCGGTTCCAAAAGGACTTTTAGCGCTGGTGGCGGCATTCGTTTTGTGGTCGCTGATGTCGACGGCAGGGGCGGGCGACAAGCGATCCGCCCTGGAGGCATGGTTCGAACAGGCGACGCTGCTTTGCGCGATGCTGCTTGCGGCGGACCTTTTCGCCTCCGAAGCGGGCAGGAGGCGGTTTGGACTGCTTGTGGTGATTCTGGCTGCCGTGGGCGTGACGCTGGCGATAAAGGCGCTGTGGCAGGTGCTCGTCGAGATACCCCAGACGGTCGAGTTCTTTCGCGAAAATCCCTACCGGACATTCTACGGCACCGGACACCTGCCCGGAAGCCCCGAGGCGCGCATGCTCCAGGAGCGCATCATGCGCAAAACGCCCAACGGGTTCGGACCGCTGGCGAATATTTTCGGTTCGCTGCTGATTATTCCGCTGGCTGGCATGGTGTCGCTGGCGGCGGCCAGGGTCCGCGCCGCGGTCCGCGATTACCCGACCTGGAAGCGAACCAAGAAGCGCGGCGAGGTTCACGGACCGTCGCTTTCGGGCGGGATT
>CAYZPY010000178.1:0-3794 GCA_964480425.1 uncultured Planctomycetaceae bacterium
GACCCGGAAGAGGTCGATAAGCATTTAGGGCATGACCCGCGCGAGAAACCGCAACCTGCGCCCGAACACCATCACGGCGCCGGTGGCTGCCCCGGCATGGCGGCGCATACTTTCGATCGCGACAAAGACAAAACCACCGACGCGGGCTCACCGGCGCCGTCGCAGTTAACGCACTGGCCGGTCCAGTTGACACTTGCGCCGGTGGAGGCGGACATCTGGCGCGACGCGGACGTTTTGATCTCGGCCGACTGCGCCGCATACGCCATGGGCGACTTCCACCGACGCCTTCTTGCCGGGCAAACCCTGGCGGTGGCGTGCCCGAAACTCGACGACGCCGACGCGCACAGGGACAAACTCGCCCGCATCTTCGCCGCCAACGACGTAAAGTCCGTCACCGTCGCGCGAATGGAAGTGCCCTGCTGCGGCGCCCTGGAGACAATCGTACACGAGGCCTTGGACGCCGCGGGCAAGAATATCCCAGTCAACGTAGTGGTGATCACCGCCCGGGGCGACGTCCGCGACATCAACGGTATAAGCACAACGTAGCAGCCGTATATAATTAACCGAATAAGGAGAACCGATATGACACCCGAACAGGAAATGTTCTGTTACCAGTGCGAGCAGACGCGCGGCGGCAAGGCATGCACCACGATGGGCGTTTGCGGAAAAGACGCCGACACCGCAAACGTGCAGGACCTGCTGGTCCACGTGGTCAAGGGCATATCAATGTACGCCCACCGCGCGCGGCAACTGGGAAAGTCCGACCCCGAGATAGACGCCTTCGTGCCCGAGGCGCTGTTCGTGACGCTGACGAACACGGACTTCGACGCCAAACGCATCGCAAACCAGTACGTCAAGAAGGCCTCGCAACTTAAGGACAAGGCCAGGGCGATGTACGAACAGGCGTGCTCCCAGGCCGGCAAGGAACCCGAGAAACTTGGCGAACCCGCCGACTTCACGCCCGCGGACGATTACGAAGGAATGCTCGCCCAGGGCAGGGATATCTCCATCTCCATGAGAATAGACGCCCACGGGCAGGACGTCGCCGGGCTCCAGGAGTTGATCACCTACGGGCTTAAGGGCGCCGGCGCCTACGCCGAACACGCTCACATACTCGACAAGGACGACGACGACGTTTACGCCGGATTCCACCGCCTGCTGAATTACGTCGCCGCCGACCCATGCGACGTGGACGACCTGGCCGCCAAGGCCATGCAAACCGGCGAGTTGAACCTCAAGGTCATGGGGCTGCTGGACTCGGCCAACACCAGCGCATACGGTAATCCCGAACCAACCCGGGTCCGCGTAACGCCGGTTAAGGGCAAGGCCATCTGCGTCTCCGGGCACGACCTCAAGGACCTGGCGCAACTGCTGGAGCAGACAAAGGACACCGGCATTAACGTCTACACGCACGGGGAGATGCTGCCGTGCAACGCCTACCCCGAACTGAAAAAATACGGCCACCTGGTGGGCAACTACGGCGGGGCGTGGCAGAACCAGCGATCGGAGTTCGACGAGTTCCCCGGCGCCATCCTCATGACAACCAACTGCCTGATGAAACCGCGAGACTCCTACAGGGACCGCATCTTCACCACCGGCGTTGTCGGCTGGGAGGGCGTGTCCCACATCGAGTCCGACGAGAACGGAAACAAGGACTTCTCGCCCGTCATCGAGGCCGCACAGAACGCCGACGGATTCGCCGAAGACTCCGAGGAAAAGACCATAACCATCGGCTTCGCGCACAACGCGGTGATGTCCGTGGCCGAGGAGGTCGTCCAGGCCGTCAAAGACGGCAAAATCCGCCGCTTCTTCCTCATCGGTGGCTGCGACGGCGCAAAGCCCGGGCGAAACTACTACACCGAGTTCGCCCAGGCAGTCCCCGACGACTGCGTCATACTCACCCTGGCCTGCGGGAAGTACCGCTTCAACAAACTGCCGTTCGGGGATATCGGCGGCATTCCGCGCCTGCTGGACTGCGGGCAGTGCAACGACGCGTACTCGGCCATTCAAATCGCCCTGGCGCTGTCCAAGGCGTTCGATACGGACGTGAATTCCCTGCCGCTGTCGTTCATCCTCTCCTGGTACGAGCAGAAGGCGGTGGCCATCCTGCTTACGCTGCTGCATCTGGGCATACGGGACATGAAGGTCGGCCCGTCCCTGCCGGCCTTTGTCGGACCCAACGTCTGGAATGTGCTGCACGAAAATTACAACATCGACGCCATTTCAAACGTCGACGCCGACCTGGCCGAAGCCCTCGGCCGGTAAAAATCCCACCTGCGCGGCGGCCTTCCTTGGTCGCTGTGATGGAAAACAGGGCCTGCCCGCACGTCCTACACCTGTCCGCGAGCAGCCCCCCGGCCGCGCGCCCTACGTCTTCGCCTTACGCCCTCGACACGGTGCGGCAGTTGGTATACAATTCGCCCCGTCAATTTAAGGCCCGGGCGGCGGGCGCGTGGAGACATTTGAATGAAGATCTTCGACCGGCACTTCCGCACCCACAAATTGCAGTACGCACTTCAAAGCATGCTGATAGGCCTGTTCATGCTGGGGTGCGTTCTGCTGATCGGCATCCGAAGCAATCCCATCGCCGCCACGTGCCTGGCCGCCAGTTCGGTCGTCGTACTGGCCATGCCGCAAAGGGTATCGAGCCGGGTGGTATACGTCGTGGGCGGATACGTAACCTGCATCCTGATCGCCGGTGCGGTCTACTGGCTGGGGCGATTGTGCCAGCATGCGGGCCTGTTCGAACCCTGCCACGCCGCATCCGTCGCCCTGTCGTGTATTGCCGTGGCGGCGGCGGTGTTTCTCATGGCGGCGACCAACACCGAGCATCCGCCGGCGGCGGGGCTGGCGCTTTCGCTGGTGCTGGGTCAATGGGACTTTTACCTCATCGCGGCGGTGATGGTGCTGGTGGTGGGGCTGGTGGTAGTGCGCGCCATGCTGAGGCGGTGGGTCATCGACCTGTTGTAGCGCCCTTAGGCCTCCTCGATGGGCGGCTTTGTGAATTGTCCGCTGCGATTTTCGTCCTGGTCGCCCTCGGGTCGCTTCGACGGCTCGTCGGGCGCGGCGTGGTTGGGCGTCTCGGAGGGCGCGGACTTTTTTCCCGCCGGGGCGGGGTAGGAAATCCGCGCGTGGTATATCCCGCACAGCGAGCGCGTCAGCGAGGTTTCTATCTGGTGGACCTCGCGGAGCGTCAGGTCGCAGTTGTCCAGTTGCGCGTCCATCAGCCGGCGATTGACCATCACGTGGACCTGGGATTCTATCCTGGTGGGGTTCGGGTCGGGCATTGCGCGGACGGACGACTCGGCGGCGTCGGCAAGCATTAGGATGGCCGCCTCCTTCGATCGCGGCTTGGGACCCGGATATCGGAATTCCATTTCGTCCGGCTGGCGCTCGTCGCTGCGGCGCGACTTTTCGGCCGCGGCGTGAAAGAAATACTGCACGAGCGTGGTGCCGTGGTGCGTGGCGATGAATTCGTGCAGCACCTCCGGCAGGGCGTATTCCCGCGCCATCTCCAGGCCGTCCTTTACGTGACCCGTGATCACCAGCAGACTCATCGCCGGGGAGAGCTTCTCGTGCCTGGAGGCGCCCTCGCCCTGATTCTCCACGAAGTACGCCGGCTTGTTTATTTTTCCGATGTCGTGGTAATACGCCCCCACTCGCGCCAGCAAGCCGCGGGCGCCGATGGTGTCGGCTGCGGATTCGCATATCGCGCCCAACTGGAGGCAGTGGTTATAGGTACCCGGGGCCTCCATCGCCAGTCGCTTCAGTAGCGGCTTGGAGGCGTCGCACCA
>CAYZPY010000179.1:0-3782 GCA_964480425.1 uncultured Planctomycetaceae bacterium
AACCCATTTTCATCAAACACTTGCAAATTGCTCTAAAAAAACCCCACAGTTTGAGTGGATTTTATTACTTGGCGCAAATCCAAAGATAGTATATAATAACCCGTGAAAGGATGGTGATAGTAATCACTATAACATAGCCAGGCGCTGCTCACGGCTGGTTGCATAAGTTGGATTCGCCTGCCTTTGCTCAAATAAGATTACGGGAGATTTTAAAATCCTGTGATTCACAGGCGAAAACAATAGAGGAATGGCTCAAGGCACGTCGGCAAAGAAAATGTAGGAGGCTGCTCAAATGCTCAAATACAGGTATTTTTTCACATGTGTGGCGCTGGGAATCATCGGCTCGCTTCTGTGCTTACCGGCGACAGCGGTTATTGACCCCAACGAGGATCCGCACGAACCCAATCCCGATCCGGCTTCCAGGGGTCTGAGAAGTGACTACGTCAAGACGTGGCACATCTTCAACGACGACAACACCAACGGCATTCTGGACCCCGGCGACACCCGTCTGGACCAGTTCGAGAACTGGTGGACGCCGGTGTCGGCCAGTTCGCAGTGGAACTACGACCCGGGCTCCAACGGCGACGGCACGGGCACGGGCAACGCCGCAGGGCCAATGAACTGGGCCAACCACACCGTACTGGTGGACGGCGATCCGACCAACGACAGCAACTTCGACAATCCGTTCTACAACTTCTGGCTGCCGCGCGACAAGAACACCATGAACTTCTACATGACCTACAGCCAGTTCGACAATAACGATTGGACGACTTTCAAATACGGCGCCAGCGGAGTAAGCGCCGACGCCGTGGCAGAGCGGAACATGTTCCGCAACGGATACGGTCTGGGATGGGTCACGCACGATTTCGACAAGAATCCCGACGGCTCGTACGTATCTTCCCGCGACCAGACGCTCGAAGGTCAGGTCGAGATGGACATATTCGTCCACGACGGCGAGAGGACCGAATCCTTACAGAACTTCGGCACCAGTCGCTCGAATCCGCAGCTGGCGCTGGTGACGGATATAGACCCGCTGGCGTTCGACGGCGACGAGATGAGGCCTCCGGCGTTTCAGGAATCCTCACAGTCCTACGACATAAGTGAACCCGACAACAACAGGCGGTTCACCGGTCAGCCGCAACTGGATACGGTTGTGGCGTCCATGGAACGAAAAGAGACGGATCCCTTCAACCTGGGCGACGCCGCGGTAGACCCGAACATTCAGCGCACGCCCGATTGGATCAAGGACAACCTCACCGAACACGACGGCACCACGCCCTACGAATACCAGGACGCCTTCCAGGAGCGCAGCGACTACGTCCAGGGCTGCACCACCGGAGGCGTTATAGCGGGGCTGTCCGGACACAGCGGCATCGACCCCGAAAGGAACTGGGGCGACCAGCAGGTTATCCGAATCGATATATCGCCCGAAACACTCATGGAGGGCGATCCGGAAATCGACGGCGGGATAACCACCATCGCCTTCTATGACTTCGGCGTCACCATCCCGGGAAGCGACCACCTGCCGGATGATGCAATACCCGACCAGGTTCACCCCCGCGGGATATTCTTCGGCGCAGACGCCGGCGGAAACCTGTACTACACCGGCGACGGCACACAGTGGATACCCATGCCCGAAAACCGCATCTATATCGCGGTCGTGGACGTGGTTCCCGAGCCGACCACTATCGCGATGATCAGCGTCGGAGCTGTCGGCCTGGTCATGAGGCGCAGACGCAGATAGTCCACAACAAACAGGAAGTATAATCGGAATCGCCCCTTGTCCGCCCGGCGGACGAGGGGCGTTTTTTTCGTGGCTCGTTACCCGCCCGGAAGGGTCACTTCCAGCCATTTGCAGGAGCAATCGGCGTCCAGAAACGCATCCACCGCGGCGGGCACCAGTAGCGTGTCGCCCGCCTTCAAGGCGATTTCCCGCTCGACGTGGCCGGTATGTGTTATCCGAATCCGCTCGCCCGCCGAGAGCATCATCAGAGCCACGCACTGACCCGATGGAATCCTCCGCCGAACCCCCTCGCCCGGATCGTGCCGGCGCAGGCACACCGTAAAATACTCGGTCGCCAACAGAACCTCCCCGCCGGCGCCCGGCGGCGTGTCGTCGGGCTGGGGGAAATGAATGCACTGCATTGACATCTCCAAATGTATGTCGCGCCCCCTGCCCCAGTCGGTAACGCGGTAGGTGGTGTCCGAAGGCGTCTGAACTTCGGCTACCACCACGCCCTTGCCCAGCGCGTGGACGGTCCCGGCCGGAAGATAGTGAAAATCGCCCGCCCGGACATCCACCCGCCTAACCAGTTCGCCGACCGCATCGCTCCGGGCGGCCTTGCGAAATTCCTCCGGTTCTACGCCGTCCTTCAGTCCCTTGTAGATGAAACCATCGCGGCTTTCAAGCACGTACCAGCACTCGGTTTTTGTCCTGGCGTCGCCGCCGATGCGCTCAGCTGCCTGCGGGTCCGGATGCACCTGGAGGGAGAGTATGTCGTTTGCGTCGAGATACTTCAGCAGCAGCGGAAAGCGCACTTCCGGCGTCGGCGACGCCGGGCCAAGCAGTTCCTCGCCAAGTTGCCTCGTCAGGTCGGTAAGCGTCTCGCCGGCTGCAGGCCCGTTGACAACCACGCCGGCGCCCTGGTCCAGGTCGGACAGTTCCCACGATTCGCCGATATCCTTGTCCCGGGGCAGCTGCCGGGCGAACAACCGTTCGATATTCCGCCCGCCCCAGATCTTCTCGACGTATATCGGACGAAATTTGTATGGGTAAAGTTCCATCGGCCGCATTCTCATTCCGGTCTAATTCTACGTCTTTTGGGACGGTTTACCAAACCTTGCCCGTCGGGAATATATCAATTACACTTTCACCGGCGAATAAACAATACTCGAAAGGAAGGCTTTAACATGAGCGAAACGCCGACAGTCCCGTTTGCGGATTTTTCCAAACTCGACATCAGGATAGCCAAGGTCCTGGAAGTCCGCGAACATCCCAACGCCGACAAGCTTCTTTGCATGAAGATAGACCTCGGCGACGAGCAGCGCCAGATAGTCGCCGGCATCAAGCCGTACTACTCGCACGAGGAGCTACTGGGCAGGCAAATCGTTGTCGTGGCGAACATCGAGCCACGAAAGGTCCGCGGAGAAGAGTCCCGCGGGATGCTCCTTGCCGCCACCCGCGGGGAGGAGCAAATCCAGGACGTCGTTTTACTCGTGCCCGAGAAGGAGCTGCCCGCAGGCAGCAAGGTCTCCTGACGCCCGGGCATATCGCCCGTCGGCTTCGGCATTGCGTTACGGTTTTGACCGCAGTGTTTTTATGACCAGGTCCGCGGCGTTGTCGGCGGCCTTTTTGCCGTTGCGGGCAGGCAGCGGACGGACCACCTCCAGCAGCGCCTCCCGCGTGCGGCACAGCCAGCCGGGCTCGTCGATGACCTCCATGACCGCGCCGGCAAGTTCGCGCTTGTTTCCGCCCCATGGCATCAGCTCCGGCACGAGCCGTCGGCCTGCAAGTATGTTTACCAGGCAAAGGTGCGACGTGCGGAGAATCCTTTTTCCGGCGATTCTGTGGACCATTCTCATTATGCCTCCCATCCGGTAGAAAACCACCATCGGCACGCCGAAGTACGCCGCCTCCAGTGTCGCCGTGCCGCTGGCGACCACTGCAAAATGAGATTGCGACAGGACCTGACGCATTTGTCCAACGGCTACGCACACGCTTCGGCCGATAGTGTACTTCGAGAGAACCTCGGCGCACCTGGGTGTCGCGGCGGCGAACGTGC
>CAYZPY010000180.1:0-3704 GCA_964480425.1 uncultured Planctomycetaceae bacterium
CGCCGGGCGAAGCCGCAATCAGAAGATGGCGACAAGATTTCTGCAAACTGCTCTAGTGCTCCTCCGTGTCCTCTGCGCCCCTGTGGCTCGCCCGTCACTTCTATTCCAGGTTCGCGTGCCGCTGGCGGTACTGCTCCAGGTCGAGTTTCAGCCGCCCTGCCAACACGTTGAAGACCGCGTCGAGGCACAGACTGGTGGCGTGCTCGAACACGGCGGCGCGTATCACGATGTCCTCGGCGGTTGCGGGGATCAGCAGCACCTTGTCGGCGTCACGGGCCAGGGGAGAGTTTTCATCGGAGGTGATAACCGCCACGTCGGCGCCCAGCCGGCGGGCGCGGCAGGCGATGTAATCCGTTATGCCGGTGGCGCCCGTGCACGAGATGGCCACCAGGTAATCACCCCGACCGGCGGCGGGGGTGATGGTCTCCCCGGGTATGAAAACCGGAAGCCCGGCGTGCATCAGGCGCATGCCGAAACTTCTGGCCACCAGACCGCTTCGTCCGGCGCCGGTGACGAAAGTGCGGCGGGCCTTGGGCAGCATGCGGGCCAGTTCAACGAAACTCGACCAGTCCACGTGCTGCATGACGGCCTCGATCCGCCCAAGAAGGTCCTTCCCGGCGGCCTGTATCGAATCCTTGTCAGGCAAAGTTTGTCACCTCTAAATTAACCGGCATTTGCTCGTACGTTCTTCCGTCGAGTTCCCGCCCAGCGATTTTCTTTCTTGTGCCACCCCATTGCTTGAAAAAGAACGGAACATCTTCGTGGAACAGGTCGCTTGTGGAATTGACAAAGACGATGCGCGGGCTTCGCCACTTCAGGGGAACATCAAGCATGTGCGGGTGCAGTGTAACACTGAAGCCGTTGCGGTAATTTCGCTGCCCCATGGCCTTGAGTCGCAGGGCAATGCGCTCCGCGTAGCAGTTCTCACAACCGACGGAGACCTTCGTACAGCCGGTAACCGGATTCCACGTCATTTCCGTCCAATCGATGAGAGATTTATTCATTCCGCAACTGCCGCAAATTCTGACAAATGATTCTATTCATTTGCTTTTCTTTTTTCCCATTTGAGCAGGTTGACGACTTTGGCCAGTGTTGTTTTGCCCTGGCGGATTTCTGCGCGGATGCGGTTTTCCCGCTCGAGCACGTCGCAGGCGCGGTTGGCCATTTCGACGGCTCGCGCCCTGGGCAGCAC
The DNA here is from genome assembly GCA_964480425.1 of uncultured Planctomycetaceae bacterium. Taxonomy (GTDB): domain Bacteria; phylum Planctomycetota; class Phycisphaerae; order SM23-33; family SM23-33; genus CAYYMD01. The sequence goes on from CAYZPY010000180.1 coordinate 1,193, forward strand.
GACCACGCCGTCGTCGTCGGCGATGATCCAGTCGCCCGGGCAGATTGTCCGGGCGGAAATTTCCACCGGCACGTTAATCTCGCCCAGTCCGTGCGGCTCGCCGGCGTGTGAGGTGACGTGGCGCGCCCAGACGGGGAATTCCAACTTGCGTATCTCCGCCGTGTCGCGCACAGCGCCGTTCACGACCAGCCCGGATATACCCTTGTTTTTGGCGCTCTGGGACGCCAGTTCGCCCCACACCGCCGGAGGAACGCCGCCGGCGTCAACCACGATGACGTCTCCTTCTTTGGCAACGTCAATCGCCTCGACGGGCTTTGCCCAGTCGCCGGGCATTGTCCGCACGGTAACGGCGGGTCCAACGACCAGGACGCCCGCCATAAGCGGGCGGATGCCCTCCAGAGACGGCGCGCGGTGGGCGCCGTCGGACACGTTCGAGGAGCGCACCCCGGACAGAACCTCGCGGATGTTATCGGCACAGACGCGCCTGAAAAGTTCGGACCGGACGGCCCGGCCGGTGTCCATCGCCTTGCGGATTTCGGCGGCGGCGCGTCGGGGGTCGTCGGCCTTGGTTATCGCCCCGCCCACTATGACCACGTCGGCGCCGGATTTGACCGCAGCGGGCGCGGTCTGGGAGTTTATGCCGCCTGCGGCGGCCAGCGTAAGGTCGGTGGCGCGTCGGATTTTTTCGAGCATTTCGAATCCCGCCACCTCGGCGCCCTGCATCTGTGCGTCTATGGGCACGTGGACGTTCAGCCAGGCCACGCCCAACTCGGCGGCCTTTTGTGCGAAGGCGACCGGTTCGGAAATACCCATAAGGTCCACGGCCACTTCGATCCCGTGGCGGCGCCCGGCGCGGACGCACTCGGCGATGGTGCCTTCGTCGGCGGCGGCGCAGACGGTGACCACGTTGGCGCCCGCCTTTGCGGCGGCCTCGGCCTCGATTCGCCCGGCGTCCATGACCTTCATGTCGGCTACGATGAGTTTGTCGGGAAACTTTTTGCGAAGTTCCCGCACTGCCGACAGACCCTCGGACTTGATGAGCGGCGTTCCGGCCTCGATGTAGTCCACGCCTGCGGGTCCGGCCGCCTCGGCTACCTTCAACGCACGCGGCAACTCCAGAAAGTCAAGGGCGAGTTGGAGTTTCGCTGATTCCATCGAAAAAATGTTACCAGTTTTGCCCCATGCAAGCAAAAGTTACCGCTGCGCAGGCGGGCAATGTTTGAACTTTGCCGGGCGTTTGAATACGCTTGTGTGTAAGCGACTGGAGCATCGATTATGAGCATATACACGCGCAAGGGCGATAAGGGCTTCACCCACCGCGCCGACGGGCGCAAGATTCCCAAGGACGACCCGCTCTGCCGGGCCTTGGGTGACCTCGACGAACTCAACAGCAACATCGGACTTTGCACGACTGTGATGGAGTCCTGCACCGATGAAATGTTACGGCAGTATATCGGCGAACACGTGCAAACGCTCAAGGCCATTCAGAAGCACCTGTTCGAGATAGGGACGTTGCTTGGTCCGATGACGCCCGGCGGCGGGATTCAGACCGACAGGACCAGGGTCCTGTCCGAGGCGACCAAAGAACTCGAGAACCGAATCGATCAAATGACAAAGGAATCGCCGCTTGGTGATTGTTTTGTGCTCCCGGGCGGTTCGCCCCCGGGTGCTGCGCTGCACGTGGCCCGCACCGTATGCCGGCGAGCCGAGCGCAGCATCGTGGCGCTCGGCGACAGCGGCGCCGAGGTGTCGGACGAGGTGCTGGAGTATCTGAATCGGCTGGGAGATTTCCTGTTCGTGCTCGCCCACGTGGTCAACAGCGAGACCGGAGGCGACGAGGCGTACTGGAATGGCTGAGCGAGCGGCAAACCTGCCGTATCTCACGGCCGATATGCCGGGGACAGGCGGGAGGATAAAGGACAGCCCGGAGGATTTCCGCGTGGACGAGATCCCGCTGTACGAGCCCGGGGGCCAGGGCACGCACGTTTACTTCCGCATCCGCAAGACGGGCGTCTCTACGTCCGAGGCCATCGCCCGCATAGCGCGCTACATGGATGTCAGCCGGCAACAGATAGGCGCCGCCGGGCGCAAGGACGCCACAGCCGTGACTACCCAGATGCTATCCCTTGAGCACGCCGACATCGACAAACTCGCCGGATTCGGCGACGGCAACATAACGGTGGAGGGCACCTGGCGGCACAACAACAAACTCCGTCCCGGGCACCTGGCGGGCAACCGGTTCAACGTAAGAATCCGCGGCGTCGGCGGGGGCGACCTGGCCAGAGCGAGGGAGATACTTGATGTTCTGCGTGTCCGCGGCGTGCCGAATTATTTCGGTCCGCAGCGGTTCGGCGCCCGCGGGCAGACCGCCGAACTGGGCAAGGCGCTGCTGTCGGGCAGACTGGAGGAGTTCGTGGCGATGTTCCTGGGCCGGCCCCGCCCGGACGACCCGCCGCGCTGCCGAGCGGCGAGGGAGGCGTTCGACGCCGGGTTCTACAACCGCGCGCTTCAG
>CAYZPY010000181.1:0-3702 GCA_964480425.1 uncultured Planctomycetaceae bacterium
CGATTTTTATCTTGAAATTTATCCCCCACGTGCTATAGATTTATGCAACAAAGCCCTTAGGAATTGTAATATGGAAGACAATTCGCAGAAGAGCAAACATGATCGCAGTGTAGATGCCCTGGAGGCGATGTCGCAGGGCAAACATTCGTCCCCCGCCCGTCAGGGCCAGGAGAAGTCCGCCTCTTCGTCGCGGGCGCCTATCGACCTTGAAACCGGCGTCTCGGCCGAGCCGTCGCCGACGTCCCAGCCGTCACCTGACGACCGACAAAGCACGCAGGACGCCGCAGCAGAGATGGGACAGGCCGCCGGACGGACGAGCCCCGCCCAGCGGCGCGCGGCGCCGATGGTACACGCTCATCATTACAAGCAGTTCCTCATGCCGATGCTGCTGGTGGTGGGGGTGATGCTGTGGGGAATGGGAATCACCCTGGGGCTTATACTGGTCGGCAGGAGCGATACATCCGCGCCGCCGGGCATGATAGACCGCCCGTGGGTGCCATGGACAGTCATCGCCGCATTTCCCCTCGGGGCTGTTATGTTCCTCGGTGCCTGGTTGTTCCACCGCGAGGCGAAATCCGCACAAGACAGGCAGCAGAGACTCTTGCAGCAGCAGGAGCGGCGGAGGAACCAACAGCAGTAAACCCCGCCGACCCGCAGGGGAAATACGAGCAAAACCACGCATTTTTCTGTGCAGGCGCAGCAATATTGACCGAGTAATAAAATGCAATAGGAATCGGCGATATGGCTCAAGACACAAACGAACAATCAGCGCCCCGCCCGTGGGGGTCGTTATCCTGGCCTAACCGCATAAGCATCCTGCGCCTGCTGATGGTCGTGCCTTTCATCGTGCTGGTGATGAACCAGCACGATTGGCCTGGCGCCAGGTACTACGCGCTGGGAATTTTTCTGGTGATGGCGTTTTCCGACCTTGCCGACGGAATACTCGCACGGCGCCTGAACGCCAAGACGCGCCTGGGCGCTATACTCGATCCACTGGCCGACAAGACCCTGATAATATGCGCCGCGGTGCTGCTGGCGCTGCCGAACTCGGCGGTGCCGGGGGCCAAAGTAGCCAACTGGGTGGTGGTGGCAATCGTCGCAAAGGACCTGTGGGTCATCGTGGGTTTCGTGGTTATTTACCTGGTAACCGACAGGTTTCGCGTCCAGCCGACCCGGTCCGGTAAACTGTGCACCACGGTGCAGTTGGTGATGGTCGCTTCGGTTCTGGCATCTCCGGACATTAACGGTCTCTACGCGCGACTGGGCACGTGGATCGCGCGTGCGACGGGGTGGACGGTGGCGGCGTGCTGTGCACTTGCTATAATAAACTATACCCGGCTGGGACTGAGTTTCGTCGCAGCAGAGGAAAAACCGCTCGAGCACCAGCCGCCGTTCAAATGAACACTGTTGAAGAAATCATCAAGGACCTGGGCGATGGCAGAATGATCGTCCTGGTTGACGACGAGTCGCGCGAGAACGAGGGCGACCTCGTCTGCGCCGCACAGAAAATCACCCCCGAGGCGATTAACTTCATGGCGCGGTTCGGCAGGGGGCTTATCTGCCTTCCGATGAGCGGCGCCAGGGCCGACGAACTCGGACTGCACCCCCAGACCACCAACAACACCACGCCGCTGGGAACCGCATTCACCGTCAGCATAGACGCCGCCGCCGGCGTGACCACCGGCATATCGGCGGCCGACAGGGCCAGAACAATCCTTACCGCCACCGCCGACGACGCCAGACCTTCAGACCTGGTCCGCCCGGGGCACGTCTTCCCCCTGCGGGCGCGCGACGGGGGGGTGCTGGTCCGCGCAGGGCAGACCGAGGGCGCCGTTGACCTGTGCCGTATGGCGGGGCTCAAGTCCATGGCCGTTATTTGCGAAATCATGAAGGATGACGGGACCATGGCCCGACGCGACGACCTGGACCGCTTCTGCCGCAGGCACGGGCTGAAGATGTGCTCCGTGGCCGACGTCATTCGACACCGTCTGCGGACCGACGAACTTATCAAGCGCGCCGTCGAGTTCGACATACCGCTGACCGCCGGGACGTTCCGGCTGATCGGCTATACGTCCGTGGTCGACCCGGACCCCCACATAGCGCTGTGCGCCGGCGGCGTGGGGCAGCTCGACGAGGAGGGAAACGTCATTCCACATCACGAGCCGGTCCTGATACGAGTGCACAGCGAGTGCCTCACAGGCGACGTGTTCGGCTCGTTGAGGTGCGATTGCGGAGTGCAGTTGCAGCGTTCGCTTCAGATGGTGGCCGAGGCAGGAAAAGGCGCCGTCATTTACGTCCGACAGGAGGGGCGGGGAATCGGGCTGATTAACAAGCTCCGCGCTTACAAACTACAGATTGAAAAGGGCATGGACACCGTCGAGGCCAACCTGCACCTGGGCTTCGACGCCGACCGGCGGGACTACGGCATCGGCAGCCAGATTCTCCGCGACCTGGGCCTGGAGAAACTACGGATAATGACGAACAATCCACGCAAGATTTACGGGCTGGGCGGATACGGGCTGGAAATCGTCGAACGCGTGCCGCTGGAAATACCGCCCGGCGAGCACAACCGCCTCTATCTCCTCGCAAAGCGGGACAAGCTCGGCCATTTGTTGGATAACCTGTAAAATTAAATCCTGAATTCGAAGCGTGCACGCCGATTTTTGAGCGCGGAATGTTACCGCCGGTAGGGCGAGCGGCCGTATTTCCCTCGGTGGCCACACCAAACTTGGGTCGGTGGCGTTTCTACGCGGCGGCGTGGTAACGCCGCCTCGCCATTCTAAAAATCAAGCCGGTATGGTGAGCGGCCGTATGGCAGAAATCCGAAATTCTTCGGTTCTGCGGTATTTTGATAATCAACCGGTCAACTCCTGATTGACCTCGCCGGCTCGGGCATGTAGGATTTGCCGTAAAGCTCGAAGGGAGAACTGGCAGTGGAAAAATTCGCCCAGGCAATAGCGAAACTTAAGTTCAACGCCGACGGTCTAATCCCGACGGTGGTGGTTGACACCGACGGACGGGTGATCATGGTGGCCTACATGAACGCCGAGTCGCTGGCCCGGACGCTGGAGACCAGGAGGACGCATTTCTGGTCCCGCAGCCGGGGCAGGTACTGGGCCAAGGGCGAGACTTCCGGCCACGTTCAGCACCTCGATGCGATATACGTGGACTGCGACATGGACACGCTGCTGGTGGAGGTCACCCAGGAGGTGGCCGCCTGCCACGAGGGATACTATTCGTGCTTTTACCGGCGGCTTAATGACGAAGGTCAATGGGAAATAATCGCAGATAAAGTCTTCGAGCCGGACGATAAATATTCCACCTGAAAAATAAGGTAATTGATTCGTTGATTAGTTAATTAGTAACTGGTCGTCGCATGCCCATTTTGTATGAGTCGGGAGTCAATAAATTAACGAGTAAACAAATCAACTAATCAAGATGAAAGTAACCGAATCTTCATCTTCGAGGTCGGACAGGGTGCGATTCACGCAGGCCCTGCTCGACGCCATACTCGCCCTGGCGGCCATAGCGGCGGTGGCGTCGCTTGCGCTGGAATACGGCTTTCGCCGCCCGCCGGTGGAGGTTCACTGGCTGCACGTCGCCGAGGCGGTGATCGTTGGTGTGTTTGTTTTCGATCGCTTTTTGCGCATGTGGCTGGCGCCGCCCCGCCTCCAGAAGATGGGTGGCGAACGAATGTCTAAA
>CAYZPY010000182.1:0-3514 GCA_964480425.1 uncultured Planctomycetaceae bacterium
TGGTGGGCGTACAGCCCGGTCATAAGCGATGCACGCGTGGGGCAGCACCGCGCGCCGTTGTAGAACTGCGTGAACCGCAGCCCGTTGGACGCCAGATTGTCCAGGTTCGGCGTGTGAATCTCGCCGCCGTAACAGCCGATGTCCGAGTAGCCCATGTCGTCGGCCATGATTAGCACAATGTTGGGACGTTTCTTATTCGAACGCACGCCCCCGAAAGACGACGCGCCGGAAAATACCGCTGCGCTGCTCATACCCGCCATCCTTAAAAATTCCCTTCGCGTGGGTTTCACAAATTACTCCCTTTAATCAGTTCACGAATTACACCAATTACACCAAAAATAAAATAATTCAAGAAATACGTATTGTCACATTCTTAAATTCGTGAAATTCGTGGAATTCACGGAAAACTTCGTTTAAAAACGCGTCGTGAAGGTTATCTCGCTCCAGTCCGGAAGCAACGGCAACTGCTTCTACGTGTGCGCCGGCGGCGCGCGCCTGGTGTTCGAGGCGGGCATAAGCGGCAGGCGGGCTGATACTCGCCTTGCCGCGGCCGGACTTGACATCCGCGGCGCCGACGCCGTCATTATATCGCACGACCACGCCGACCACGTCGGATGCGCCGGAATATATCATCGCAAGTTCAAGTTGCCCGTCTACATGACGCCGCAAACGCTTGCCGTCTCATGGGAAAGGATTCCCATGGGCAAATTCCGAGGCGTGAGGCATTTCATCTCGGGCGACGTGCTGAAGTTTGACGGCGTGAGCGTCCAGACCATCCCCACGCCGCACGACGGCGCCGACGGCTCGGCTTTTGTCGTGGACGACGGAAAGCGACGACTGGGAATATTGACCGACCTGGGGCATGTGTTTTCCGGCCTGGGCGACGTCATCGCATCGCTGGACGCGGTGATACTCGAGAGCAATTTCGACCCGCAGATGCTCGCCGACGGCTGGTATCCGCCGTTCGTCAAGCGTCGCGTCCGCGGGCCCGGCGGGCACCTCTCGAACATCGAGGCGGCCGAACTTGTCCGCCGACACGCAACGGGGGCACTGCAATGGCTGTGCATCGCCCACCTCTCGCAAAACAACAATACCCCCGCACTTGCGCTGGCGACACACCGTAAAACCCTCGGCCGAACACTGCCTATCCACATCGCCGGTCGACACGAAGCCACAGAATTGCTGGAAGTTTGAATTCATTGCACGGCGTTTCGCCCGCAAGTTGCATGATCTGTTTTTCGAATATTCGTTATTGATTCGTCATACGTCATTACTCATTTCCCCCCTGCCCCTTCAACCTTCCCCCTTTGTCAGGCCCATTGTATTTCCGGTCCGCCTTTGCGGACCTTTCCCAGTATCCAGCAGCGCTGGCGGGATTTCCTCAGCCGGGCCATCACCGACGCCGCAAACCTCTGTGCGACAATCATCACGAATCCCACGCCCATGTTGAACACGCGCATCATCTCGATCTGGTCGACCGGCCCGCGTGCGGCGATGAGTTTGAAAATCGGCGGCACGTACCACGAGTCGCGCTTAATCCGCACGGTCAGCCCGTCCGGAAGCGCCCGGGGCAGGTTGCCCGGGATGCCCCCGCCGGTTATGTGCGCCATGGCGCGGACTACGCGCTTTTTCCTGTACGCACGCAGGACGTCCAGCACCGCAGGGGTGTATATCCGCGTGGGGCGCAGCAGTTCCTCGCCCAGCGTGGCGCCTTCAAGCTCAGGCGGGCTATCGGTGAGGCGGTAGCCGGACTTTTCAAACAAGACCTTCCGCGCCAGTCCGAACCCGTTTGAATGCAGCCCGTCGGAGGCGACGGCCACGGCCACGTCGCCCGGGCGAACGTACCTGCCGTCAACCACGCGATTCCGCTCGACCACTCCCACGGCGAACCCTGCCAGGTCGAACTCCTTTTGCCCGTAGAAGCCGGGCATCTCGGCGGTTTCACCGCCCAGCATGGCGCAGCCGGCCTGTCGGCATCCGTCGGCGATACCCTTTACGACCGCGGCGCACCGCTCGGGCTGCAGTTCTCCCACGGCCAGGTAATCCAGAAAGAACAGCGGCTCGGCCCCGCAGCAGACCAGATCGTTGACGTTCATTGCCACCAGGTCGACGCCGACGGTGTCGAATTTTTCGGCCCTGAATGCGACCTTGAGTTTCGTTCCCACGCCGTCGGTGCAAGCGACCAGCAGCGGCTCGGTGTAGTTCTGTTTGAACAGTCGCTCGTTGTAGTCCAGGCGGAACATCCCGGCAAAGCCACCGTACGACTTGACCACCCGCGGGGTGTAGGTCTTCTTGACCATCCGGCGGATTCGCCCCACGAACTTCTCGCCGGCGTCTATGTCCACGCCGGCGCACTTGTATGTCATTGCCGCTGTGGACTGTTTCGACGTTCGGGCGCCTTTTGATTTTTTCCCAGCCATGATAGATATCCTAACCGCCGGTGGTTTCAAGCGCCATCGGTGTGCGGGCAAACACTTAAGTTTGACAAACGCCTCTGACCGATATAAATATATATATACCAGGCGCCGGATACGGCATGCCGGCGTCGAGGGTGATAAATAAGAAACCATGGACGCCGACAGTAAATGAAAAACCTTTGTCACGCACTTTCGGTACTGGGGATATGCATACTTTCGACGGTGAGTTCCTGCGGGCAGGGGACCACTGCAAAACTCAGCCCGGACCAGCAGATGGAACTGGAGACCCTCACCGGTCAGCTCCGCGAACCGCAGCGATCGGACAAGACACGCCTGGAGGCGGCCAAGTTGCTTCTTGCCCGCTCATACCCCCAGGCCAAGGAAGCCCTCGATCGCCTGCTGGACGACAAGAACAACAATCCCGCGCGCATCGCCATAGCCCGCGCCATATCCGCCCATAACGCCAAAGACGAGCGCTTCGTGGCGCCGCTGGTGGAGATGCTCACCGGCAAAGACGCCGACGTTCGCGTGCCTGCGGCCGAGGCGCTAGCGTCGTACGACGACCCCGAAGTGACGGCCAAACTCATTTCCGCCGCCTCAGAACGCCGCAAGGACCATCCCGACTGGACGGCGGTCCGCCTGGCAGCGATAGACGCCCTGGGGCAGACGCCCAGCAAGGCGGTCGTCGGCGCGCTGATTCAACTCCTGGAAGACAGGGACCAGCAGGTTCGCCAGGGCGTTTATTCAGCGCTTGAGGAAATAACCAACATTCGCTCGTTCGGGCCCGACGCCGACAGATGGAAGCGGTGGTGGCGCCGCAACAAGTCCAAGCCGCGACACGAATGGCTGGCCGAGGTCGTCAAGAATCTGACCGAGGCAAAGGACGCCCTGGAGGTGCAGAACGATCTGCTGCGCAAGCGCCTGATGAAGGCGATGAGCGACCTGTACACTGCGACGCCGTCGGCCGGGCGAGACAAGATGCTCACGGACATGCTCAGGGACCCGGTAAGCGGCGTTCGCTTGGTCGCATTGAAGATAGCCAACAACAGGATTATCGCCAACGAGCCGCTGGGCGAGGACATCCGCGAGGAGATTCA
>CAYZPY010000183.1:0-2212 GCA_964480425.1 uncultured Planctomycetaceae bacterium
TGCTGAGCATACTGACCACCGGCGGCAACGTCGGGTGCGTGGTGGAATACTTCGGCGGCGGCGTGGCGACGCTGGACGTGCCGTCACGCGCCACCTGCACCAACATGGGCGCCGAACTGGGCGTCACCACCAGCATCTTCCCGTCCGACGACGCAACGCAAAGGTTCCTCGCCGCACAGGGACGACAAGACTGCTTCGCACCGCTGGCGGCCGACGACGATTGCGATTACGACCGGCACATTAAAATCGAGTTGGACAAACTCGCCCCGCTTGCCGCCGCGCCCTCAAGCCCGGACAACGTCATACCCGTCGAACAGGCCGCCGGAACAAAGGTCCGCCAGGTGATCATCGGCTCGTGCACAAACAGCAGTTACAAGGACCTGATGCTCACCGCCGCAATGCTCAAGGGCAGAAGCGTCCATCGCGACGTCGAGCTGGGCATCGCGCCCGGTAGCCGACAGGCCCTGGACACCATCGCACGCAACGGCGCCCTGGCGGACATGGTCGAGGCCGGCGCAAGGGTGTTAGAGTCCGCCTGCGGACCGTGCATCGGGCTGGGCTTCTCACCCGCACAGGGCGCCGTATCGCTGCGGACGTTCAACCGCAACTTCCCCGGACGATCGGGCACAAGGGACGACAGGGTCTACCTCGTCTCACCCGCCACCGCCGCGGCGGCCGCCATCACCGGCGAAATCACCGACCCGCGGATATTCGCAAACAAAGAGGGCATCGCATGCCCGGACATAGAACTGCCCGAACGCTTCGAGATAAACGACAACCTCATCGTCCCGCCCCTGCCCGCCGACGAGGACGACCATGCCGATATCGCCCGCGCCCAAACCATAGTTTCACCGCCAAGGCCCGGCAAATTCCCTTCCAGAATCCAAGGCCCGGTGATCATCAGGGTCGGCGACAAGATAACCACCGACCACATAATGCCCGCCGGGGCGCTGCTGAAATACCGCTCCAACGTGCCCCGGTACGCAAAATACGTCTTCGACTGCTTCAACCAAGAAGGCCAACCGACGTTCGCCGATCGCGCGATCGAGGCGAAAAACTCCTCGAAGGCGGGCGTAATCGTCGCCGGCGACAACTACGGGCAGGGCTCCTCGCGCGAACACGCCGCGCTGTGCCCCATGCACCTGGGCGTGCGGCTGGTCATCGCAAAGTCCATCGAGCGAATTCACAAGGCCAACCTGATTAACTTCGGCATCTGGCCGCTGACGTTCGCCCAAGCGGGCGATTACGACAAAATCGAACGCGACGACGAACTGGTCATAGAAGACGTCGCCGGGGGCATGGAATCCGGCCGGGTGACGGTCCGCAACGCCACGAAGGATTTCGAATTCGCGTGCGACTCGGACCTGTCCGGGCGCGAGCGGAAGATTCTGGCCGCCGGCGGGCGGTTGAACTACGCTTCCGCAGCGAAGGAATGATGGGTAAAGCAGGCAAAAATCAACCGGCCGTTTCGATTTTCGGATCCAACGACCCGGAACCCGGCTCGGGTGAATACGAACTGGCCCGCGCCGTGGGACGCACAATGGCGCAGATGGGCTATGTCGTGATCAACGGCGGATACGGCGGGACGATGGACGCCTCTTCACGAGGCGCCAAAGAGGCCGGCGGAAGCACCGTCGGGGTGGTCTGCTCGATATGGTCACCCCGCGCGAACGAATTCACCGACAGGACAATCGTCACCGCATCGCTCATCGAGCGCCTGCAAACCCTGCTGTCCGACGCCGACGCCGGTTACATCGTCCTTCCCGGGGCGACCGGAACGCTGGTGGAACTGTCCACCGCCTGGGAAATGCTCGCCAAGGGCCTGACCGACACGCGCCCGCTGGTGTGCGTGGGTGATTTCTGGCAACCCGTAATCGAACTGATTACCTCCACCAAGCCCCGAACGGCCGAATACCTCACAACCGTCGAGAAACCCGATGACCTTCCGAAAGTCTTCAGGGCAATTGTTTGAGGCGTGGAACTTTCGTATCGCACACCCGTCAGTTAGAATAGAATCGAATATAGAAACTTCCGCCAGACATGCGAACACGCAAGACCGCTTACATCCTGTTGACCGTCGGGCTTTTGTGCCGGACCTCCTTCGGGCCGCAGCCGGAAACCAGACCCTCCCCGGCGACACGCAAGGCGCGGAAGATATATTCAAAATCCGCCCTTCAAAACCAGGAGGTTCCCATAACCTACCCGAGCGGGT
>CAYZPY010000183.1:2222-3504 GCA_964480425.1 uncultured Planctomycetaceae bacterium
AGCGGGTACAAACCAAAACCGCCCAAACCCGACCTGCCCCAGGCCGGAACGATGATCATCAACCGCCCCTGCCGCCTCGAGCGCCGCGACGACACCGACTGGATTCTACTGAGGTTCCCCCCCCAGGAAGGCGCCGAAAACATCAGGCCGCAATGGGCCCTTCCGTGCCGGCTGCTCCAGCGACTGGAGAAAATCACCGCCGAAGGCGAGCACACCACCTTCCGCATCTCCGGCGAAACGACAATATACAACGACAAGCCGTTCTGCCTGCTGACAAAGGCGACTATTCTCGCCCCCACGACACGCCCCTCCCACCACGACGCCGGCACAAAGGCGAATGCGGACACGATGCCCGCCAAGGCGCCCGGCGACGACGAATCGCCGACGACTCAGCCCAAAACGGCTACCCGCCCCGCAACGGCGACGCAATCCGCCACGGACGAGGGAACCGAACCGCAGAACCGCAACGAAGAAACGTCGCCGGAAGACATCGCCGAAGAACTACTGGGCGAGCAGCACGGCAAGCCCGTGCTTATCGAGCACGAAGACCCCCGGCCGGAAAAATCGGACGAGTCCGTCGCCCCCGTGCCCGACCTACCGAAAATCATCACCGATCGCCCCCATCTCGTGGTTGACCGCCTGGTGACGCTCCAGCGCGCCCGGCAGGGACGGTGGCTGAAGGTCTCCTTCACAGGCGACAACACGTTGCGCGAGCCGCCGCTTCGCCTGCTCCCTTGCAAACTGCTGCACCGGGCCGAGGAACTGGCCGGTGAACCGCACCGTACAGTTAAACTGCGAGTCTCCGGCAGGGTCACCAGATACAAGGGCAGGCGCTACCTGCTGCTGCGGAAGGTCATCCGCGTGCGCGAAATGGGGCAGTTTTAAGAGTCTCTAACAAAACGTCCGTGTCGGCCCGAGGTCGAGCGAAATGCCCTCAGGCAACCAGAACGAAGCAGGCGATGCCCGGGCATTGGCGATGCAGTTCGACGCCGCATCTCGGCGGTGCAGCCGAACGAAGCCGGCAGCGCTTTGTTAGAGGTTCTAATAATCGGCGAACATTTATCTGCTGAATATGTCCGGTTCGAATCGAATATTTGCCGCGTTGGTATTAAATCAGCCGTGGGCGATTGCGGCGGTGGCGGCGGTGGCGGCGGTGGCGATACTGGCGCTGTACAGGCCCGCACGGCGCATGGTGATTGTCGGCTCGCTGAATCTGTGGCGACAGGCCGCAGGGGCGGTATCCGCATCCGCCCGCAGACAAAGGCGGCGGATCACCGCCGCG
>CAYZPY010000184.1:0-3496 GCA_964480425.1 uncultured Planctomycetaceae bacterium
GGCCATATTCGTCGCCACCGTGGTCTTGCCCGTGCCGCCCTTGCCGCTTGCGACTGAAATTTTCATGTTAACGCGGGCCTCCCGAATCGTCCTTCATCGGCGAGCCGAACAGTTGCTGGTGTTCTTCGATTACGCGCGCCACGTCGGACATGCACCGCCCGTTCCCCTGGCACTGCAGGGAGCGGACCCACTGGGGGTCCACCTGACAGAGAGGGCGGGACAGCAGATAGTCCCTTAGCGTCTCGAGCGTCTCGGCGCACTCGGGCATATTCAGGAATTCGAATGACTCGAACCGCATCTGCCCGCTCTCGTCGCTGAGCGAGTATCTGATTTTGTCATAGCATCCGTCCATGATCGGCGATCCCTTGTCAAGGCCTTGGCGCATCGGCGCCTGTATTTTGGCAGCCGGATAATTGTCCGGCGTATAATTTCGAAAAATCCTTTTTACGTGAAGTTTGCTTTGATGGGACATTATAGGTCGCCCGCTTGCGAAATCCGCGGTTATATGAAGCATTTTTCCGACTTTTACCGTCGCGGCGTTTCGGTCGCCCGCAGTCGGACGGGGCGCCGTCTTTTTCGGACCGCTCCTAACGGCGCAGATAACTCGTCCTGACGCCTGTTTACCGCCTAAAATGTAACAGAGACTTACAGGACGAAAACAGGTTAAAAAAATGCGATTTGACAGGAAGGCAGGTGACATATCATGTCCTTGTGTAAAGAATTCGGGGCGGGCGCAGGTCTCCTTGCCGGCGCCGTTTTTGCGGCGTTGATGGTGGTATTGACCGGCGGCTCGCAGGCCGATGCCGGCGTCCACTTCCGCTATCACGGCAAACACGGCATTCACCTGGGCCTGAGATTACGTCACGGCTACAGGTACGGCGGTTTTTACAGTTACAGGCGATACCATTATCCGTACAGGCGCTATTACGGGTACCATTATGGTTACGGGTATCCCTACGGTTACGGATATCGTTACGACAACGATCGCCGGCCGAACCTTGGCCTGTTCGGCAGGCCTCACATTGGCTTTGTCGGAACATACGGCGGGTTGCACCTTGGCCTGGGTGAATATCACAGGCGTTATAGTTATTACGGTTCGTACGGGCGGTCTTACAGCGGGTCATATACGGATTACGACGATTACGGCTCCGACTACGATAACGACGGCTCGTACCGGCGGGGAACGTCGGATTATTCATCGGATTCGACATATCAAACGAACAATCAGTACAACGAACAATCGTCCAGACGAGATACCAGCGCCTCCGAGCCGGACGGCTGGTCACTGCTGGGCAGCGAGCAGTCGCCTCGGGCGAAAATTTGGTTCGCACAGCAAGCAAGGGACAATCCCAACGCCGGTCGGTTCAAGGTCGGTTTCGCCCTTGCCGTCGCCGACGACGGCAACCTGTCCGGCGGCGTGTGGGCGATGCGGCGTGCGTTGCGTCTGGCGCCGCAGGCAGTCGAGAACCTGCAACTCGATGCGTCTATACGTGAGCGCATGCGTGCGGTTCTCCAAAGTTACGCCTCCGACGAAGCGGATTACATCGATAAATCCGATCGGGCCTTTATGCGCGCGGCGATCCACTATCTGCTGGGCGACACTTCCCGGGCCGTCGACTTGGCCAAACAGGCCGATGACGCCGGCGACGCGTCGCGCAGTTTGGGTAACCTGCGTGACCTGCTTGGGGACAACTACGCCCCCCAGCGCGACGAAACCGACCGCCGGGACGGATGGACGCTCCTGGCCGAAGGACATTCCCGCGAGGCGCTGCTTTGGTTCGCCCGCCAGGCGACGAATAATCCGCGAGCCGGTCAACCTAAAGTAGGTTACGCACTGGTGGTAGCGGCAGATGGAAACCTCTCCCGCGGCGTGTGGGCGATGCGCCGGGCGTTCCGTTTGAACGGAGAGACCCTGGTTTACATGGTCCTGGACGAACCGCTGCGCAAGCCCGTCGGCGAACTTATCAATGCTTACGAATCGGCATCGCCGGATTCGGTCGGTCTGGCCGACAGCGCGTTTATGCGCGCCGCGCTTAATTATCTCATCGGGCGGTACGACTCGGCGAACAAACTGGCCCGGGAGGCCCGCAATGCCGGCGACACATCCGCCGGCCTCGAACAGATGGAGGAAATGCTCACCGGCCGGCGAGGGTCTTCGGGCGGACAAAACCACGAGTATCCCGAAAAGCAAAACAACACCGACGAAGAATCAAAGCGCCCGATGGGCGATGATTATTAATATACGGACTTCGACTCCACTTAAAACGGCGGAGGGAGGATCCGAGGTTTCTTTCGTGCCGAGGGAGCGGTGAAACGCGTTTCACCGCTCCCTGTTTTAGGCATCGAAAGCACGCGCATCACTTTGAATCCTATTGCGAGCGGAGGTCGTCTATGCGGGCGCGGATTTCCTGCAGAGAACTTTCGAGTTGCTCGGCCTGGGCCTTTAGCATCTCGAGTTCCTCGGCTGGATTGGCCGCCGGAGGCGCCGGTGCCACGGCCGGGCCGTAATTATATCTGGTGCCGTAACCGTAGTAGGGCGGTGCAGCGGGGGGATAGCCGTATGCCGGGGCGGCGCCGTATCCGGATGCGCGCCGACCCCAGCCGCGTCCCCATCCGCGCCCGCGACCCCAACCACGGCCCCCGCCGCGACCCCATCCGCGTCCGGGAATCGGGTTCATGTATCCGGGCGCGCCGTATCCGGCGCAGTACCCGGCCGCTCTGCCTGTCATCGGGCCAAAGCCCATCGGTCCTGTTCCGTCTCCACCTGGCATAGTAATTCTCCTTATGCTGATGGGTATCACTTACTGTCGAGTCATCGCTATTCCGCAATTTGGACACGTCACGGTGTTGCACGGCTGTCCGGCCGCGTGGGGCACCTTGTGCCCGCAACCGGGGCAGACACAGTATCCGGCCGGTCCGGCCGCACTGGGTCCGCCCATGCGTCCGCGACCGCCGCCGGCGCCTCTACCGGCGCCGCCACCGCGACCACGACCTCGTCCGCGAACCGGGCCCTGTCCAGTCGGTCCTGTTCCGTCTCCACCTGGCATAGTCGTCACTCCTTCCCTGCTAATGTTTGCTTCGATTCACTCTCTGCCGCGTGTATGAATTTTCCATCTGCGTGGCTAAGCACCATGCTGCCGAGAGGGTAGCCGATGTCGTCGGCTATCACAGGGCACTTTATCTTCAGCGCGAAGAAGATTTCCTTGGAGACGCCGCTGAGCGATTCGTAGTTGCCCTGGCCCTTTGCTATCACCACGTCGGCCGCTTCGAATACGTCCCTGAACTGCTCGCTGCAGTCTTCCAGCACGGTGGCAGGGGCGTCCGAGCCGTTGTCTATGACCTTCACCATGTCCGTCAGCCCGGCTACGCAGGCGTCGTCCATGGTGGCGTCGTTGAGAACCGGCGAACCCTTGACCGCCACGGTGACCTTATCCGGCGACAACCGCTCGATTAGCAGGCGGTCGAAAATTATCTCGCCGGCGTTGTCGGCCAGGTA
>CAYZPY010000185.1:0-3446 GCA_964480425.1 uncultured Planctomycetaceae bacterium
CGGCCCCGAAAAATTGCGTCGTCGCCAACAACCTCGTCACGACAGTGAAAATTCCCTCCGGCAAGGACGTCGCCGACGTCAACAACATGATTATCAAAAATCCTCGCGCACTCTTTGTTGACCCGGCGAAGTTCGACCTGCGATTAAGGCGCGGCAGCCCCGCCATTGACGCCGCCGAACCGAAGTTCGCCCCCGAAACCGACATCACCGGCGCCGACCGCCCCCAAGGCCTCGCACCGGATGTAGGAGCTTACGAATTCAAAGAGGATAAATAGCGAGTTGGACCGGTTCGCACGGACCAGGGAAAAATCTAACCGACCCGGACCAGTTCCTCTGCTGACTGGGCAAGGGCGAGTGCATCCAGGCCGTTTTGTTCCGTAACTCGTCGGGCGTGGGAGCGGTCCCGGATCCAGGCGGTCTGGTCGACCAGCAATGCGCGGATGGATTCTGCGTAAACGTCCTGCTTGTCGGGATTCGGACAATACGTAAGTTTAATCCGCTTTGTAACGTTGCGCAACTTGCCCCCGCCCATAATTTGCCGCTTGTGGGGGGGAAAAGTCTCCAGAACATCAACCTCGGCGCCGTCGAGTAAATCGCCCAGCCGCTCGGCGCCGGCGTCGTCCACTGCGGCGTAGACCTCCAGCGTGAGGGGAATCCACCCATAGACGCGCAAATCGCCCATCTCGCACACGAGGTGATGCTCGGCGCGGTCCATGGGCTCAATCTGGTCGAAGCCGTGGTAGTGCCCCACCACCGCCCCGCAGTCGTATCGCAGCGTGCACGTCACGCGGTCTTCCTGCTGCGTATTGGGGCGCGTTTCGGCGTGAGCGCCGATAACCCTTCCCGACCCGAGCCATTTGGCGTACAGGTCAAAAAAGTGCACCCCGTGCTCGATGAAAATCCCGCCCGAGACGCTCTTGTCCCAGAACCAGTGCCCCGGCGGCAGGTGGCTGTCGGTGGCGCAATTAGTCATTCGTCCGGCCAGCACGCCGCCCAGCAGGCCGGAATCAATAACCGCCTTTGCCAGATCGGCGACGGCATTGTGGCGCTTGATGAAGTTCACCGTGCACAAGACGTCCGCCTGCTTGGCGACGGCGAGCATCTCGTCGGCCTGGGCGGTGTTAAGGGCCAGGGGCTTTTCGCACAGTACGTGCTTTCCGGCGCGCATAGCCCCAAGCGCCAGTTCGTAATGCATCGCCGGGGGCGCGGCCACGTGAACTAGGTCCACGTCGTCGCGCGCGACGAGTTCGAACGCGCTTTTTGCCACATGGCATCCGAAGCGCTTCGCCGCCGCCTCGACTGCTCGTGCGTCAACGTCGGCGACCGCCGCCATGCGCACGTTCGGCATGCCCGAAAAAATGTCCCCGCAGAAAAGCCCGAATCCGCCGCACCCGATAAGGCCAATTCCAAATGTCCGCTCTGCCATACATCGCTCCTGCATCCAATCTGTCGAGATATTGCCGCGTACACATTCTAACCGCAAAGAACGCTCAGCACGCGGAGATAATCGCCCCTTTTTACACCCGTGAGCCCCTGTCTATAATGCGGTTCGTCGGCCACGGTTTCTTGATATCCCTCCCAAACCTGCGATACTGAAACAAATTCAGTATAATAATTTAACGGGTCGGCGGACCATACCGCCGTCGAATCCCCGTAAACCATGCTCGGACTAATTAGAAAAATATTCATCAAGGCCATCGGCGGCACGCGCAACGAGCGGCTGGTCCGCACGCGGATGAAGTTCGTCCGCGAACGGGTCAATCCGCTCGAGGAAAAAATGCGCAACCTGAGCGACGAGCAAATGCTCCGGTATTCTCAGGATCTCCGTCGCCGCGTGTCCCAGGGACAGGACCGCCAGCAGGTCAAGCCCGAGGCGTTCGCACTGGTGCGCGAGGCATCGCGCAGGGGGCAGGACCACCGCCAGTTCGACGTGCAGCTGGCGGCGGGGTACATTCTCGACGAGGGCAGCATAGCCGAGGAGGCCACCGGCGAGGGAAAGACCATCGCCTGCTACCCGGCGATATACATGGCCTGGCTTGAGGGCATGCACACCCACGTGGTGACGGTAAACGACTACCTCGTCCAGCGCGACGCGCGGTTCGCCCGACCCATATTCGAGATGCTGGGCATGACCGTGGGATACGTCACGGGCGACATGCCCGCCTATGGACCCGAGGCCCAGGTCCGACGACAGGCGTACGCCTGCGACGTAACCTACGGCACAAACAGCGAATTCGGATTCGACTATCTCCGCGACAACATGAAAATGTCCGTGGGCAAGCAGGTCCAGGGACCGCTGGACTACGCCATCATAGACGAGGTGGACAGCATCCTGATAGACGAGGCGCGGACGCCGCT
The DNA here is from genome assembly GCA_964480425.1 of uncultured Planctomycetaceae bacterium. Classification (GTDB taxonomy): domain Bacteria; phylum Planctomycetota; class Phycisphaerae; order SM23-33; family SM23-33; genus CAYYMD01. Next base: position 2,359 of record CAYZPY010000185.1, read on the forward strand.
GATCATATCCGGACCTGCCTACGGTTCGACCGACCGCTACCGCAAGGCCGACGTCGTCGCCAGAGATCTTATCTCCCGCCAGCGGAACTGGGACCGCGCCAACAACAGGGTCGAATTGCTCAAGCGCAACATAAAAGCGCTGGACGGGGAACTCTCCAAGACCAAAGGCGAGAAGCGCGACCGGATGGAGAAGAAACTCAAAAACGTCGAAGAGCAACTCGCCCGCGCCGAGGACGAACTCGCCCGCCAGACCAAGTTCTACGAAGTCGAGTTGGATAAAAAGACCGTCCACATGACTCACGAAGGGGTCACCGCCGCCCAGGAGGCCGCCGGGGTGGGCAGTTTTTACGTGGGTGCGAACATGGAATGGCCCCACCTCATGGAGCAGGCCCTTCGGGCGCACCTGGTCTACGACCGCGACAAGGACTACGTCGTGCAGCAGGACCGCGTGGTGATCGTCGACGAATTCACCGGGCGCCTGCTGGAGGGCAGGGAATGGTCCGACGGGCTGCACCAGGCCGTCGAGGCCAAGGAGCACGTGCGCATCAAGGAGGAGAACCAGACCCTGGCGACGATAACGCTCCAGAACTTCTTCAAACTGTACAAAAAACTCGCCGGCATGACCGGCACGGCGATGACCGAGGCGGGCGAGTTCATGAAAATCTACTCGCTGGACGTGATTTCGGTCCCCACGCACCGCCCGGTCAACCGCGTGGACCACAACGACAGGATTTACGCCAACGTCGAACCGAAGTACAACTGCATCGTCGACGAAATAGAGCAGGTCAGCAAAACGGGCAGGCCCGTCCTGGTCGGCACCACCAGCATAGAAAAATCCGAAAAAATTTCCCAGATGCTCCAGCGCCGCGGCATCGTACACGAACTGCTCAACGGCAGACCCGAAAACGCCGCACGCGAAAACGAGATTGTCGCCCTGGCCGGTCAGCAGCACCCCATCAAGAAGGGCTCGAATCACATAGTGGGCAACGTGACCATCGCCACGAACATGGCCGGGCGCGGCACGGACATCAAACTGGCGCCGCCCACGGTATGCTCAAACTGCAAGGCCCCCCCCGCCGAGAAACTGC
>CAYZPY010000186.1:0-3438 GCA_964480425.1 uncultured Planctomycetaceae bacterium
CGCCCGACCCGTCGCGGGGTCCTGCCCGCCGGGGCTCTTCCAGAAGCCCCAGTAACCGTAGGCGGCCAGTTCGTATCCCGCCACCCGCTTCCACACCCGCATGGCGTACTCGTCGTCGTCGAACCATCCTTCGGGAATCTCGGCGTCGATGACGGCGTTTCTTCCGACGCGGCGACCGAGCGTGGAATTGAAATATGACAGCCGGCGCCCTTCGACGAACCTGTCCGGGTCGAACTGCGGGGTATAGACGACGTCAAGGTTGAAGCAGTCGGTGTATATGCCGGCCTTTACGGCGTCGGAGGGGGCCTTGAGGTATTCCACGTCGCGACCGATGAAGAACGACCGCCAGTCCTTGGGAAACAGGTCGTTAAGGAACACCAGGTCGCCCGTGCCCCATGTGAGGATTTGCCGCCCTATTTTCACGTCCATGAACTTCAGCGGCGAAAAGACCACGTTCGCCTCGCGAAGGTCAAGCCAACTCGGACCGGTCTGGAGGTTCGTCGAGTGCGGCTCGACGACGCCGTCATAGATAAAGTCGGCCTTGATTTTAAACGTCAGGTTCTCCAGCGGTTTTTCGAAGTCCAGCTGGAATCGCGTTTCGCCCATCGAGGCGCGTTTTTCGTTTGGGTCGTTCACTGCCCTCACGCCGCCTCGGACCTCCCAGAAACCCGTTATGCCGAACTCGTTCAGTGTGCGCGCCATCTCCAGCCAGGTGGGCGCAGGCTTCTCGGCGGGCTTTGTTTCGGGCCGGGTTTGCGCCTCGTCGCCGAGCCCTTCGGGCAGCGAGGGTCCCTCGTCGCCGTCGTCATCGCCGCCCAGGCCCTCGGGCAGCGCGGGTTCGTCTTCGCCGTCGCCGCCCAGGCCTTCGGGCAGCGGCGGTTCATCCGCCCCGGCCGCAACTGCCGTCAGGCACAACGAAACGATAATCAACAAACAGGTACGAATCTTCATTCTACTTCAGGTGCTTGTAAGGCGGGCGCTCGAGGTACCGCTCGGTGAATATGGACTCCGGCAGGTCGACATTGTACTCGATATCGGAATACTCCACGTCGGTATACCCGTCGGTTTGCAGGTCGGTCATGCGGGCCCTGGTCACCGTGGGATAGCCCTGGATGGTCTCGACCTTCTTTGCGGTGTACCGGCGATACTTGTTGCCATTATCGTCGTAGTACTCGGTCTTTACGTTGATGAAGGTCTTGCGGTGTATCCACATTTTGAAATAGGCGAACTCGACCTCCTTGGGCTTTTTTGGCGTGTTTTTCAGCACGTAATAGTTATCGGTGGTCTCGACGAGTTCGTGCTTGTCCTCGTCTATGTGCCGCCCGGACACGTCCTCGTAATAAAAGTGCGACCCGACGAAACTGGTTCGCTCGTCGCCGGCGGCGATTCGCTTGATAAGGTCCAGCGACGGGAGGTAAAGCCAGCGATCGTCGGCGCGGTCCAGGTGCTTGTGGACAAGGTACGTCGTCTTGTTGACGTCGGCGGGGCGGTGAAAATACACGTAAAATTTCTGTTCGCCGCAGTATTTATCCTTCTTGCGCGAGGCGTCGGCGTCCTCGGCGTCGGGGTCGGCGGCGTCGCGCCGCAGAATCGTGAACCGGCGGTTGCGCTTGCGGCCCTGGGCATCCACGATGGTCATCGCAACGTCCGACTTGCCGTCGTAGCCCTGGTAGTAGGACACGCGATTGGTCCTCTCGACGATCTGTTCGACGGTGAGATTACCGTCAGACTCGTTTTTCTGCGCAGACGCCTTTCGTTCGGTAAAAACCAGTGTCGTAAACAGCGCCGTCACGGCCGCGGCCGCGCCGAGGGCGGCGACATTCCTGATTGTCGTTCTAATTCCCATTTTCATTCTCCTCTGGTGTAATTCTGCATTTCTTCCGGCGCGAAAGGACGCCGCATATAACGGCCATGACCGTCACCACGCCGACGCTTATCCACGTAAGGTTGCCGATACCAATTTCCATATACCCGTGCAAATTAATCGCAATAAGCGCCGTAAGCGCAATCGCCGCGGCGGCGCACATGGCGCAGTTGCACGCCGGGCCCATCACCTTGTGTTCGGCGAACAGGCGCCCCTCCAGCAGGCGCACAATCGCCGGGAGGATCAGTAGCGTCGCGATGCCGCCCACCAGCAATATGGCGGCCATCAGCATCCCCACCGTCTGATACGGCACCAGCGGCGCCAGCAACAGCGGAATGAAGCCCACCGCGATGATGATGTTCCTCGCTATGGCCCGCGCGGGCTCGCCGAAGACCGCCGGGGACGTGCTGCGCCAGTCACGGTAGTCGGCGCGCATCTGCCTTGCCCGACCGAGGAAATGTATAGCGAAATCCACCGCCAGACCGAGCGTCAGCGACGAGAGAACCGCCACAGGCATGTCGTAGTATTTGCCCACGTGCCCTATCGCCCCGTATATCGCCGCGATGGTCACCGTCAGCGGAACCATGCTAAGTGCTCCCCACAGCGCCGAGCGGAACAGTATCGTCATCAACAGAAACACCACCAGGAAACTGCCGCCGAAAGCGCCGAGCATGCCCCGGACCATCTTGTCCTGCCACACGACGTTTATGTACGTCATGCCGAACCACTTGTGCTTCAGGCCCGCAGGCGGCGGATTGGCGACGACAAAATCCTCTACCGCGCGGACCACCCTCGACATGTCCCGGTTGTCGCCGCTGGTCAGTTGCACCCAGGTGCTCGATGTGCGGTAGTCGGGCGTGACGAAATGCCACAGGTCGCCGGGGCGGGTGGGAGCTTTGAAACTGAAGAAGGCACTCGGCCACCATTTTACGCTTGTCGGGTATGCGGAAATTCTTTTTCTGCTCGGTCGGGTCCGGACCCGACACAAGGTCGCGGTGGATGGTCTTGACGATGGAGGCCAGCGAGTTGCTCTTGCCCACCACGCCCGTGGACTTCATCGCATTCTGGAGTTCTATCTGGTACCGCAGCACATCGGGATCCTTGAAGACCTCCGACGCCTGTTTCTGCACGTCGACGAACAGCGACGCCTCGTCCCATGCGAAACTCTCCTCGCCCTCGGCCGCGGACGACTTCTCCTTGACCGCCGCTCTTAAGGCGGCGAAGAAACCTTCGCGCGTATCGGCCTTTCGAGCCCGTTGCCCGGCCAAATCGACGAGTTGGTCGAAAACGCCCTTTGCCGTCGGAAGGGTCTCTTCAAGTTCATCCGCTTTTTGCTCGGCGGCATCTTGGAATCTCTTGACATATTGCTGCGGGTCGAATTCCTCCCGCCCGGCCTCCAGCGCCAGGTAGGCCATATACGTCCCCCCGAAGTGCTCGTTGAGGACCCGGTCGGCCAAACGTATCGGATGGTCCGGCTCGAACCACTTGGTAGGATTGTCGTTTATCACTATTTTGCTGATGCCCCACCCGGCCGGCACGAGCACCACTATCGTAAGCGCAATAATCGGCTTGGC
>CAYZPY010000187.1:0-3337 GCA_964480425.1 uncultured Planctomycetaceae bacterium
GATGCCCGCCCCGGCGAGCACCAGCACTACCGCGCGCAGCCATCTCACCAAGCGCGGGGCGGTTTTGCGCCGGCGCCAGCGGCGGCGCACCAGCCAGGCGACGATAATCCACGCCGCCACGGCGTATAACGCCGCCAGCGCAACGAGAAACATACTCACTATCGCCATTTAGTTTTTCGATCTCCCCCAACACAACTATCACCACTCCGCGCCAGCGGCAAGACTATTTGCCGCAGCCGACTTGACGTAATCGCGCCTAAAACATAAAAAGTATCGATCCAGGTCCGCGCCAGGCCTCAGGTGGCGAGGCGCGCGAACTGCACCGCACTCTATGGAACAATCATGACAGGATACGACTTCGCCGAAATCCAGGCCAAGTGGCAGAAGTACTGGCGCGACAACGGCACGTTCCACCAGCCCAATCCCTCCGAGGAGGGCTTTGCCGAGGCGCCCAAACTCTACGTGCTGGACATGTTTCCGTATCCTTCCGGTGCGGGCCTGCACGTGGGGCATCCGGAGGGCTACACCGCCACGGACATCGTCGCACGCTACGCCCGCATGCGCGGATATAACGTCCTGCATCCCATGGGCTACGACGCGTTCGGCCTGCCGGCTGAGCAGTACGCCATCGAGCACGGCGTCCATCCCAGGGAGACGACCCTACAGAACATCGCCAACATCGAGCGGCAAATAAAGATGTTCGGCTTCTCCTACGACTGGTCGCGCCGCCTGACCACCACCGACCCGGACTATTACAAGTGGACACAGTGGATATTCCTGAAAATGTTCAACTCCTGGTACGATCCGGAGGCCGACGCCGCCAGGCCCATCGGGGAACTCGAAAAGAAACTCCAGTCAGGCAAGTACGTCGTGGACCCCAACGGAAACGTGGTGACCAACGTCATGAACGGGATGACCGGCGTCATCGGCGAACCGGAGGGCATGCGTAAATGGCACGAACTGACACCCGCCCAGCGGCGCGAGGCGATAGACGCCCGGCGCCTGGCGTACATGGCAGAGGTGCCGGTCAACTGGTGCCCCCAACTTGGCACCGTCCTGGCCAACGAGGAAGTCACCAACGAAGGCCGCTCCGAACGGGGCGACTATTTCGTCTACCGACGCTCGCTGCGACAGTGGATGCTCCGCATAACCGCATACGCCGAGCGACTGCTTAACGACCTGGAGACGCTCGACTGGCCCGAGTCCATCAAAATCATGCAGCGAAACTGGATAGGAAAATCTACCGGCGCAATCGTTGATTTTCCACTGGAGTCACAAGGCGACGATAAGTGGTTCCAACAGCGAAGGCAGGATGGCTTCGGTGACGTGGAGGAAGATGAGGTTTTAAGGGTTTATACAACTCGGCCGGATACGCTTTACGGCGCGACGTACATGGTCCTTGCCCCTGAGCACCCGCTGGTGGAACGGATAACCAAGGCCGAGCGCAAAAAGGACGTGTGCGATTACGTCAAACAGGCAGCCGGAAAGTCCGAACTCCAGCGCACCGACGAGAGTCGGGAAAAAACCGGCGTGTTCACCGGCGCTTACGCAATCAATCCCGTCAACCGCGAAAAAATCCCAGTATGGGTCGCCGACTATGTCATGCTCGCCTACGGCACCGGCGCGATTATGGCGGTGCCCGCTCACGACACGCGCGACCTGGAGTTCGCCCGGAAATACGACCTGCCCGTAATCCAGGTTGTCGAACCGCCCGAGGGCGTCGACTGGCGCGGATACGTGGATGAGGGCGTCGCCGTAAATTCGGGCAAGTACGACGGCATGACCACCGCCGAGTTCAAGGACAAAATCACGCAGGACCTCCAGAAGCAGGGCCTGGGCAGGTACGCGGTGAATTACAAGTTGCGGGACTGGCTTTTCAGTCGCCAGCGATACTGGGGCGAGCCGTTCCCGATTGTCCACTGCGAAAAATGCGGAACCGTCGCCCTGCCCGAAGACCAACTTCCGCTGACGCTTCCGGAGATGGAGGACTTCCGCCCGCTGTCCGGCGACGACCAGTCCGTCGAACCCGCCCCGCCGCTTTCGCGAGCCGGCGACTGGGTCAATACCGCCTGCCCGTCCTGCGGCGGGCCCGCCCGCAGGGAGACCAACACCATGCCACAGTGGGCCGGGTCGTGCTGGTATTACCTCCGCTTCCTCGACCCGCATAACGCCGAGGCCTTTTGCGACCCGAAGGTCGAGAAATACTGGATGGGACCGTCGAAAAACGACACATCCGCCTTCGACAATCCCCTCGGCGGGGTTGACCTCTACGTCGGCGGGGCCGAGCACGCCGTGTTGCATCTGCTTTACGCGCGGTTCTGGCACAAGGTTCTGTACGACCTCGGTTACGTCTCTGCGCCCGAGCCGTTCTACCGCCTGTTCAACCAGGGAATGATCCGCTCGTTCGCCTATCGCGATAAGCGCGGGGTGTGCGTCGGATACGACCAGGTGGACACCTCCGGCGACAAACCGAAGCACAAACAAACCGGCGAGGAACTCACCGAGACCGTCGAGAAGATGTCAAAGTCGCTCAAGAACGTTGTCAATCCCGACGACGTCATCGCCCAGTACGGGGCCGACACCTTCCGGCTCTACGAGATGTTCATGGGTCCGCTGGCCGCTTCCAAACCCTGGAACACCCGCGACGTCCCCGGCGTGCACAGGTTCCTCCAACGCATCTGGCGTGCCGTCGCCGGGGACGACAATCACCCGCCGCGGCTGTGCGACCAGGGCGAGGCGAAGATAGAATCGGCCCTGCACCGGCTCATAAAAAAGGTCGGGCAGGACATCGAAGCCATGAAATTCAACACCGCCATCGCCGCCATGATGGAGTTCCTCAACGCTGTTTTCAAGACCGGCAAAATATCCAAACACCAGTCCGAATGCTTCATCCTGCTGCTGGCGCCGTTCGCCCCGCATATCTGCGAGGAACTGTGGCGCCGACTCGGCCACGACGAGTCTCTGGCCCACGAGCCCTGGCCGGTGTATGACGAGGCGATGACCACCGAAGAAACCGTGGAAATTGCAGTACAGGTCAACGGAAAGGTCCGCGGCAAGATTAACGTCCCCCCCGACGCTGACGAGGAGGCGGTAATCTCGGCCGCCCTGTTAGACAAAAAAGTCGCACAGTCCGTGGCGGACAAGCAAATCGTCAAAAAAATCGTCGTACCCCAAAGACTCGTAAATCTGGTGGTGAAATAGTGTTTAAATTTGTATGAGCGACGAAGAACCCGCTTTGCCGATTGAATCGGGCTCGCGCGGCCCGTTTGTGAGCCGACGTGACTAGAGCAGTTTGCAGAAAGATTGTCGTCATGTTCGTCGCCGAGGACGAGTCCGG
>CAYZPY010000188.1:0-3288 GCA_964480425.1 uncultured Planctomycetaceae bacterium
AGACGCCCACCGGGCACACCCTGTACGTGCTCGACGAGCCGACCACCGGACTGCACTTCGCCGACATCCACTCTCTGCTGAGCGTGCTGAACCGCCTGTCCGACATGGGCAACACCGTCATCGTCATCGAGCACAACATGGACGTCATAAAGTGCGCCGACTGGATAATAGACCTCGGCCCGGAAGGCGGAGACGCCGGGGGATACGTTGTGGCCGAGGGAACGCCGGAACAAATCGCCGCCAACAAAAAATCATACACCGGACGGTTCCTGCGAAAATACCTCCCGCCCGAGAAATGCGCCGAAACGGCTTAGTGTATCGGCCACAGATGGTATTAGTCACCAACAGTCCTTGACACGTCATATGAGTGCGGTATGATTCTGTTGCGGATTAAGAAATATATTTCAAAGACGTCATTACAGGGAAATTGCCCATGTTGAAACATCTGAAAATAACCATATTGCTGGTCGCCTGCGCGATTATGGCCAACGGATGCAAAAAACAGCAGCACGAGGTCAGTCTCCAGGCAGATGAGCCCTCGCTTGCCGACACGAGCAACATACCGTCAAGGTCGGCCGATGATATAGCCCCGGCGCCCCCCGCGGACTGGGACGAATCCGTCGATATCAAACCCGAACCCACGCAGGACAACTACAGCGTCAAAAAGGGCGACACGCTCTGGTCGATCGCCAAAAAGGTGTACGGCGACGGGCAGCGGTGGAAGGATATCGTCAAGGCGAATCCCGGACTGGACCCCCAAAAACTGTACGTGGGGCAAAAACTGAACATGCCCCCAAAATAAACACAGCGTACGCGATATTTATCCACGCGGCACATTGTGGCCGAACTCGACCTTAACAGCCCGGTAAGATACGTCAAAGGGGTCGGGGCCACACGCGCCAAAAAACTCGAGGCGCTGGGCATCCAAACCGTCGAGGACCTCATCACTTACTTTCCACGCCGCTTCGATCTGCGCCGCTCAGCCCAGTCGATAGGCACGCTAAAAGGCGACGAGGAATCCGCCACCGTCGCAGGCCTGGTAATGGACACCCACGAGCGCCGCATCGGCCGAAAACCGTATTTCCAGTGCCAACTCGCAGACGATACCGGGTGGGTCTTCCTGACGTGGTTCCACGGAGGATACCTCCGCGACAAAATTAAGACGGGGCTGAACCTGGCCGCAAGCGGAAAGGTCTCCGTCTACAAGGAGCACCTTCAACTGGTCAATCCGCAGTTCCAGGAAATTTACGACCCTTCGGCGACCGATTTGCATCAGGATGAACTTCTGCCTGTATATCCGGCCGGAGGGGCCGTCAGCAGCGGAGTAATCGCCAGGATAATCCAGAACGTCCTTCCTCAGGTTCGGCGGCTGATTCGCGCCTGGTTCACGCCGGAGCACCTGCGTCGGCGCGGTCTGATGCCGCGGGCCCAGGCCGTGGCCGCCATGCACCGACCACAGGACCGCCCGCACTGGGAGCAGGCCAGGCGGCGCATGGCGTACGAGGAATGTTTCCTGATGCAGCTGGCACTGGCGCTGCTGCGCCTGCGGCAGACCAGCAGGCCTGCGCACCCGATAGAGGTTATTGACGAAATCGACCGCCGTATCCGCGCGCGGTTCCCGTTCGAACTGACCGACTCGCAGAACCGCTGCGTTGGAGAAATCTCGGCCGACATCTCGCGCAAACGCCCCATGAACCGCCTGCTACAGGGCGACGTTGGCTCGGGCAAGACGGTGGTGGCGCTTTACGCGGCGTTGGCGGCAGTGGCCAATCGCGCACAGGCGGCGATAATGGCGCCGACCGAAATCCTCGCCGCACAGCATCACGACAAGATATGCCGGTACCTTTCCGGCAGCCGGGTCAGAACCGCGCTGCTGACCGGCGGGATGCCGTCGGCCAGGCGCGGCCGGACGCTGGAGAAACTCGCCGCCAGCGAGGTGGACATCGTCGTGGGCACGCACGCCCTGCTGACCGGAAAGGTCCGATTCGCCCGCCTGGCCCTGGCGGTGGTCGACGAGCAGCACAAGTTCGGCGTCCGTCAGCGAAGCGGCATCCGCCAAAAGGGCTTCGCGCCGCACTATCTGGTGATGACGGCCACGCCCATCCCCCGCACGCTTGCCATGACCATATTCAGCGACCTGGACGTGTCGGTGATTGACGCCCTTCCGCCGGACCGCGGAAAGGTCACCACGCGGGTCGTCTCTGCCGACGAACTGCCCAAAATCATGCAGTTCATCCGCGGCGAACTCCAGGCCGGACGACAGGCCTACTTCGTCTATCCGCTGGTCCGCACGTCCGAGCAACTGGACCTCACCGCCGCCGAACAGGCATACGAACAACTCGCGGCCGGACCGCTGGAGGGCATTCCCGTCGGGCTGGTCCACGGGCAGTTGCCGGCAGCGGAGAAAAATGCCGTAATGGAAAAATTCCGCCAGGGGCGAATCTCGGCGCTGGTGGCCTCGTCGGTGGTGGAGGTGGGCATGGACGTTCCGTCGGCCAACATCATGGTCGTCATGCACGCCGAGCGATTCGGCCTGGCACAACTGCACCAGTTGCGGGGGCGGATACGGCGTTCGGCGCGCCAGGCGACGTGCATACTCGTCGCCTCGCCGAAAAATCCGCTTGCGCGGCAGCGCCTGGAGGTGCTGCGGGCGTCTGACGACGGTTTCGAGATAGCCGAGCAGGATTTGCGGCTTCGCGGACCGGGGGAACTTTTCGGCACGCGCCAGCACGGTTTGCCTGAGTTAAAGGTCGCCGATTTGGCCGATGACATGGATTTGCTCCGCATGGCCAGGCAGGAGGCGTTCGAGATGGTCCGCGACGACCCGAACCTCGAAGCCCCCCACCACCAGCAACTCCGCAGCGAACTAATCAAACACTACCGCGGCAAACTCCAACTGCTGGCGTGAAAACACCATATCGGTCGGCGGCCTTCCCAAAATGGTAGCGCGGTGGCGTTCCCACGCCGTCGCGTTAATGTTTAATCTGTAGATTCTTCTTCCTGTGGTTCTTCGGGTGTGCCGCCGGCGGCCTTGATGGCGCGGTAGAAACACCACGCCAGTCCGCCGACCACGAGTGTGAGCATGGCCGCAAGTATCAGGTAACTCTCGCCCGACAGGTCGTTGTCGTACTCGATACCGGCGGCGTCGAACTTTGAGGTCATGATCCACGCCGCCAGCGCCAGACCCGCCGCCAGTCCCAGCAGGACCAGTCCGCCTCCGGTCGCCATGCGAAGCAGCATCGACGCCCGCGCCAGGACGCTTTCGTACTTCCTGACCATCAGCCCTGC
>CAYZPY010000189.1:0-3211 GCA_964480425.1 uncultured Planctomycetaceae bacterium
TGGCGATTCCGCGAAAGCCCACAAGGTGCGCACGGAATTGCCTTGGGCGGTCGCCCGCCAGGCGCATCGGACCGTGCTCGTATTTGCCTAAGGCGTCCATCGGGTCGCGAAGCGTCCAGGTCCGCAGCTCCGTGCCGTCGCGGACATCCAGGTGATCAACGCCGCGCCTCGGCCACCAGTTGACCACCCGACGTGTGTACTTGGAGGGGTCACGCCCGCCCGTGGCGAGGGGCCTGTACAAATCGACGTTTTGAACCCTGCCCTGGCCCGGATAGCGGTTGAGGGCAATGTAATCGTAATCGTCCGCCGCGACGAACTGCGCCGCCGCAACGCACACCAGCGCGGCCAAAACGGCCGCTCTCGCCCGCGCCACGGGGGGGCGGCTGTCATCCGGTCGATGATGATTGTCGGGATGCATTAATTTCGCTTTCCTTGTGATGTCTTATTCGCTCGGCCGCGAGGGCAATGGAGGCCTGCGGACGCGCGAGCGTGCCCGGGTTGGCGTCGTCGCCGCCAGGCGCCACATAGTAGTCCTCTCCCCGACGCGATGCTCGAAAACATCGCCAGGGCAGCGATTGCTATTACTCTTGGCATGGCGCGTTCTCCGGTTATGGTGCAACCACGATTGTATTACAAAGTATCGCCGAAACAAAACGTTCGCCCTCACGTCGCCCGCCGTTGGCCGGAATTGAATTTTGCAAGACCCGCGCCCGAACGCAAACCGTTATTGTTCTGCGCCCTTCGCCCGGCGGGGGTTAATCTGTATAATCGCACGCCGCAAAGATTATCCAAGGGCACGTAATGGAAGAAATATCATCGGATAACGCGACCGCCGACATCATGTGGTCGGGCGGGTGGGATTCCACCTTCCAGTTGCTGCGGCTGCTGCTGATTCACCGCCTGCGCGTCCGGCCGTATTATCTCATCGACTCCCGGCGCCCCTCAATCCGCAACGAGGTCAAGGCGGCCGAACGCATCAGGCGGCGGTTGTTCGAGGACTACCCCCATACGCGAGAACTGCTTGCGCCGACGGTGTATTTTTCTGCGGCGGACGTCGCGGCGGCGGATGACATTACCCAAGCGCACCGGACACTCGCAAAAAGGTCTCATATATCGGACCAGTACGAGCGGATGGCGCGGTTCTGCCGCCAGCGCGGAATCGACGAAATGCTGCTGAGCGTGCACCAACGCGGCGGCGTGTACGAGGTTATCGCAAACCTTGTTTCGCCGCGGCAGGCGCCCTTCGGGGTAACGTATCGCCTCGACCCCGGGGGGGACGAATACACGCTGTTCGGGTGTTTTTCCATGCCGCTGCTTTTTACCGGCAAGCTGGAGATGGCCGCCGAGGCCAAACGCAACGGATGGATGGACATCATGCTCATGACCTGGTTCTGCCACGTGCCCGTCAAGATGAGGAAGCCCTGCGGGCTGTGCAACGGCTGCTCTTACACCATCGCCCAGGGCCTGGGCTGGCGAATACCCCTGCGACGACGAATCCTGCGCTTTTTCGGCAAAAAAATCTTCTAAGCGATTTCCACTTGCCGCCGTCCGATTCAAGCCCCAATGGGCAAAAGACCCGAGGGGGCATGATCGTAGCCCGTAGCCCCGCACGCAAGTACGCGGGGATCTACGTCAGGGAGGTTCTGCACGGGGAACCTTCCGACGGAAGAAAGGTGACAGATCCGACCGAACCTGCGTGCAACACGACACTTTGGGCCTAAGCCCCATGGGCTCCAAAGCAAGTTGCACGCCCTACCCCTGTGCAACATCGGTAGATGGATTGTTCAGTCACCCAAACACGTTCCCACGCGTCGGGCGGCGGTGACCCAGGGGTGGTTGGGGGGCACGAGGTTCTTCTTGCCGGCTACGTCTTCAAGCGGGACCACCTCGGTTCCGTCGCCGCGTGCGGCGATCATCGCGCTGTCGCCGCCGCTGCTTAGGAACTCGGCGCATGCGGTGCCCAGGCGCGTGGCCAGCAGGCGGTCGGCGGCGGAGGGCGTGCCCCCGCGCTGGAGGTGACCAAGGACGCTTATCTTGGCCTCCAGGGAGGTCATCTCCTGGAGCTTGGCGCCCAGGTCCACCGTGTGGCGCAGGTGCTGCTGGTGGAACTCGTCCAGGCGCGCCGAGGCGGCGCGCTTCTTGGACTTGGACTTGGCGTTCCTTTTTTCCTCGACCAGTTTGCTGACGGTCCTGGCCTGCTGCTTGGACATGGCGCTCTCTGCGACCACCACGATGCTGAACGTCTTTCCCTGGCGGGTTCTGCGGACGAACGCCTCGGCGACGGTGTCCAGGTCGTATGGTATTTCGGGCAGGAGTATCACGTCGGCGCCGCCGGCGATGCCCGCGCCCAGCGCCAACCAGCCGGCGCGATGACCCATGACCTCCACCAAGATGATCCTTCCGTGGCTCATGGCAGTGGAGTGCAGGCGGTCGATGGACTCGGCGACGATTCCCATGGCCGTGTCGAATCCGAACGACACGTCGGTGCGGGCAACGTCGTTGTCGATGGTCTTTGGCAGGGTGACGACCTTCAGCCCGGACTTCTGGAGGCGGAGCGCGTTTTTCTGCGTCCCACCCCCGCCGATGCACACCAGCGCGTCGAGGTGATGCTGCTGGTATGTTTCCACGGCGGCGTCGGTCATGTCGCGGACCTTTCCGCCGATCTCCATTTTGTGGGGCTTGTCGCGACTGGTGCCAAGGATGGTCCCACCGTCGGTGAGGATGCCCGAAAGGGCGTTGCTCTCCAACTCGATGCAGCGGTTGTGGACCAGTCCGCGGAAGCCGTCGCGGAAGCCCACGAAGCGCATGTCGTGGAAGTCCTGCCCGGCGCGGCACACACCGCGGATTGCGGCGTTCAGACCCGGGCAGTCGCCCCCGCTTGTCAGTATTCCTATTCGTTTCATGTCGTTTCCGCCTGACGTCGGCGTAGGCATTTTGCGCGCGACGCCTGGGCAAGTCAAGGTCCGTTGGCGTTGATACCCATTCGCGCCGCGGCGGAGACGAGTGTTTTGTCGCGGGTCCACAGCACCACGCCGGCAAGGGTGGCGGACGCCGGCAGGTGTGCGCCCGCCATGCAAAACGGGCTCGTCCGTGCGGACCAGCCCGTTTTCCATGTCGGGGCGAGAGGCGTTGACAGTAAACCACGACCTGCCGATGGCCTGGTGCTGGCATTCGCGTGGGGGCCAGAAGGGGTAGCGGACGTGATGAAAAT
>CAYZPY010000190.1:0-3173 GCA_964480425.1 uncultured Planctomycetaceae bacterium
GCCCCGCGCAGCTTCGGAAGCAGCGAGCCGTGAAGGTTCACCGTATCCAGCCCGGCCTCGGCGCGCATCGCTCCGCGCACAAACTGACCGAAATCCGCCACGCATATTACGTCCGGTCCGATTTCGCCGACCTGCCTCACCGCGTCCTGGTCGTTGACGTTGCGGCATTTGAGAACCCGGCATCCGATATCGAGGCACGCACGCGCCGCCGGAGTGGCGCGGAGTCGGGACTTTCTTCCTGCCGGGCGGTCCGGCTGGGTTATCACCAGCTCCACCGTGTGATTGTCGCAAACCGCCTCGATGGACGGCACGGCGAATTCGCCGCTTGCCAGAAAGACTATCCTCATTTCACGCCTCTGAATCGTTGGTTAGTTGACTCGTAATTTCGCTGATTGGCGATCAATCAACAAGGCAATTCAACAACGAAGCGGCTGATATATTATCGACCGCCTCTTGGTCTAATGCGATGTCTAATGCGATCGACGGAATTTATATCGTTTTACCGTAAAGAAAGGCGTCAGTAAACCGCCGGACCATGCGCGGATGGCAAAACAGCAGCGGGAACAGCATCTCCAGCGAGGCGCTAGGCGGACAGAGATAGTCCGCAAGCGACCTGCGCCATGAGCGTTCGAATTTCATCAGTTCTTCCTGCGGATTCGTCGAGTCCAGCGCGGCGTCTGCGGCCTTGGCCGCCAGAATGGCCGATCTCACCGAAGGCGTAATCGTCGCTGCGGACATGGTCTCTGCAAAACCGCCCGCCGTGCCCGCCAGCAGGCACCTCTTGGCCACGTGTGTGTCCATACCAAGCGCCGCTCCCGCCGGGACCCGCCATCGCGCGCCTTGGGCCTTGTCCACAGGCAGGCCCTTCGGCGCCAGTCCTGCCGACTGGAGCGAACGCAGCATGTCCGACAATTCATCCACCGACGCCTCCGTCGAAGGGTTCGTGCATATCAGCCGAAGGTGAAATCTCTTATCGAGGCGGAAAAACAGACCTTCCCTTCCATTGCCCCACGGCGCAACTACGTGCAGCACGCCGCCGGACCCGGCGTCGGCGCCCCGGGCGGGAATATTCAGCCCGACGGCGTCAAAGCCGTCGCCCGCTCCCTCCTGCGCCGGCATCGAGAGTTCGCCGGCGTTTTCCCCCGGCGAGCCGGACACCACTATCAGCAGTCGCGCGTCGATCGAACCGCGGGCGCCGGCGGAGCAGGATATCCTGGCGCTGTCTTCCCGCAGATTTATGCGCGGGCGCTTTTGCAGACCGTGAACCTTCGCGCCGGCCTTTTCGGCCGATTCACGCAGCGCCGCCACGAGGTCGCCCCGGGACAGCAGATAACCGCACACCCCGCGCCGGCGCGTCTCGGCGCTCTTCAGGAGGTCGGCGCTGTGGTAGATGATTTTCCCTATCGCCCTGGTCCGGCATGACGCCCCCAGCGACCGCGACAGGTTCCTCATGTCGAAAAAATCGCCTCCTACCCAATCGTCCAGCGGGCACTCAGTCGCTTCGGCGGGGCTGTCAATCACCACCACGCGGCGTTTTCGTCGGGCGAGACAATATCCCCCCGCGAATCCTGCAGGCGTACCGCCGAGTATGGCGACGTCGTATAATTTCGGCTCCTTCGGCAATTTCAGCACCTTTTATATCCTCTACATCGGATAAGGTATCGCCGCAGTGTCCGGTTTACAAGTTTCATGCGTGCCGAAACACATCCCGCGCATGAGGTGGAAAGAATAACAGGCGAATTTACCGAAAATTTTTAAAATTCGATGCGCGTCCGGCGGCTATTCGGATTATATTTAATACACAGGGCGGACGGATTACGTCTGATCAGGAAAGGGATGAAAAATGAGAAAGATCACACTTCTGTGCATCCTGACCGCGGCAATGCAGATGATCGGATGCGTGGCCATGAGCCGTAAAACTGATTCCTCGGAATTTCGCGGAGGCGGAAAAACCAGAGAGGGGATTTTTGAAGACGTGGCTTCCGGCGAATCCGAACCCGTGGACAAAATAGAACCACTCGAAGCCGGAAAAGATACTCCCCGCCTGGCGACCGTTGATCCGCGAAAGGTCATTTACAGCGCGCGTCTGATCGTCGTGACGCCGGACGTCGCCTCCGCCGTTGAGAATGTGCGCCGGCTGGGCGAGGAGACCGGCGGATACATGCAGCGAATGACCAACAACGCCATCGTCATCCGCGTCCCGGCAGAAAAGTTCGACACCGTCCTGGCGGAAATCGAAAAAACAGGACCCGTCACAGAAAAGGACGTAACCGCAAAAGACGTAACCGAACAGTACAAAGACCTCAAAATTCAACTCAACAACTCCCTGGCGCTGATAAAGAAACTGCGTTCGCTGCTGAACAAGGCCGAAAACGTCAAGGACGCCCTGGCCATCGAGAAGGAACTCGCACGCGTGCGCGCGGAGACCGAAAGACTACAGGGCAAACTCAACCGCCTGCAAAACCAGGTTAGATTCGCAACCATCAGCGTCAGTTTCATGTCCGGCGCCGAGGCGCCCGAGGAAATCCGCGCCAAACTGCCATTCTGGTGGCTGAATCACCTCGGTCTGGAGCACCTCATGAATTTCGAAACAGAAATATTCGGATTCGGAGCATAGGCATGACAAGGAACATAACAATCGCGACGATTCTGGCGGCCGCTCTGGCGCTGGGCGGATGCATACACTCATTCGACCTGCCCGCAGGTTTCGCCAGGGTTCCGACCAAACTCGACAATGACATTTACCACACCCGCGGCGTATCGGCCGACGGCGTCGTTATCGCACTGCGCGCGGCGAAAAAGCCCGAAAACTCGGATTTGGACTTCTGTGCCAAGGCCACCGTCAACCGTCTGACGTCCGCCGGGCAGTATCGGCTCGTCGAAAACGAAGAAATAACCACCGAGGCCGGACTCGACGGGCGGTTGATGACGTTCTCGACCGAGCGCCACGGCGTGGAGTTCACCTACGTTGCGGCGGTCTTCGTTACCGACGGCGAACTGCTCATCGCCGAGGCCGGAGGAAAGACCGCGCTCGTCAAGCGGGACTGGGATAAAATCATACGGGCCATTAAAACAGTCCGCTGAAAATCCGCCCACACTCCACACAAAATGTCCCAAAATTGAGCCAATTGCTTTGTCTGTAAATGATTGTCGTAAGTAGACGTGAAAAAACT
>CAYZPY010000191.1:0-2982 GCA_964480425.1 uncultured Planctomycetaceae bacterium
GAGGATTCGGCAGGAAAGACGCTCGGGCGCGACGTTGCGCGGGGCAAGCAGACGCTGGCCGGGGCGAATCCGTCGGGGGGCGACGCCTGCCGCAGGCACGTGCGGAGGTTGATCCGCGAGGCGATAGACGAATTGGAGACCTGGGCGGATGCGCAGAGCGCGCTGGTGGATTTTATTAACGAAGATTTCGTTCCGGTGATTGCCCGATACGATCGAGGCCTGGGTATCGAACTGTAGAAACGGGGCTGGAATCGAATCTATAATTGCATTCAGATTTCCATTCCGGCCAGACGCTGAGCGCGGTCCTGTGCGATGAGAGCGTCGATGAGGGGGTCCATGTTTCCCGAGATGACTTCCTGTAGGTTGAAATTTTTCGCGCCTTCGCCGTCCTTTAGGCGGTGGTCCGTGCAGCGGTTCTGTGGGAAGTTGTACGTGCGGACGCGCTGGGAGCGGTCGCCCGAGCCGATCATCGCTTTTCGTGCGGCGGCTTCTTCTGCCTGCTGCTTGAGCCGGTGGTGCTCGGCCACGCGGGCCGCCAGTATCCGACGTGCCTTGGCGCGGTTCTTGTGCTGTGATTTCTCGTCGCTCATGGAGACGGTTATGCCGGTTGGCAGGTGCTCCAGTCGCACGGCCGATTCGACCTTGTTGACGTTCTGTCCGCCGGGACCGGAGGCGTGGCGGGTCTGTTCGTCGACGTCCTTGTCCCAGTCGATCTCGACGTGGAGGTCCTTGGGTTCGGGAAGGACAGCCACAGTGACGGCGGAGGTGTGTATGCGCCCCTGCGATTCGGTCTGTGGAACGCGCTGTACGCGGTGCCCTCCGCCTTCGTATCCCATCCTGCTCCAGACGTCCCGACCTCGAATGTTGGCGATGACCTCTCGGAAGCCGCCCGAATCGGTCCCGCTGGAAGAGAGAAGCTCCATCCGCCAGCCGCGCCGCTCGGCGTAGCGGCGATACATGTTGAAAATGTCCGAGGCGAACAGGGCGGCCTCTTCGCCGCCGGTACCGGCGCGGATTTCGAGCATTATCGAGGTGATGTTCTCCTCGTCGCTCATGACCAGCAGCGACTTGATGTCATCCATGATTTGTCCGCAGCGGGTGGTGAGCTCTTCGACTTCCGCGGCGGCGAGTGTTTTGAGATCTTCGTCGGCGTTGGGGTCTTGGACGATTGCACGGGCGCCGTTGAGCTCGTCGGTGGCGGATTTGTACTGCCGGTAGGGCGTTACGATTTTTTCCAGGCGGGAGTATTCCCTGGACAGATCGGTGAACTGTGCCAGGTCGGAGGCCACGGACGGGTCGCGCATGCGCTCGGCCGTTTCATCGAAGCGCTTATCAAGGTCTTCGAGTTTGCTGATGATCAGGTCTTCGTCGGACATGTTGATTTGTTTTTATTAGGCGGGCGCCGCGCACGTTATTAAACGCCCTAACGCGCTGCGTTCAGTTTCGGAGATCTTGCGTCGGCGTGGCACTGCGAAAAAATGTCACTTTTTCGCCTTTTCGGCGCCCTTGCGGAAATAATCGCTTCCGTACTTCCGCTGGAACTTTTCCACCCTTCCGGCGGTGTCCACGTATTTTTGCTTTCCGGTGTAAAACGGGTGGCAGTTCGAGCAGATGTCAACGTGGATGTCCTTGCCCGCGGTGGAGCGCGTCTGGAACGTGTTGCCGCACGCGCAGGTCACGTTTATCTCTTTATATTCCGGATGTATGTCTTTCTTCATGGGGATATTCCGTTTCTAACAGTTAACATCGTACAGGCGGGGAAAAACTCATTCTATCATCGCCGGTCCGCTTTGAAAAGGGAATTTAACGCTCCCTGCCCGGAGAGTATATTTCAACAGGGCGGGGTGAGTCTATTTTGCCCGGTATTTTGAACAGTATCGAGCCGTCTTCGAGGCGAACCAGTTGGCGGATCGCCTCGCCGGCGCTGGTTACCCTTGCCCCGTGTGAAAAGTTCCCTCCTATTTTGAACACCGGATCGGTCAGCCCCCCGTCCGGCGGGGTGAGAGTGAACCTGCAACGTCCGGTTTTGTCGGCGTGGAGATAGTAGCATCCCTGGGACTCGTCGAAGCGGTCCTTGTTGAGGTCGCCGGGCGCGTATCTTGTCCCCGCTGCCACGGTCGGCTCGATGCGCCCGGGCCGGAGGTAATTGCGGCTGTACGCTTGGGCGTTTGGGCATATCATCGTCATGTAATCCCATCGCCACACCGGACCGGCGCGGTCCCATATTGACATGGAGTTGGCAAGGAGGGTTTGCTTGCGAAATTTTTCCGCGCCGCCGGACAGGTCGGTTCTTGCCCAGGCGGCCTTTTGCCAGGGGATGACGGACAGGCCACGGATTATTTCCCCGCCGGCGTTGTTCACCTCGCCGTGGGTAATCCATCGCCCGTCGGGGTAAAACGTGTACTGCCTGCTGATTCGCCGTACCGCAAGCGAGGCCCACTGGCCTGCGCGTGCCGGGAAGTACCACGTGTTGGATATCCGCAGGCGAATGTCGTTTGCTTCGAGTATCTCAACATTTCCTATCTTTCTTTTCCCCATGAGATGGATTTCGTCGTCGGCGTGCGCGTATTTATCGTTTCGTTCGCGTGCGCCGTTATCGCCGTAGAGCCGCAGGACCTCCTGATGTTCGCACAGTCGCCACAGCCCGTCGTCCCCCTGGCGGATGTTGACCGTCTCGTCGCAGCCGGCGAATGTCAGGGCGTAATCCAGCCCTTGCTTGCGGAGCGTCATACCCCCCGGGACGTTGGGGATGTCGCGGCGGTTGTCCGTCAGCAGTATGTCGTCGAGATAAAACGAGACCGGTCCGCCGGCGTCGGCGAAACTTATGCGCAGGGTCCGCACGTCGCCGGCGTCGAAATTCTCCTGCATCGCCGGGCGTCGAATGTCTATATGGACGGTGTTCCATCCCCTCCGCACGAGCGCCCGGGGCGAGCGCCACTGTCCCGCGGGGAACCGCAGCGTCATCCGCAAGTCGTCGCGGAC
>CAYZPY010000192.1:0-2902 GCA_964480425.1 uncultured Planctomycetaceae bacterium
GTGTCCTTCAACCACCACAGCCCCGCAAAAATCCTTACAAAGCAAATAGCTCTTGTAGGGTTTTGACTTGAAAAAACCCGGTTATGGGGTACATTACCAGGTATATGTTCGCTCGTTTGTACAGCAGGTCCGTTGGGCGTGCTCGCCGCAAGGGAGGTTTGCCGATCGAAGGCGGGCTTGAAAGCAGGCCGCCGATTGTCGTCGCTCGCGATTTAGGCGGATCGTGCGGGGCTGAACGCCTTCCTCGGCGCGCCCAGGCGGGCGGGGGTTTTTCCCTTATCGAACTTCTTATCATTGTAAACATAATGGGGCTTCTGCTGTGCATACTGGTTCCGGTGCTGAGCGCGGTGAGGAGCATGGCGCAGATGACCGGGTGCAGGTCGCGCCTGCGACAGTGGGGGCACGCGTTTGCGATGTACACTGCGCAGAACAACTGGTTCTACCCGCACATAGACGGTTGGGACCGCGGCAACAGCGAGGCGGACAACTATGGTTGGGTTGATGTCCTTCCGCCGCTGATAGACCACAGGCCCTGGCGGGAGCACCCGCTATTTCATCGCCCGGGGACCGATACGGTATTCCAGTGCCCGGCCGCCAAGCCGGTCAACGGGGGGTACGGGTATCACCCCCGGCGGGAGGGATTTTTCTCATACGCCATGAATTCCTGCCTGGAACTGGACGAGAACTGTTACCGCGCGCCGGGCGACGGGGGTCGGGCGATGCCCAGTTTCCTGAACATCAACCGGATCGTGGACCCGTCGCGAACGATTCTTATGTTCGACCAGTTGCTGGACCCGTCCCGCGGATACGGCGGCGACAGGTCGAACCGCAGCGCAGGAAAGTACTGCGGAGGTTATCCCAAGGACTTCGCCGTCCGACACGCCCGCGGCGAACACGAACCGGGCGGCTTCATCATGTACTGTGACTACAGCGCTCGATGGGTGGCGACGGTATGGAAGGAGCACTGGCCGCCGGGGATGAAGTGTCCTCCGCGCGACGACCCGGACTGGTTTCCCTATCCGCCCGTCCTCGCCGGCGGGCAGTAAAAAAGACCAGGAAAATCAAAAGGAGAAAGCTCATGAAGGAATACGCAGCGCTGGCAGCGAATTGGCTGTCATTTTTGCCGGCAGTTCTGCTGGTCTGCGTCGCGGCCGCGACGAACGCCTTGGGGTCCGACGCAAAAACCATCTACGATATCCAGCACACCACCGACCCCGGCGGCGACAGCACCCTCAACGGGCAGATAATCGACAGCGTGGGGGGAATCGTCACGCACAAGTTCCCCGGCAACAGGCCGAAGTTGACGCTGTACGACCCGTCGTATTCCGACGGGTGGGGCGGCGTGCAGGTAAAGGACTGGACCACGTACGGCTCGTACGCGCGGAAACTTTTCGACAACGTCAACGTGGGCGACTGGATTTCCCTGACCAACGTGGAGGTTGAGGAATACCGCGGCGGGACGTTCCTGAAATACCACGAAGATCACGCCCCGGATTTTAACATCGAAAGCACAGGCAACCCGCTGCCCGCCCCGATAGTCGTAGCGCCCGCCGACATCACCGCGCCGCTGGAAGGTCCGGTGGGCCAGTGGCACGTAGCCGGACACGTACCCGTCCCCGAGAAGTACGAGGCGATGTGGCTGGAGGTCCGCAACGTTACCGTCACCGGCATGGACCTTGGCAAGGCCGCCGACAACTACGTGCTTTCCGACGCGCTGGGCGACTGCTGGGCGGCCGACTACATGAACACAGACGTCGGGACCGACTACTACCACCCGCTGGTCGAGATGGACCGGGAATTCCTCAGCGTCACGGGAGTCCTCGAGCAGTACACCAAGCTCAGCAACGGGTGGGACTATTACCAGTTAGTCACCACCGGCTCGGACGACCTGGAGGTGCCCGAGCCGGCGACGCTGGCGTTGCTGCCAGCGGGCGTCGTCGCGGTGCTCGCCCGCAGGCGAAGGCGAAAATAGCCCCGCCATCGGCTTGACAGGAAGCGATTCGGCGGGACAATGACGATGTCCGGCGCATTGACGCCGGATACGGAAAGGAAATACCGTATCATGAAAAAGCAACACCTCCTGGCCGTGCTGTTCTTCAGCGGCGTCTGGGGTCTATGTGAGGCGGTGCTGGGCGGGTGGATGTATGCCGCGGGCATGCGCCGCGCCCCGGCGGTGGTCCTTGGGGTTATTGCGATGGGCGTCCTTGCCGTCGCAAAGCGGTACGTGCCGGTTGCGGGCTCGGCGATAGCGATCGCGGCGCTGGCGATGCTGTACAAGTTCCTCAACCAGCCGTTCTTCGCCTGCCATCTGCTTGGAATCCTTATGCTCGGCGTGGGCTTCGAGGCGGTCTGGACGCTTTCGCGCGGGCGGTACAAGCCGCTTATCGGCGCCGCCGCGACTTATCTCGGCTTCGCACTGTTCGCCGTGACGATCACCTACGTTTTCCGCTACGAGCACTGGGTCCGGCCCGGATGGGCGAAGGTGCTTGACTACGTTGGAATCACCGGCAGCATCGCGGCTGCGTTCAGCGCGGTCGTCGTGCCGCTGGCCGACCGGCTCGCCGGGACGCTCCAGCGGCGAACGGAGCGCAAATCTGCGCGGGGCGGTTGGGGCATATTGTCCGCGGCCTGCGCGGCGGTGTGGGTCTTCGCCGTCGTGCGGGTGTTCTGGCTCATCTGAGGCGCGGCGAAGGTGTCCACGCGGCGGCTCATCCTCTGGACAGGCCCGAAGCACTCGGGCAAGACCTCCGCCGCGGCCGAACTTATCCGGCGCCTCCGGACCGACGGGTATGCCGTTGAGGGAATACTGGCGCCGTCTCTATACAAGGATGAACGCCTCGTCGGTTTTGACGTGGTGGACATCGCGTCCGGGCGGCGGGCGCCAGCGCTGGAAAAATCTGGC
>CAYZPY010000193.1:0-2897 GCA_964480425.1 uncultured Planctomycetaceae bacterium
CGCAATAAAAGACCTCGCACAAAGCGGCGCACATGTCGCGGCGCTGACAGGAACCGAAAAATTAAAACTCACCGATGCCGAACAGCAGGCCGTCAAAAAGTACGTCAAAAACGGCGGCACGCTCGTGATCGACGCCGCCGGCGGCTCGCGCGACTTCGGTCGATCGGCGTGGCGGGTCCTGTCGGAAATGTACGGGCCGATGTCAATCCAGCACCTGGCGCCGTCTTCGGAAATTTACAACCTCCAGGGGCACAAAATTGACGATGTCCGCTATCGCCGGCGCACGAGGGCGTCAATGCGCACCAACACGGCGAACCTTTATGCCGTCCTGGCAGGCGAGCGCCCGGGTGTCATTTTCAGCCGGAAGGACTTAACCGGCGGCCTGGTTGGCCAGTCAAGTTACACCATAGACGGATACGACCCGCAGTCCGCCTACGAAATCATGAGAAATATCATTCTTTTCGCCGCGAAGTCCAAATCGTAGGGCGCTTCCGCCAGGGCCATCAGACGCTCATGGCGTCTGGAATGACCCGCTCGACGTGCTTTTTTGCAGAATGGCGTGGCGGCGTTCCCGCGCCGCCGAGACAAGTTTGGTGTGGTCGCCGACCAAAACGCGGCCGCTCGCCCTGCTCCTATTTCGCCCCGGAGGCGGTCTGGTCGACAACATAGTCGTTGGCGTGGAAATATTCCTCGGCCTGGTCGATCGAGTCAAAGACCTTGCTGGCAGTGGCGGTGACGAACGGCGAGGGCGCCGCACCGGGGCGCCATATGGCGAACACATCGCGCGTGGCCTCGTGAGCGTGCTGGAGTTCCCGCTCCACGCCGGACGACACGGCGGGCCTGCCGTCGTCCAGCGCCGGTATGTACGACACTATCATGTCCGACTGGTCTATCAACTTGAAATCGCGCGAGTATATCTGCCCGTCGATGTCCGGGATGATGTCTATCACCTGCGAGGTCTCCAGCGTGGTTTGCTCGCCGGGCGGACCTACCGTGATTGTCCGCAGGCCCTCCCTGGCCGCCGCCAGCGCTTTGTGGGCGGCGTCCTTCTCTTCCACGTCCTGCGGGTCGAAACACACGAACAGGCGCTTCATCCGCCGGCGGAATTCGTTTATCTCATCCTGGATGCGCGGCGAGTCCAGCACGTGCGACATGGGAAACGAAAGGTACGACTTCTTCTGCCGAGGAAAGCAGAACAGCCGCGCCAGGGCGTCGGCCGTCGTCCCGACCGGACCGCGCGCGAAAATGTAAAAGCACCCGTGCCCGCGAACTATCTCGCTGAGCAGTTCCGTGGCCAGCAGCTCCTCCTCCCGCCAGACCATCAAATCCTTCAGCGTGTGGTCCGCGTGCCCGTCGCGCTTCATGCGGTAATGCAGGCGGTCGACGTTGTCAACCAGGCACACGTACAGGTCGGCGTCCAGGGCTTTCATCTGGTCGTAGTCGAACGCGTAAAAAAGCCCGTGCCGCCACCGGAACGTGGCATGAGTGTTGATGAGGGCGTGGCGAGAAGTCGCGCCGCGGTATTCCTCCCCGCAGGCACCCAGCACGTCCTTGAACACGCTTCGTCGCAGATTCGTCAGGCGCGACAGAGGAAGGTCGAGTATCTTGCCCCTGGCCACGTCGGGCGCCTCGGCGTACATCATGTCGCCAATGTTATGGATGGACACCTCGTGGCCGAAATCCATCGCCCTGTCGCGCACCGACGAAAGAAACGATTTTTTATCCAGGCCTACCTGACCTGTTACCGTTACAATCATACCCATAGATTAGCCCGCAGGGGTGCGTTTGGGCAAGACGCAAACCCCGAATGCCGATAATTGTCTTATCGCCCGGTTGCCGAATCCACCGCGAATCGAATACGGAATCGACATGAACGAGGAACAATCGCCGAAAAGTCACCCCGCCCCCGCCAAGGCGTACAAGAACATGGAGTTTCTAAACAGCCCCGATGCGCGCCAGATTCGCGTGCTGTGCGAATTGTCCGAGCCGGGCGTGCGATTCAGGCGACTGGGCGTGCGCGACACTATAGTGTTCTTCGGCTCGACCCGCGTGCTGTCGCCACGCGCCGCCGAAGACGCGTTAGACGACACCCGGCGCCGCTCGCCCGAAAACGCGCAGGTCGCCGAGCGGGCGATGGAAATGTCCCGATATTACCGAGATGCACGCGAACTCTCACGTCGCCTGACCGAATGGTCGCTCTCACTTCCCGCCGACGGGCGAAGATACGTGATATGCTCCGGGGGCGGACCGGGAATAATGGAGGCCGCTAACCGCGGCGCCGTCGAGGCAGGGGGACAGACCGCAGGGCTGGGCATCTCGTTGCCGCTGGAACAGGAACTGAATCCCTACGTCAGCGAGGAACTGGCGTTCGACTTCCATTACTTTTTCATTCGGAAGTTCTGGTTCGTGTACCTGGCCAAGGCGCTGGTGATATTCCCCGGCGGCTTCGGCACCATGGACGAACTTTTCGAGGTCCTCACGCTCATCCAGAACCGCAAGACCACAAAGCGGATGCCCGTGGTGGTTTACGGGCGCGACTACTGGAACGAAGTCGTCAATTTCGACGCCCTGGCACGGACCGGAACCATAGGACCACAAGACCTCGACCTCATCCACTTCTGCGACACCGTCACCGAGGCGTTCGAATATCTCAAAGACAAACTCAGTCAAAAGAATTGTTGATGAACGTCGAGCCGGAATCAGGCAAATCGGAACGCAGACATTTTTTATGCGGCGTATCTGCGGATTATTTTTCCAAATCCCGGCTGGCTTTTTGCGCGCGGTGATAGTGGTGCATCTCCAGCACGCTGATGACGTACGCCAGGGTGGATTCGGCCCCCTGGTTGGGATTCGGCCCCCGGGGCGTGAGCCCGTCGTAGCACCCGCCGGTGTTGGGA
>CAYZPY010000194.1:0-2885 GCA_964480425.1 uncultured Planctomycetaceae bacterium
ATGGCTGGCAAAGAGATACGCCGTCGAGTCGGTGCCCGGGTGGGTGTGGGGAAACACGCAGAACTGGCTTTATTATTACCTGCACTGCATGGCCAGACTGTCCGACGCCACGGGTCGTGCGTCCTGGGGCGCCCGTAAGCCCCAGGGCCCGGTCGGAGACTTCTGGACCGACGCCGCGACGCTGCTGCTGGAGACCCAGAACCAGGACGGGAGCTGGCTGGTCGAGCGGACAATGAGCGACGAACAGGCCGCCTCTTACGCCTCGATAGACACCGCCTTTGTGCTGCTGGTGCTGGCGCGGGCCAGGGCGCCGGAGATAATAACCCACCTTCGCACGGTCCGGGGTGCAGACGAGGAGCCCGTGTACGTTGGCGGGTTTTGCCGCTGGTTTTCTATGCGGATGAACCGCCGCCTGGGCTGGCGGCGGGGCGCCGGCGACCCTGGCGATGCTCCGGTGGCGGTTATCAGCCCCTCGGACCGCGGGGGTATCCCCGCGCGCCTGGCCAAGACGCTTGGGCGGTTCGTCCGCGACGGGCACACCGTGGTGGTCGTTGCGCCGCGCGGGGCGGAGGAGTCTTTCGTTGACAACGTGAGCAAATTCTTCCGCACGGCGCTTCCGGAATTCCGGGCGCTGGAATTGAAGACTTCCCACGCGGTCAATTCGGTGAGGTTTCCGACCCGTCCGGCGTGGCTGGAGCAGGTCGTCGCGCTGGACGACACGACCCAGTCGCGGGTGTTCATCCTTCCTGTGGCGGCGACGGCCGACCTGGAAAGCGCCTCGCCGGACGCCATGGGCTTTTTGGCCAACGTGGTCCTCTACGCCACCGACATGGACCTGCCGCTCGGCAGGTTCGCCTCGAAAAATCGCCGCGGCGGCGAACTCGAACCACACAGGCGCATCACCGTCGCCAGGGTAGAACACGGGGGGTACTGGGACGTCTGCGGGGGGGAGCTGGACGAACTGGACAGGGCGCTTAGGCACGCGATGAACATCGGCATAAGCCGCAGCGACGAGCCGGTCGACCTGGAGGGCCCTGTGGGCGACGTGGATCTGCTGTGGCTGACCGGGTCAGACAAGTTGGCGCTGAGCGACTCGCAGCGTAAGGTCCTCAAACAGTACGTGCTTTCTGGGGGTACGGTGTTCGTGGACTCGGCCGTGGGAGACCCGGAATTCGTCGGCCAGGCCCGCTCGATGCTGGCAGAGATGTTCGGCGGGGAAAACGTCGTGAAACTCGCACCCGGCGACGCGCTCATCAGCGGCGAGTTCGCCGGCGGTGCGGGCGCCGACATTTCCCGGGTCACCTACACCCGTGCCCTGCGCAGCGAAATGCCCGATCGCAGCGATCCGGGCCTGTGGTGCGTGCGGCTGGAAGGGCGGGCGGCGGTGGTCATCAGCAAGTATGGCATAACAGGTCCGATGTCGGGTATTCCGTTATACGGTTGCCGGGGTCTGTCGCAAAAAGACGCCCTGCGCGCCGCGGCGAACGTGGTTCTTTACGCCGTCGCCGAAAGGGCGCAGCGCGGGCGATAACGCCGGCGGCGCGGCGGGCGCGGCGGGCGCGGCGGGGATTACCACTTTCCCGAGGCGATGTGGTTTCTGAACGCCTCCAGCAGTTTGCGGGTGACCGGTCCGACCTTTCCGTCGCCGATGGTCTTGCCGTCAATCCGCGTAACGGCGATGACCTCGGCGGCGGTGCCGGTAAGGAAGCATTCGTCGGCGTCGTAAAGTTTTTCAGGCGGGATTTCCCGCTCGCTCAGGGGGATGTCCAGTTCTTTGCACAGGCGCATCACCACGCCGCGGGTTATGCCCACCAGTATTCCCGCCTCGGGCGGTGGCGTGACGACCTGCCCCCCGGCGACTATGAAAAGATTGTCGCCGGTGCACTCGGACACGTTGCCCCGTTCGTTCAGCATGATGGCCTCGGCTACGCCGGCGTCAATGGCCTCGATCTTGGCAAGTATGTTGTTGAGGTAGTTGAGACTTTTAACGTGCGAGGGGATAACGCGCCCGGAGCGGCGGACGGTCTTTGCTATTATCACCGACATGCCCTCGCGATACATCTCCTCGGGATACAGGGCGATCTGGTCGGTGATGATGAACGTGGCCGGGTTGGAGCACTTGAACGGTCCCAGCCCAAGCGTGCCCGTTCCGCGGGTGACCACCAGGCGGACGTAGGCGTCGTACAGTTCGTTGGCTTTGAGCGTGTCGTAAATCGAATCGCACAACTCCTGCTTGGTGTAGGAGATCGCCAGGCGGATGGTCCTGGCCGAGACGTACAGGCGGTCTATGTGCGCATCGAGTTCGAAGACCCGCCCGGCGTAAACGCGAATGCCCTCGAACACGCCGTCGCCGTAGAGCAGTCCGTGATCGTAAACGCTTATCCGCGCGTCGGACTGCTCGACGAGTTTGCCGTTCATCCAGACTTTCATGTCCGCTCCTTTGTGCCTGCATCAGGTGGGCGCGTCAATCGAATCGAGGCGGATATGTTAACCTTCACGCACCTGCGTGGCAATCACAGATTCAAATCGCAACGGGCGATAATTCAATCGTCGAAGCCGCCGATGGACCAGTCGATGAGGCGCATGTGGTTTCCTCGAGCGGCACGGTGGGGCTGGGCCAGTGGATAAGCAGCATGTCGAGGTAGTCCAGGCATAGTTCATCCGGCGAGCGGCGGCACTGGTCCGGCACGTCGTCGTAGCGGAGTTTATCGTGCCGGATTTGGTGGTCACGAACACGTCCCCGCGGGGGGCGCCCGCTTTGCGTATGCCCTTTCCCACCGGTTCGTGGTTGCCGTAGGACACGGCGGTGTCCACGTGGCGATAGCCAATGTTTAGAGCAGTTTGCAGAAATCTTGTCGCCATCTTCTGATTGCGGCTTCGCCCGG
>CAYZPY010000195.1:0-2860 GCA_964480425.1 uncultured Planctomycetaceae bacterium
AAGTTTTTTCACGTCTACTTACGACAATCATTTACAGACAAAGCAATTGGCTCGGCCATGAATACCCCCCCGGTATCCATCCCCGCCTTGGAAAGGACGGCCGGCTGGACGAAAAGTATGTAACTCATCGCCATGAAGGTTGTCACGCCTCCGAGAATCTCCCTTCCGACGGTGCTTCGGCGAGAACCGATGTCAAACATGCCGTTTTCCTTTCAGGAAGTTGACCCAGAATCAAACGGATAACAATCTCCCCGCACCCGGCGACGATGTCAAGCGCCCCGACGGGGCGAATCCGACGACAGGCACGCCCTGCTTGGCGCTTTACAGGGCCTCGCATGCAAACTAAATTCTCAACAAACGGCGAAATCCGCCGACTAACCGCTCGCGCCGCGGCGCGATACTTAGAGTCTCTTAATTGTCAATAAACCAGAACCGTCGGCGGAGAGGACACGTAAAACACTAATAAGTACTTATACGCCTCATGCGTCAGTTATAATAACTTCCGGAGCAATACATGGCACACGACATTTTCAAGGACTCCATATCCGCCCAGACCGGCCGGGCCAGCGCTCTGATTGTGGGAATACTTCTGGGTGGGGCCCTCGTGATAAACTCGTACATTGCCGAGCTGATATTCGAAGACGATTTCTACAGCGACGTACTGGCGCTGCTGGGAGCGGCGGTGCTCGGGATACCCATCATTCTCCACGCCGCCAGGCAACTTTTCGCCGGGCACAAGCACATGGACGAACTGGTCGCCCTGGCGACGATAGCCGCCCTGGCATCGGGCAACTACAAGGCCGCAGGCGCGGTGGCGTTCTTTTTGCTGCTTGCGAACCTCATAGAAACTCGCACCGCCCTGGGCGCAAGGGCTTCTATCGAGTCGCTGGTGAAACTATCGCCCAAAAAGGCACACCGCCTGGACTCCGAAGGAAAAGAGGAACTCATCGACCCGCGCAGTCTCAGCCCCGGCGACATTGTCCGCGTGCGTGCGGGCGACAACATACCCGCCGACGGCGTCGTGGTTTCGGGTCAGTCTGCGGTAAACCAGGCCAACGTAACCGGCGAGTCGCTCCCGGTTGACAAAAACGTCGGCGACGAGGTCTTCTCGGGCACAAACAACCTGGCCGGGGCTATGGACGTAAAGGTGACGCGAGCCGGACAGGACACCACTCTTGGACGAGTTCAGAAGCTCATCCTCCAGGCGGAAAGGTCGAAAATCCCCATAATGCGTCTCATAGACCGCTACGCCGGCTGGTACACCCCCACCATACTCATGATCGTCGGTACGGTGCTGTTTTTCACCAAAGACATGAACCGCGCAGTGAGTATGCTTGTGCTTGCCTGTCCGTGCGCCCTGATACTGGCGGTGCCCACCGCGATGGTGGCGGCGCTGTCGGCGGCGGCGCGCCTGGGCGTGCTCATCAAGGACGTTTCCAATATTGAAGTGGCCAGGAACCTCACGGCGTTCATCTTCGACAAGACCGGCACGCTGACCACCGGCGAACTGGCGCTGACCAGGATGATGCCCGCAGAGGGAGTTGACCCCACCGAGTTGCTTTCCACCGCCGCCGCGGCGGAACATCTCTCGAAGCACCCCATTGCACGTGCGGTGGTAGCCACCGCCAAAAAGGCAAACGTAAGAATAGACACGCCGGAAAATTTCGAGGAAGTCTCCGGAAGGGGCGTGCGCGCCAGGATGAACGGGTGCGAAATAATCGTCGGAAAGCACAGCTGGCTTATGGACGAAGGAATAGACTTTTCGCCGGTGAAGGGTCCCAAGTACCGCCAGCCCGAGGGGCTGAGCATCTTTTACGTGGTCCGCGACGGCAAACTGCTTGGCTGGCTTGGTCTGGAAGACCGCACCAGGCGCGAGGCGCGACAGGCCATCGACGAACTGCACTCCCTGGGCATACGCGAGTTGGTGATGGTTACCGGCGACCGATGGTCGGTAGCGAGGCGCGTGGCGGGCGAAATGGGCTGCACGGAAGTGCAGGCCGAGGTCCTCCCCGCCGACAAACTTGAACTGGTCGACGCGCTGAGGAAAAAGGGACACACCGTCGCTGTTGTCGGCGACGGCGTCAACGACGCGCCCGCACTGGCGGCGGGAGACCTCTCCATCGCAATGGGCGCCGCCGGAAGCGACGTGGCCATCAACTCAGCCACCGTGGCGCTTATGAACAACGACCTGCGCCGCCTCGCCTTCCTGGTTCGACTCAGTCGAAGAACACTGAACATTATCCATCAGAATCTCATATTCGGGATTCTGTTCATAGTCGGCTTCGAGATCCTGGCCGGACTTGACCTGATTCAGCCGGTGGCGGGTGCGGTCCTGCACATGTTCGCCGCTACGTTCGTGGTGTTTAACAGCGCCCGCCTGGTGCGATTCGGCGAGGAACTGCACACCAGGACGCCCCCGCCCCAGCCTTCCCCGCAGGCAAGACTGGAGCCGGTTCCGGCTGCTTAGAAATGTTCAGGCGAATTCCCAAGCAATCACGCCCGCGCGAGGCGGGCAGCGGACAAAGATTTGAAATGACGTCGAGTACTCGGCACAATCAGAAGCACAAAGGCACAAAGCGAAACAGCGGCCGACACCACGGGCCAGGGACCTTCGGGGGCCCATCCCGGTCCCCATCCGAAATACGCCCTGCCCACGGACAGCATTATGCTCCCCCCCCCAGCCACTGCGCTGGCGACCAGCGCCAGCCAATAACTCCACGAACTGCCGCGAGCGAAACAGCCCCAGAACATCCACGTAACCGCAGCCCCCAGCACCAGTCCGCCCATAAGCGCGAATCCGCCCGCCGGGCGGTAATCGGGAATAAAACCGATTATCACCGCCGCAACGAACGCCGCCACC
>CAYZPY010000196.1:0-2835 GCA_964480425.1 uncultured Planctomycetaceae bacterium
GTGTCCTTCAACCACCACAGCCCCGCAAAAATCCTTACAAAGCAAATAGCTCCAAAATTGTCTTGTATCGCCCCGACGGGGCGGACAATAATACCCTCGTGACGAGATGCTTTTATATCCTGAGCGTCGCGGCGGTCGCCTGCGCCGGGTGCGTCGAGCGCGAGATGAAAATAACCTCCACACCGCCCGGTGCGCTGGTGCAGGTGTCTCACGTGCCGGTCGGGCGCACGCCCCTGACGATGCCGTTCAAGTGGTACGGCGACTACGACATCATCCTGAGCATGTCAGGATACGAAACGCTAAAGACACACCGCAACATCACGCCTCCGGTGTACGAGATTCCGCCATTCGACCTGCTGAGCGAAATGGCGCCGTGGACATACCACGATAAACGATACCTCCACTTCGAACTGGAACCGCGCCGGGAAATCCCGGAGGAGAAACTCATCGAACAGGCAAAGGAACTGCGCGAAAAGAACCTCCAGCCGGTGAGATGAATGATTCGTTGATTAGTTGACCCGCCCGTCGGGCAGTCTCGTTAATTCGTTATCTGATCTAATCGCAGAATCGTCGGTTCCCCGCGGAACTGGCCGGGGAAATTATTCTCCAGCGTGCTCCTGGGCACCAGTTCGAGGATTAATCCCTCGGTCCGCATTTTTATTTTCGATATCTGTCCGGATTCGTCCAGCCAATACGTATTGACAGACTTGCCCGGCAAGTTCACCACCACCTTGCCGTTCCCCTGCGGCGATATTATCACGTTGCGGAAATTCACCTCGTCGCCCTCGAAGGCCTCGTCGTTGAACACCATTTTGAAATCGGCAACTCGCCCCCCAGCGGACACCTCGCCAAGGACCACCCTGAAAACGCCCTCGGGGATATAATTCTCCGGGACGGGCGATTGTGCGATGCGATCATTCTGTGACACGGTCAATTTACCGCCGTTAAGCGTAATATTCGTCCGCCGGTACCCACTGGGCGATTGCGTGATTCCCTCGTACCGCCCCGCAGACAGCGACGAACTGATTTGCCAGTTTTCCTCACTGCTGAAACCGGCGCCCTCGTGCACGAACAAATCACTGCCCCGGTATTTTCCGTCGGCCGGGCTTATTGACACCCTCTTCCAGCCGACCGCCCGTCCGTCTATGCTGCTGACCAGGTACCACAGGACACGGGGATTCCGCCCAGGCCAGTAATTGCCCAGTCCCTTCGATTTGATTTTACCTATGATCTCGGCGCCGCGTTTTTTGGCCTCGACGCGCGCGGTGCGGCGCAGGTACACCAGTGTCCACGCCGAGCCGGCAGCGGCCAGAAGAACGCCCAGCATCACGACGTTCAGCAGCGCCGCCTGGTGTTTTGTAAGTCTTTTGGTCATCCGGAATCCGTAATAATGATACGCCGCGCGGAGCGAATACGCCCCGTTTACTTCGGGTGAAAATTATCTGCCGAATTTTTTGGGATACGGCAGCACGTTTACTCGCTTTGCCCATTCATGCCAGTCGTCCAGCAATTCGGCGACCTTGTCGGGGTATTCGTCGCTCAGGTCGTGCAGTTCGGTGCGGTCGGCCTGAAGGTCGTAAAGTTCCCACGACCCGGGCTTGTATCCGCCGATGCCGCGATGAGTGGGCCTGGCGGCGCACACGAGTTTCCACCTTCCACTGCGGATCGCCTTGCTGCGGACGTGTTCCCAGTAGAGCGTGCGATCATTTTGCTTTTTGTTCTCAAACGCCGATACCAGGCTCTCGCCCTCGGGCGGGTGAATTTTATGTCCTTTGTACTCGGTCGGATATTCCGCGCCCGACAGATCCAGGCACGTCGGCATGACGTCGATTATGTGGGTCACCTGGTGTCGCAACTCGCCCGCGCCGGCGATACCGCCAGGCCAGTGCGCCACCAGCGGCGTGGCGATGCCGCCCTCGTGGTCCCACCACTTGAACAGGCGGAACGGCGTGTTGGAGGCATTGGCCCAACTGAATCCGTAACCCGCCTCGGAGGACGGCTTGCCGATGTCGGCCAGGACGCGATTGCCGTGAGTGTAGCCCAGCGGACCGTTCTCCGCGCACGCGCCGTTATCCGAGAGGAACAGTATCAGCGTGTTTTCCAGTTGCCCATTGCGCGACAGGGCGTCCACTATTCGCCCGATGCCTTCGTCCATCACGCTGACCTGCGCGGCGTAGATGCTCATCCGAAGGTCCATGTGCTCTTCCAATGTGCCCGGAAGGTCCTTCCTGGCGAACTTGAAGTACGGGTACTTCCTGTTAATGTCCAGGTCGTCCCAGGCGGGTGAAAGTTCGAACCGCGGGGAGAGTTTCCACCGCTCGTCGATGATGCCCATCTTCAGTTGCCGCTCGTAGCGCCGGCGGCGGAGTTCGTCCCAGCCGCACATGTACTTGCCGCGGTATTTTTCGATGTCTTCGTCGCGTGCGTGCAGAGGCCAGTGAGGCGCCGTGTAGGCCACGTACATGAAGAACGGGCCTTCTCCATCCCCGCGAAAATGCTCGTTGATGTATCCGACGGCGTTGTCGCTGATGGCATCGGTGTAGTAGAAACCGTCGCCCGTCTTGACCGGCTCGTTGTCCCGCTGGAGCGTGGGCGGATCGTAGTAGCTGCCGGCGCCCTTGATGGTGCCGAAGTAATGATCGAATCCGCGCTGGCAGGGCCAGTGGTCCCTGTTTTTGCGCCCGGTCAGGTGCCACTTGCCGGACATGTAAGTGGCGTATCCCGCCCGGCGCAGCGCCTCGGCGATGGTGACGCAGTTGCTGTTTATCGTCCCGCGGTATCCGGGCGTGCCCTGGTCGCCGGTGCCGACCATGTTGCCCATGCCCGTCTGGTGGG
>CAYZPY010000197.1:0-2819 GCA_964480425.1 uncultured Planctomycetaceae bacterium
GTACCCGGAGACGATTACACCTTACACCAGCGCTCAGTTTTTGGGGACAAGCTCATCCCTGAATTCCTGCCATTTTCACAGCGATTGCACATTTCGCCCGGCGGAGGTTATAATGAACGGCTTATATACCCATGGTCAGGAAGCGTAAGACAACCCACCCCTCCGGCAGGCGGGCCGAAAAGAAGAAGCCACGCCGCCGGACCGCCGCGTCGGACCCCGGACCGATCCGACGGGAGTCCGTCCGGGCCCGTCAGATAGTCATTCTGGGCGCGGCAGAGCACAATCTACAGCACATAGACGTTCGCATCCCGCGCGACAAGTTCACGGTCGTCACGGGCATATCCGGTTCGGGCAAATCTTCGCTGGCGTTCGACACTATCTACGCCGAAGGTCAGCGGAAGTACGTGGAGTCGCTTTCTGCCTACGCACGCCAGTTCCTCGAGCAGCAGTCCAAGCCAGCGGTTGAGCACATCGAGGGTCTGCCGCCCACCGTGGCCATCGAGCAGCGCACCGGCGGGCACAATCCGCGCTCCACGGTGGCGACGATAACGGAGATTTATGACTACCTCCGCCTGCTGTACGCACGCGTGGGCAGCCCCCACTGCTGGATATGCGGCCGGGAGATAACCTCGCAGACCGTCAGCCAGATTGTCGATTCGGTATTCACGCTTCCGGAAAACACCCGGTTCATGGTTCTGGGCCCGGTGATCCGCGGAAAGAAGGGCCTGCACGAAGAGACCCTCCGACACGTCCGACAGGAGGGCTACGTGCGGGCGAGGATAGACGGCGTTATCTACGACCTGTCCAACCTGCCGAAACTCAACAAGAACAAAAAGCACACCATCGATGTGGTGGTCGACCGGCTGGTGCTTCGGGAATCGGCCCGCATACGCCTGTCCGACAGCGTCGAGACGGCGCTGGGTCTCTCCGGCGGGCTGGTGATAATCACGTACGAGGCGGGCAAGTCGTCCCCCGACGCAAAGAAGAAAAAATCCAAACGCGCCCAAAAATCCCCCGACGCAAAATCAAAATGGACCGATTGGCTGTTCAGCGCCACATACGCATGCCCCGAGCATCCTCAGGCGAACCTGGAGGAACTCTCCCCGCGGATGTTCTCGTTCAACTCGCCGTACGGGGCGTGCAAAGACTGTGACGGGCTGGGAACGATACTGGAGTTCGACCCGGACCTTATCGTTCCGGACAAGACGCTTCCGCTGACCAAGGGCGCTATCGACGCATGGCGTCGGGGCGGAAAACGGATGAACATCTTCTACAACCGCCGGCTGCGCAGGTTCTGCCGTTACTACGGCGTCTCGCCGGGCACGCCGTTCGAGGAGATTCCCGCCGACCAGCGGGAAATCCTCATGCACGGCGACGCCGACGACCCGGACCGGTGGGAAGGCGTCATACCGAACCTCACCCGTCGGTGGCGCAATACCGACAGCGAATACGTCAAGCGGCGCCTTCACTCGTACCTTTCCGAGCAGCCCTGCACGTCCTGCGGGGGCGGGCGGCTCAACCGGGCGTCGACGGCGGTCACCGTGGGCGAAAAAAACATACACGACCTTACGCGCATGAGCATCACCGAGGCGGTGAATTTCTGCGACACGCTGAAACTCGACAAGGAAAAATCCCGCATAGCAGAGCCCATCATCCGCGAAATACGCCACAGGGTGAGATTCCTTGCCGACGTGGGACTGGATTACATCACGCTCGATCGCACCGCCGCGACGCTCTCGGGCGGGGAGGCGCAGAGGATACGCCTGGCCACACAGGTCGGAAGCGGACTGGTGGGCGTGTGCTACGTGCTGGACGAGCCGACCATAGGCCTGCACCAGCGCGACAACCGCCGCCTGATAAGTACGCTCAAACATCTCCGCGACATGGGCAACACGATCATCGTCGTCGAGCACGACGAGGCGACGATACGCTCGGCCGACAACATCCTCGACATGGGACCCGGCGCCGGAAAGCACGGGGGCAGGATCGTCGCCCAGGGCACCGTCAAGGACATATGCAACAGCGAGGAGTCGATAACCGGGCGTTACATGGCCGGGCGGATGAACATCGAGCTGCCCGCCCGACGAAGGTGCGTCTCGCACAAGAAATGCGTGGAGGTACGCGGTTGCGGGGAAAACAACCTCAAGGACATTGACGTGAGGTTCCCGCTGGGCGGACTGGTGTGCGTCACGGGCGTGTCCGGTTCGGGAAAGAGCACGCTGGTGAACCTAACCATGCTGCGGGCACTGCGCCGGCGCCTGTATACATCGCGCGACCGCCCCGGGCGGTACGACAAAATCCTGGGCGTCGGGCTGGTCGACAAGGTCATCGAGATAGACCAGTCGCCCATCGGGCGCACGCCGCGTTCGAACCCCGCCACGTACACCGGCGTGTTCGACCACATCCGACGCCAGTTCGCACGCACGCGAGAGGCGCGCATCCGCGGATACAAGCCGGGGCGGTTCAGCTTCAACGTCAAGGGCGGACGCTGCGAGGCCTGCCAGGGACAGGGAACCAAGCGAATCGAGATGCACTTCCTGCCGGACATATACGTCACCTGCCAGGAGTGCAAGGGCAGCCGCTACAACCGAGAAACGCTCGAGGTGAGGTACCGCGGAAAGAACATCGCAGACGTGCTGAAGATGCGGATCGAAGACGCGTACGGATTCTTCGGCAACTTCCCAAAGGTCAAGCAGCTTCTAAAGGCGCTGAACGACGTGGGACTGGGCTACATGGAACTGGGACAGGCGTCCACCACGCTCTCGGGCGGCGAGGCGCAGCGGGTAAAACTCGCCAGCGAACTTGGCAAGACGCCCACC
>CAYZPY010000198.1:0-2728 GCA_964480425.1 uncultured Planctomycetaceae bacterium
CGTGTCCTTCAACCACCACAGCCCCGCAAAAATCCTTACAAAGCAAATAGCTCTTTTAAGATTTACCCTTGCAAAATCTGAAATTTGTGGTATACTATAATTCCAAACAATTCGGATATACGGGTAAGACAATACCCGGATAACAAACGAGAGCCGAAGTTTTTAATCACGTAAGAAAGGAGCAGAATTATGAAGAAATTACTTCTAATTCTCGCAGCGGCAGGCCTCGTGCTGGCCTTGAACAGCGCGGCGACAGCGTACACGTATACTTCTGCTGGAGACGGCGACTACAATGATACCGTTGGCGACGGAACCTGGACAAGCGGCGACGCCGGAAGCGGTGATTCGCCCTATTCGACCGGCGCAGATACGGTCAACATAGGACATGCGATACAATACAAACCCGCCGAGGAAGCTGTCGCAGATGGAGACACTATTGTCATAAACAGTGGCGGCACATTCTTAATTGATCAGTCATGGATACACGGAGAAGTATCGGATCGTTTAGACAATACGCTAGAGGGCGCGACGGTGGAAATGAACGGCGGATTGTTCAGGTACGACCACTATAACAACGCCCAGACCGCACAGGGCGATTTTGTTGTGAAGGATGATTCAACTTTTGAGACCTACTGGGGATGGGTAGTTCGCACGACAACTTACGGAAGTCTTTCGTTCGGTGCTTCCGGAAAAACCCTGCTTTTCCAGTCCCGCGACTTGAAAAATAATACGGTTCAGGATCCCGTCAAGTTTGTGGACTCGGTTATCGATACAAGCGGGACCCTGAAGATTCGCGGCGGCTATACCGGAAGCAACGAAACTGTAGCTGATGCCAAGGTCATACTCGACGGCGTGACCGTGAGTGACATGGCCACGCTTTCAATAGATGCAGATGCCACCGATACGGGCGGCGACCTGGAAAAATCCGGCACGTTGACCATCGACCTGACCGGAACCGTTTACACCGGTGACGCAAACGACACGTGGACGGTTTATGATATTGACACCAATTTGGATGTAAGCGGATCATGGACCGAAGCGCTCGTAAAGGATGGTGGCGCCGCCACACAGGGCACCGATTACCTCGGGTACGCCGACGGTGTTGTAACCGGCGTGGTTCCCGAGCCGGCGACGCTGGCATTGATAGGCCTGGGCGGTCTTGGCGTGCTTGTCCGCCGCAAGAGGCAATAGAAGGTGCGTGGGGGGACGGACCCCACACAGAGAGAAAGGAACGGCGGCCGCCCGTAGAAATGGGGTGGCCGCCGGTTTATTAGACGACCGTGGGCGGTTACCGACCGCGGTTGAACGCAGGACGCGGTATAT
Source organism: uncultured Planctomycetaceae bacterium (assembly GCA_964480425.1). Lineage (GTDB taxonomy): Bacteria > Planctomycetota > Phycisphaerae > SM23-33 > SM23-33 > CAYYMD01. Next base: position 1,324 of record CAYZPY010000198.1, read on the forward strand.
ATAATGAAGATTTTTATACCATGCCTGAAGCAAACTCAATCTGTAAAACTGTCCCGCCATGGCGGGCGGGGCGGATCGGCAACAGGAATTTGGAACTTCTTAAAAGGAGCGCAGGCGATGAAGATGAAGAAGATAACTACATTAATGTTGGCCCTTGGGCTTGTTTTCGCCCTTGGGAGTGGTGCGGCCAGCGCGGCTGACATAAAGGCCGTACAAAACGGTTTGTGGAACGACGCCGGCACGTGGGAAGACAACCAGGCCCCATCGGCAGGCAACGAGTATTTCGCCGACGGATTTACATTGGAGGTTCCCGACACCACGGACACCTTCGGCGGCGACAAACTCCATTTGGATAACGGCGCCACTCTTGACGACACGCTGGAGAGCTGGGCTTCCAGCGAATATACGGTCAATCTTGCCCTGTACGACAGTTCGCGAGTAAACACCGGCGGCACGGGCGTGACGATTGACTGGAACGGAACTTGGACCGCAACGGGAACGGTTCTGTTCGCCCCCGGAAACCTGGTTGACCCCCACGGGGCGATGAATATCAACGCCGACCTCAGCGGCGACGCCACCATCAACATCTGGGGCGGACACGATGATATCGGATATAACGCGCCGGTGGTCTTCAACGGAGACCTGAGCGGTTTCACGGGAACGCTGTTCTCCGGTGGAGAACCCTCTGATGATAAAAATATCCACGGAACGATAAGGATAGGCGACGACATCAGCGATTTCGACGCTTCGTTCGAAATCAAACTGCACGACAGCACCGACGGTTCGGTCTATTCCGACGGCGACAACGATGACAACTACGCCCAGTACGAACTCCTCAACGACGTATCGGTGCTGGGAGTGACAGTCGGAAACGCCACTGCCGGTTTCGACGTCATCCCGGCCGGAACGTACGAATATGCCGACCTTGCCGACGTGGGCGGGACCAATTATCAGAAGTACTTCGTGGACGTGGACAGCGGCGGAACGCTGACGATAATAGCGGCCGAATCTTCCACGCTTACATGGGACGGAACGACCGGAAACTGGGGCGACACCACGTGGATCGAAGACCCGGGCAACACCGGAAACGATTTCCCCACGGCGGAGAACAAGGCCGTTATCGACAACTCCGGCACGGTCAACGTTAACGCCGCGCGCGCGGCGGGGCAGCTTGAGGTTGTGGACGGAACGGTGAACGTCACCACGGGCAACTCGCTGGACGTGTCCGGTGGAATTGTCAACGTCGAGGCCGCCGGCACACTCACCGTTGACGGCGACCTGACCGCCGCAACGGTCAACACAGCAGGCACGACCAGTTTCAACGCATCCTCCGGCGGCGCAATTACAAATCTGAACGTCACCGGCGGGACCACGACCCTGGCCACGCCCTCGCTGACCAACGTGG
>CAYZPY010000199.1:0-2651 GCA_964480425.1 uncultured Planctomycetaceae bacterium
GCGACGGTCCCGTCGTCGCCGATGCGCCTCACCGCCCCGTCGCCGTACAGCACGGTGAACACGGTGCGGTGACGCCGCCCGGCGCGAACGTCCCACGCCCGCCCGGGCGCCGAGTCCGGTGCGGGCGAGAAATACTCGCGCCGCCAGAACGCGTCGGACAGCATGGCGTCGGACGCCACGTCGTACACCCCGTCGCCGGCGTCGGCGGGCGGCAAAAGACGATAACTGCGGTTAATCTCGACCTGCGGAACCTTCTGGTAGTACTTCCCCACGCGCTCGGACATTCCGCCGGCCTTGGCGCCGTAAACCGCAAAGCCCATCTTATGCCACAGTCCGGCGGCGCCGTCGAAGAGTTGCCGGCTGTATGGAAACCGCAGGCAGTAGGTGCTGTAACGCCGCGTGTAGTGAAAGTAACTCTCCTGCCCGTTTTGCGTCCGGGCCGGGGCGCCGGGGCACACAAGCGCCGATGCGGATATCAGTTCGTCGCGCTTCAGTGCCCAGAGGTTAACGTACTCCACGCCGAGGCGCCCGAACGCGCCGGCGTCGTCGGCGGGGTCGGAACCGCCCCAGTGACCCGAAAGCGGAAGGTCGCCGCGGTAATCGCTGAATGCGAACGGCGGCATGCGGCAGGAGTTCATCCCGGCGTAAGTCATCGCCGCAGAGTGCACGTCGCGCATCGCACCGGCGCAGCACGCCAGGCGCGCGTAACCGGCGACCGTCGACAGTGCGGGAACCAGAACAATAAGCAACAGCGACATAACGGCCAGAACTATCAGCAGTTCCACCAGCGTAATGCCGCGTTTCGAAAACATGCCGACTCCCCGACCAGGGTTATCTGCGTATTTCGCTTACGGCGATAAGTTTGCACCCCGCCGGTGGCGATGTCAACTGTATGTCACGTTAGAAATGCCTCCGCCGAGCGCCCCGCCCGCCTCAAGTGTGCGGATTCAGGTAAGTCTTTTCTCAAGCCGGTCCTGCTTATCCGCCGACCAGTATCCGCAGTCCAGTTCGATAAAGACCGACGTGTAGGGTATCGTCATGTCGGTCTTGAGCACTAAGATGTCGAACATCTCGGCCCGCTCGTCCACCTCGGCGATGATCTGCTCGTGCGGGCGGCGATGGACTTCCATGCCCTCGATCACCCCGGCCAGTCGGGCGCGATACTCATCGGCGCCCGGCGCGTCGGCGTCGGGCACAAATTCCAGTTCCCTGTCCAGGTGCACGACGGGACGGACGTGCGCCGCGGCAGCGATTCGCTCCAGCACCGTCTTGAGAACCTCCAATTGCCCCTGGCAGGTGCACACCGTCGTTATGCCGGGATTGCTCCCCAGCGGATAAGCAGCGTCGGCCACCACTATGAAATTGCGATGCCCCATCAGCGGCAGCAATTCCGCCAGCAATTCCCGCCAGTCAACCGAATTGTCCTGCTCATTAACCATATGCAGTGCCGATATTATTCACATTTGCACGTGTTTCCACGTTTCCGGATGCGCCGACCGTCGCGCGATGTTTAATGACGGTTGTCTAATGCCTGTTGCCTGCTTATTAGAACCACCACGCCCCGCCGGGCTTCTGCCGGAGGATGACGTCCTTTAGATATTCGACGGCCTTTTCGAAGCCCTCGTTCATGCTCATCAGCGAGTCCTCGTGTTCGATGCTCAGCACGCCGTCGTACCCGTATGTCCTCAGCATTGAGACGAACGGCTTCCAGAACTCGTCGCCGTGCCCGTAACCCACCGTGCGGAAAATCCACGAGCGGCGCTTCTCGTCGCCGTAGGACTTGATGTCAAGGTTGCCGGTGATGGCCGAGTTGTGCGGGTCGATGGCGCAGTCCTTGGCGTGAACGTGGAAGATGCACCTGTTCCGGCCGAGGAAGCGCGCCGCCTCTACCGGATCGATTCCCTGCCAGAAGAAGTGGCTTGGGTCGAGGTTGGCCCCGAGGTTCTTCCCGGCCGCCTCGCGGAGGCGGACGATGTCCTCGGGATTGTGCACGGTCATGCCCGGGTGCGCCTCGAAGGAGATCTTGACGCCGTGTTTTGCGGCGAAGTCGTTTTCCTTTTTCCAGAAGGGTATGATGACCTTTTCCCACTGGTACTTTGCTGCCTGCGCGAAGTCGTCAGGCCAGGGGCATGTCACGAAGTTGGGGGTTCGGTCGTTTGGCCCGCCGCCCGGACAGCCGGAAAAGTTCACCACTACGGTATTGAACTCGGCCGCCAGCAGCACGGCGTTGCGATGCGCCTTGGCGTGGGCGTTGGCGATACGCTTGTCCGGGTGAACCGGATTGCCGTGGACTGCTATGCCGTGGACCTCCAGACCGCGATCGGAAATCTTCTGCTTGAGGTCCTTGACCTTGTTCTTGCTGCGGTGGATGCCCGAAAGCCCCCACGGGTCGCCCGGGTAGCATCCGGCCGGGAGTTCTATCGCGTCAAGCCCCAGGCGGGCACAGTAGTCCAGCGCGTCGTCGAGTTTCATGCCGCCGAACAGTGCTCCCATCACGCCGAGTTTCATGACTGGCTCCTTTAGTTCGGATTAGCGTCGATTGCGTTTTCGGTCCGTAGATTATCGCCTCCGAGGCGACGAATGCAAGAAGGAACGGCATGTCCGAGCTATTTGCTTTGTAAGGATTTTTGCGGGGCTGTGGTGGTTGAAGG
>CAYZPY010000200.1:0-2590 GCA_964480425.1 uncultured Planctomycetaceae bacterium
AGGGAGGGCCTTGTTATGAATGAACTTGTGAAAAAACCCCACAGTTTGAATTATTATCATCCTGTTTAATTCCAGTGTTAAGACGATTTAACGATATTTCGCCATGCTTATTTGCAAATATTGCGCGGGTTGGTTGATAATCCAAAAAACCTTTTCACCTGTAATTGTTGCTGAATTTTTTTGTCATTTTACCCATTTTTTGGTTGCAAAAATCGGGGTTTTAGTATATACGCTCTACGCGACCCTTCATTACAGGGGGTTAGAGTAAAAGCATTTTTTCCAATCAGGTTTTTTTTTCATTTTTTTTTTTTTTTTTTTTTTACTAATGGACGGCAAATGGATCGTTTCAGCGGAGAAGTTCAAGTGGCGTATTCAAACTAACCCATATAGAGGTGCATCATGTCCCAACCGAATGCTTTTGGCAAGTGGTGGCGCAAAACCAAATCCTTCCTGACCAACAACAACCGCACGGACGAACTGCCACAGTATGACGGCATGGTGTGGCACGGCATGGAGCCGCTGGAGCCGCGCCTGCTGCTGGACGGCGGTCCGAACATAGAAGTCGGCATGCTGGCCGACATCGGCAGCGACTGGCAGACCATTACCCTTTCGGACACTTACGGTTCCATGGTGGTGGTGGCCTCGGCCGGCTACGACAACTCCATGTCGCCGGCGGTGACGCGAATACAGAACGCCACGGGCAACAGTTTTGACGTGATGGTCCAGCAGCCCGGCGGCGGCGCGCTGAGCGGCTACGACATTTATTACATGGTCGCCGAGGAAGGCGTGTACACCGAGGCCTCCGACGGCATAACCATGGAGGCGGTCAAGTACACCTCCACGGTCACCGACAATAGCGGCTCCTGGGCAGGCCAACAGCAGACCTATCAGCAGAGCTACACCGACCCGGTGGTGCTCGGGCAGGTCATGAGTTACAGCGATTCTTCGTGGTCGACGTTCTGGTGCTCCGACGGAAACAGCGGTAATCCTCCCTCTTCTTCTTCCATATACACCGGCAAGCACGTGGGCGAGGACAGCGACACCACACGCGTGGATGAGACCGTAGGATACATTGTTCTGGAGGCGGGCAGCGGGAACATAGATGGCCTGGACTATGTCGCGGCGCTGGGCGCCGACAGCGTCGAGGGCATGACCAACTCCCCGCCGTATTCTTATTCCATTTCCGGACTGTCCGATCCCGCCTTGGCGGTTATCTCTCAGAACGCCATGGACGGGGGCAACGGCGGATGGGCGGCCCTGTACGGCGACACGCCGATCACCACATCACAGCTGGACCTGGCCATCGACGAGGACCAGGTAGGCGACTCCGAGCGGGGGCACATAACCGAGCAGGTGGCCTACGTGGTGTTCGACCCGACGGAAAACCTTTCGCCCGAGGCGATGGACGACCAGGCGTCGGTCTACCAGGACACCGCCGACAACGTAATTAACGTCCTTGCAAACGACACCGACCCGGACTCCGGCGACACGCTCACGGTCGACAGCGTCACCCAGCCGACGCACGGATCGGTGGTCAACAACGGAACCGACGTCAGTTACACCCCCGAAGCGGGCTACACGGGGGCGGATTCGTTCACCTATACCGTCACCGACGGCAACGGCGGATACGACACCGCCACGGTCGACGTGGACGTTCAGGCGGCCGCCCAGGGTCCGTTCGAGACGGGTACGGTCAGCAACGTGGACAACACCGCCTGGATCCCCGTGAACCTAAGCAGATCGTACTCATCCATGGTGGTGGTGGCCACGCCCAATTATGACAGTTCCGCTCCGCCTTTGGCGGTGAGGATACGCAACGCCACCGGGAGCGGCTTCGAGGTAAAACTTGACCGCGCCGACGGAAGCAGCGACCCGGTGGCGGGCATAGACGTGCATTACATGGTGGTAGAGGAAGGCGTGTACACCGAGGCCTCCGACGGCGTGACCATGGAGGCGGTCAAGTACACCTCCACGGTCACCGACTACAAGGGCTCATGGAATGGCGAGTCGCGCAGTTACCAGCAGGGCTACACCAACCCGGTGGTCCTGGGGCAGGTGATGAGTCACAACGACACGGACTGGTCGCAGTTCTGGTGCAGCGGTGGCGACAGGCAAAGCCCGCCCGACGGAAGCAACCTGTACGTCGGCAAGCACGTGGGCGAGGACAGCGACACCACGCGAAACGACGAAACCATCGGATACGTGGTCATAGAGGCGGGCAGCGGCACGGCCGGCAACGTTAATTACACCGCCGCTCTGGGCGACGACACCGTGCAGGGCGTGACCAACTCTCCGCCTTACAGTTACTCCATCGCCGGACTGAGCGACCCGACCGTGGCGATACTGTCACAGGCGGCAATGGACGGCGCCGACGGCGGAAGGGCGATACTCTACGGCGCCGACCCGGTTACCGCCTCGCAGATCAACCTGGCGGTGGATGAGGACCAGATAGGCGACAGCGAGCGCAGCCACACCACCGAACAGTTCGGCTACATCGTCTTCGAACTCGCACCCAACCATGCCCCGGTCGCCAACGACGACTCGGCCACGGTCGACGAGGACTCCTCCGACAACGTCATCGACGTGCTGG
>CAYZPY010000201.1:0-2511 GCA_964480425.1 uncultured Planctomycetaceae bacterium
AAAGGAGGACCCGGTGCGGATTTCGGCGGGGGGTGTTTCGACCTGCCCGTCGGTGTCGCCTGCGGCTGGAGGGGTTTCCGCGGCGTACTGTCCCTGCGGCGCCCGGACCGGCTGGGGCCCTGCGGCGGGTTCGGCGGGCTCGGAGGCGGTTTCAATCTCGCCGTTGCGGGCCTCGTCTATGGCGACCTTGGCCATCAACGCCTCAAGGTCCACGCCTCGATCGCGAAGGAACTTCACAAGCGCGTTTTCGGTGATGCGGACCTGCCCGTCGGGCGATTTCTTGCTCTCCAGCCAGCCCTTTTCTATCCAGTCGGACACCTCACCGGACGCCGCGCCCAGCAGGTTGGCCACCTGGTACGTGCTGAAAAGTCTGTCCGCCATTTTGTCCTCCATGCCGGAAACGCCAAATCCGGCAGATATACCCACCGCTTGCTCTACATGTATCTTCCACCCAAAACGCGTATTCGTCAAGGTGGATTTATTTGGGGCGGCGATTGCTTATCGCCCCGCAGGCCTGACCACCGGCACGCCCTTCTTCCGCCGTGTCCCGCCCGCGGAAAGATTGCGCAGGACGTGAGAAGTCCCGCAAACAACGATGCCGGTCGGCAATGAAAGTTCCGGCCCTGAAATAACCGCGAAGCGCCCCGACGGGTTCAGAAGTCCACCTGCATGCGCATCATGAAGATGTCGTTCTCCTCCTTCCAGTCGTCCGCGGGTCCTTCGTCTTCCACGACGGGGTGCACCCAGTTCCACATTATTCGCACGTTGGGATTGAGATACCAGTTGACGCCCAGCGTGACGTTGTTGAGTTCCCTGGCGCCGTCGTCGGTGTCTTCCAGCGGATTATCGGTGAAATCCAGCCAGGACCATCGCGCGCCCACTTCCCACGCGCCAAGCCCGCCGTCCTGGCGGAAGTTCTTTTTGGGGCGGACCCGCTTGAACGTCCCCGAGGAGGGACTGTAATTGCGGTGCTCGCCGGTAAGGAAGTAACTGACGTACGCGTAGGCGCCCTGGAGCGTGGGCGACACGTCGCCTTCGCCCCCGGCGTCGGGGACCACGGCCATGTATTCCGCCTGCGCAGAGAACGGTCCGCAAACCAGGGCCGCCTCGGCGCCGAACCTGTTTTCCCACTCGGCCCCGAAGGTTACGTCGGTGAATCTTTCGGCCAGGAAGTGCGCTTCGGGCCTGGCGCGGAAACGAACGCTCTGTTCCTGCGGATGGCGCAGGGAGTACGAGCCGCCGAGGTGAAGAACTTTCCTTCCGCCCTCGGCGTACCACGGGGCGGCGGTTACGCGGGCGGTCATGTTGTATCCGCCGTCCTCGTCGTTCTCTTCGGGGTCGTCCTGCCCGCAGTCGTCCACATCGCGGAAGATGCCCACCGCCCAGGTCATCCGGTCGTCCAGCACGGAGTTGTGCGCCATGACACCGACGTTTCGCCCGGGGGACATGGCGTTTGGAAGTCCCCGCTCCATGAACGTGATGTACTTAGACGAGGTCAACTCCTCCAGACTGAACGGCTCTTTGAAGTGACCCATGGTGACGCTGCCGAGGTAGGGAATGTTTTTGAACCTCAGGTATGCGTCCTTGAGGTCGGCGTCGCAGTCGGCTAAGTCGAACTGGAGCTTGAACTGCAGGTCCTCGTAGATGTCGCCCTGGAAATACAGTCGGGCGCGGCGGACGTCGGCGGCGTCTTCAAGGTCGAAATCGCTTCCGGCCAGGTCCGAATGGTCCTCAAGGTCGTCGCCGTCGATCCAGCCGATGTCGTACATCAGACGACCGCCGAACTTTATCTTGAATCCCTCACCGTTTTTCATACGCAGCCCGTCGTCCCAGTAAACGCGGAAATCGCTGTCGTGCTCGGAGGCGTTGTGCTGTAGTTTCTTGTACAAATGGAGAAATTTCGTCTGTTGATCCTGGTTCTTTGATTGCTGCGCCTCCAGTTCGTCTATGCGCCTGTCCTGGTCCTTTATCCTGGCCTTGAGCGACTCGATTGTCGTCTTGAGCTCTTCTACGGAGGTTTCGCCGGCCTCGACCGCCGGCGACATAAACGCCAGAACAAGGCATGACACGAGTAATCGGCTTTTCGACATTATCAATGCTCCTTAATTAATTGGCACACACAAAAGGATCCCTGGCTTCCCTTCCGGTGCAAATACGGCGTACGTGCCGGCCGCTTCTGCCGCAAAACGGGCGAGTTATCCGATGGATTGTAAAGAAATGATTAAGAATATAAAGAAATATTTATAACATTTCACCCATCTTCAAAAGACCTGCCTGCCGCAGCAACAGGGGCATCGCGCAAGTCGGAATTCCCGGAGATTTTAAATATTTCCCACCCTTTGATTGCATATGAGTGAAGTGTTACAAAATAAGATACGCGAATCGAAATAGTTTTTTTCAATAAAACAAATAAGGCGCATACCTCCTTACATTTTCTTCGCCGAAAGAGCCCCTTCGCTGGAGCCAATTGCTTTGTCTGTAAATGATTGTCGTAAGTAGACGTGAAAAAAC